>CADCWI010000116.1 GCA_902806355.1 uncultured Thermomicrobiales bacterium | reverse complement strand
CCTCCTGCAGCTGGAGACCGTCTGCCAAGAGCAGGATCGTGATGCATCGAGTGAACCCTAGATGCCAGGACGGCAACTGAAACGGTAACGTGCCACACATCACCGTCGTCGAGAACCGACGAACGAATGGATGTTGCAACCCCCCTCGCTTGCGGGGCAGTTCGCCGGACCCGGAATCTCGGCGTCGTCCGCGACCAGGTCGCCCAGCGACGAGTCGAGCTGCCGACATCGAACGAAGCCGGCGTAGCTTCCGCCGGTGCGAGGCTGGTCAGCGAGCGTACGCTCCGGGTTGCCCATTTGTGGCCGTGCCCGGATCAGGCCCCGAGTCCGGCCTCGCGAGCACGCACAATGGCCTCCGCACGGTCGGCCGCCTGGAGCTTGGCGAAGATGTTGCTGACATTGTTGGCGACGGTTTTGACGCTCAGGTGTAGCTCGTCGGCAATTGCCCGGTTGGACCGCCCCTGCGCCATCAGGTGCAGAATGTCCCGCTCGCGCTCGGTCAGCGTCGGAAACGGGGAAGGCACCACCGGCCGGACGTGGGTGAACGAGGAAAGGAGGCGGCTGGCGACGGTTGGGCTGAACAGTGACTCGCCCTCAGCGACCGCACAGATCGCCCGCACAATGTGCTCCTCGTCACTGTCCTTCAAAATGTAGCCGCGGGCCCCGGCGCGCAGGGCGGCAAACACGGAATTCTCGTCCTCGTAAAGCGTGATCACCAGGATGCGGACCGCGGGAATGGCGGCGATGATATCCCGGATCGCCGCGATCCCGCCCTGGCCTGGCAGCTGGAGGTCCATCAGGACCACATCGGGCCGGGTCTCGAGCACCAACTCCACCGCCGTGAGGCCATCGGCCGCCTCACCGGCAAGCGTGAATTGCGGCACGTTGGCGATCATCGTGCGTAGTCCCTTGCGATAGAGCGGGTGGTCTTCGACGATCACGATCCGGATTGAAGTGGCTTCCGCACTCATCTCGGGTCTCCCGCTACCGGCAGCCGGGCGTGCACCATGGTGCCGTATCCGCCGACCCCAGGTGCGATCGACCATGTCCCTCCGAGCTCCCGGGCGCGATCCCGCATTGACTGAAGGCCAATACCGGGCTCGACGTGAGAAACGTCCAAGCCTGCGCCGTCGTCCTCCACCCTGATCGCCAGGTTCCCGGAGACGATCTCCATGGTGACTGTCACCGCGCGCGCATGGGCGTGCCGCACGACATTGATGATCGCCTCATCCACGATGCGCAAGGCGGCCACCTCCACGGCCGCCGGCAGAGCTGGCATCGGTTCCTGAACGTTGAGCCGGACCTGGAGACCTGGTCCATCTGAGTCGGAGTGCCCGCCGATGCGGTCGAGCCGGGCACGGATCGCCCCGGCCAGACCCAGTTCGTCCAAGGCCGGTGGACGAAGCCCGTGCACGAGCCGGCGCACGTCATCGATCGCGGTCTTGAGTTCGTCACGAAGCTCGTTGAGGTCACGCTCGGCGGCCCCGGGATCCCGCTGGAGCTGTGACCGGATCGTACCGGTCTGCATGATCAGCGCGGCCAGCTGGGCGCCGAGGCCGTCGTGAAGATCGCGCCGCAGGCGGCGACGCTCCTCCTCCCGCGAGGTGATGATCGCCTCGCGGGAGCGCTGGAGCTCATCGGCCAGGGTCACGGTGTGGGCGGCAATCCCAATCTGCCGTGCGAGGTCTTCCAGCAGCCGCCGATCCGCGGCGCTGAACGCATCGCCCGGCGATCGCTGGGCGACCTCCAACGCACCAAGCGGCTGGCCCTGGTACGTGAGAGGCAAGCGCAATGTCGACCTCGATGCGCTGCCGGTCACGGCTACAAGTTCGGGACCGCCGGCACGATCGAGGAACAGGGCAGCATAGGGCAGGCGAAGCGCTTCGGCTGTGGTCCGCACAATCTGTGGAAGGAGGTCTGCCGCACCCAGGGTGTCCTCGATCCGGTGCCCAAGCCGGGAGAGAACCGCATAGGGATCGTCACGTTCACCGAATACGAAGCGGTCGACCGTGCGCTGCACCCGGGCCCGCAACGGCTGGAAGGCGACGGCCACCAGCCCGGTCGCCAGGAGCGAGAGAGCCAGATTGCGCTCGGTGTCGAGCAGCCGGCCGATGCCGACCACAATCCCGATGTAAGTTCCGATCACGACCCCGGTCATCGCCAGCCAGGTGAGGGTGCGGCTGAGGATGACGTCGATGTCGAAGAGGCGGTGGAAGAGCATAGAGGCGCCGATCGCGAGGAACGGGGCGTTGAACCCGACCTGGATCAAGATCATGAATCCAAAGAGGAAGGCGATTCCCGTCGGACTGCTGTCGATATTGCGCATCATCGCGTCGCCCGCAAAGAACGCGGGCAGGCCGATGACGAAGCCGAGGAGGACTACCCGGGTTTGCCGGCGCTGCCCCGGAGTGGACACGCGGTGATAACGGTAGATGGAAGTGCCCAGCAGGATCGCCACCAGCACCAGCGTGGCGCCGACATCGAACGCAACAGAACCCAGGAATTCAACTCTCTCGCTGAGGTCGAACAGGGCGAACGAGAACATGACATACACAGCGGCCAAAACTGTCCAGCGCGGGACGAACCGGCCGTCCGGGAAGATGAGAGGAAGGATGAAAAACCCGCTCACGGCAGTGACCGTGAGGACAAGCACGATCACCTGAAGCACGGGGCGATCAGGATACGTTTCATTGATGCTCGGGGGATACGTGGCCGCTCCCAGCGCCATGGTCACGATCGCGATGTAGGAGGAAAACCATACTGGCTGTCCGCGCTGCACCAATAGCCAACCCATCACCAGGTAGATCAGGGTGGTGAGCGCGTCGGTGACGATCCAGTACCAGGAGAGATGGGTCGGGCTCAAGTGCAAGGCGTCCAACGCGTGCCGGACTCCATCGCGTTGTTCGGCAGGGAAATCCGCAAGGCTCACCATGTCGCCATGTTCGCTCGGGATCGACGCCGCGTTGACGCCAACAACCAGACCCAGCACCAGCAGCCAGATTGCGAGAAAGGGGAGACGATCACGGGGGACGGCGAGGAACCGCATGGTGGTCCTCCGGTGGAGCGCCAGCGCGGATATCGATCCGCGCTGGCATCAATGATGACTGCTGCCGCAAGGTCCCCGAGGTCAGGTTACGTCGAAGAATACAAACATCCCGTCCATGGCGTGCGGATACCCGGTCCCGAACGGCAGCATGCAGGTGGCCATGTAGTGTCCCGGTTCAAGTTGCACGTCGAGCCAGCTCGTACCCCCCGATGCAAGGATCCCGATCGCGGCCACCGGCTGGTACTCAAATTCGGGGGTGCCTGGTGGCGGTGTCGCGTCCTCGGGGAGCGACATCAACATCATGAACGTGTCGGCATCGAACTCGGGCGGAACCGCCAGCACTGACACCTCGTGGTGGATTGCTCCAGGTTTCTCGATCTTCCAGCGCATCGGTGACGAAGTAAACGCCGTCTCCGGAAGGTCGATCGTCATCTCACGCAGTGTGACCGTGAGGTCGGCCGCTGGCTCCACCGCTGCGGAGAACTTGCCTTCGACCGTAAAGCGGACCGGCTCCTCCTCTTCCAGCGGCTTGAATGCGATGTACCGCCCCGGCTGGAGGTCGATCACGCCGGTCACAGCGGGCTGGCCGGGTTGTGGCCAGTCCGCCGCGCCGACGAACGCAATATCATCGAAGCTCAGGGCTTCTGTATCTTCTCCCTGAGCGGCGAAGAACGCTTCGATGTCCTGCTCGGTCACCTCATCGGGAAATTTGCCAATGCCGAAGTGGCTCATGGTCATGGTGCCGGTGTTGCTTGCCGCAAACTCGTAGCGGCCGGCCCGGATGCCGTCAGGCAACTCGAACCCGTCGTCGGTGAGCGTGATCTCCAGGCTGGGCAGGCCGGACGCGGCGGGGGTTGCGGTCTGGGCCAGGACCGGAGAGCGGATATTCTGGATGATGCCGGAGAGCGCCAGGCTGCCAAGGGTAAACGTGCGACGAGTGAGCTGAGACATGATAGTGTCCTTTCATGAAAAACGGTTCGACGCCATCGATCATGCGGCGAGGCGTTTCCCGGGCGACAGGGCATGGTATCCCGCGTTTCCGGGAAGTTTCGTTCCCGAGCAGGCGGCCTCGTCTGTGTGCGTAGCACGAACGGCTACATCCTGCGGCAGGTGCGCGTCACCAGTGGTATGACGGACAGGGCAGTGGCCTCCTGGCGGGTGCCCGCCACCAGTGCATTCGCCCCATCGGAGTGGGACAGGAAAACCGCCTCGAACGGGTTGCCCCAGGCAATCTGGACGTCGTTCACGATCTGGCTAAAGGCGGGATCCGTTTCCTGCTCACACCGGAAGGTCTTCGTATGGTCGATGGTGCGGTCTTCGGAGGCGTTGGGGTGGATTCCGACGAAGACGCTGGCCGATCCGCGGTTTCAATCACATCCGGGAATGAATCTCCCGGAACATCGGGTCTCCGCTCTCTGGTACCCGGGAATCACTCGCTTCTAGCCTGACCGTAGTGGCACTGCTGCCGATTCGGAAAACTCCCGGCGTCAGGCCGACACGCGAGCGGTTGATGAGCCGCTGGTTCAGACGGAGGAAATTACATGGACCGGATCCACGGCGTGACGATCGTAAGGCCCGATCCCGACGGTGCCGCTGGCGAGGTAACCCGCGGCCCGATCATGCTGGGTCCCAGGGACACCGGCGGCGCTTACAGCGGCATGGTTGGCGCGATGGCAGCCGGCGACCCCGGTCCGTCGCTGCATTTCCACCCCCACACCGACGAGACCTTCTACGTCGCGGAGGGCGAGCTGACCTTCCAACTCGGGGACCGCCAGGTCGTCGCCCCTGCCGGCTCGCTCGTCTTCGTGCCGCGGAACACGGTCCACACCGCCTGGAACTCCGGGCGGGGGCCGATGCGGGGCATCCTGCTGTTCACGCCGGGCGAAGCCGAGCACACCACCGTCGTCGTCGAACCGGTGTCGTCTGTCTGAAATGATCCTGGAGAATCGGGAGCGGTTCACGCTTGGGCATCATATGGGGAAGAAACGGCATGGCGGATGTCGGGCGCACCGAAACGGGCCGAGCATAACGCCCGGCCCGTAGTCGAGGATTTCGTGCGTTGTGGACAGAACGTGTATTCAGGCGGCAGCGCGTTTCAGGAGGCAAACATGAGTGACCTCGAAGATTTCCTCGACGCCATTCTCCCTCGGCAGATTGGGGCCGAACAAGCCATCCATAACGGGGACCCGACTCCCCGCTTAGCGATGTGGTCGATGCGCGATCCAGTGACCTTGTTCGGGGCGATCAAGAGCAACCGCGGCTGGAACGAGGTAAGCCAGACCTTCCGCTGGCTCGCATCGCGGTTCTCCAACTGCACCTCCTATCGCTTCGACCTCGTGGCTGCGGGCGCCAGCGGCCGCCTGGCATATACCGTTGGCTACGAGCACACCTCGGTGTCCATCGACGGCGTTCCAAGTGAGCCGTACACCCTCCGCGTCACGCACGTGTATCGCCGCGAAGATGGCGAGTGGAAGATCGTGCACCGCCACGGAGATGCACCCCCTGCTCATCAAACTTTGCTTTCGCCAAATGAAGGATGATTATGAACGCTGGCGTTAATGGGCCGATGTCATGGGTTTCTTTCGCTGTGGGCGACCCTGGGGCGTTCCAGGCGGCGACGGTGTTCTCGCCGGTACCGTGGTGATCGTGCCCAAAACCTGGCCGTGTCTGCGACACTCGCTGCACGTGATCAGCGACTACCGCTGCCCGATCGAGATCGGCGGGGTTCGGACTGATCCGGGCGACATCATCTTCGGCGATCTCGACGGCAGGCCGATCGACCGTATTTACCAGCACATCTCCACCTGATGAAACCAACTACATGATGGAAAACGAGCGGTCACTGGACTACGCACAGACCGAACTCACCCCCACCGTTGGAGCGGCCGGGATGGATAGCAACCGACTGACCAGGGGCGCCGAGGATGAAGACTTCGGCTCGGAGCTGGTTCCATTGCGAGAAGCGCGCTCCAGGTGGGTGTAACGCTGGGCTCTTGTCGACCCTTGGCGCCTGATGACGGTCATCGACACTATGCCGCTCGACCTCGGTTTCGCCGGCTCTGGCCATCAGCCATGTGGCGCTCCACGGGTGTATTTGCTCGCTGCTGTGTGGTCCTCGCTCACTGTGTCAAGCCGGGCTGCATCGGCAACGCAACCGTGAACGTGCTCCCGTGTCCGGGCGTAGACTCCACATCGATACGCCCGCCGTGAGCCTCGACGATCCGTTGTGAAATGTAGAGGCCCAAGCCCAGCCCCGGCACCCGATCAGTCCCTCCCTCGACTCGATAGAAGCGATCGAACAGACGGGGAAGGGCCTCGCGAGGAATTCCAACCCCGTGATCAACCACCGACACGCGGGCCTCTCCTACGTGGGGAGCAACGCGGACGATAATCTCGCTTCCTTCCGGGGAATACTTCATCGCATTCGTCAAGAGGTTTGTCACCACCTGACCGAGTCGGTATTGGTCGGCCGATACAATCAAGGGCTCTGCAGGTGCTTCGACACGGATAACCGATTCATCGGCGCCGAACGACTCCACGGCTGCACGGGCTGCGGTCACCAGATCGGTCTGATCAGGCACAAGGGTCAGGCGGTCGCCCTGGATCCGTGACGCGAGTTGGAGGTCATCGGTGAGCCGTTGCAGCGTGTCAGCCTGGGCGATGATCGCCGCAACGGCTCGCTCGTTGTAGACAGCGCGACGCTGCATGAGTTGAGCATTTGCCCTTATGCCGGTGAGGGGCGTACGGAGTTCATGGGAAGTCACCTCGAGGAATTCCTGTTGCAAGCGCTCAACTGCCCGGCGTTCCGCGATATCCCGCATGATCACCGAGACCGCGCCCAGGTTTCCCAGGAGATCCGGGTGCGGTGTAAAGCCAGCGGAAACCTCGACCGTACGACCTCGTATGCAGGAGCCAACCATCTCAAGCTGAACTGCACGTGCGGATTTGAGTTCGGCCCAAATGTGCTGCCACGGTGCGTGCTCCTTCGCCGGCGCGAGGATGTTGCGCAGCTCCGTCCCCACGATGTCGTGAGCTGAGTATCCAAACAAACGCTCCGCGGCAGCATTCCAGGTCGTCACGAACCCCTCGGCCGACATGCTGACGATCGCGTCGCTCGACATTCTGACCACGGCCGCCAATTGCTCCGCGCTTTGGCGCGATCGCATCAATTCCTGCTCATAAGCACGGCGGTCGGTCGCGTCAAAAATGGCATGGGCGATCAGCACCGGACGACCATCCGCATCAGTCCGTAGCAGCGAATTGACCAGGACTGGCAGCGGTTCGCGGCCGCGTCGAACCAGGTCGAAGGCCGCCTCCTGGACGGATCCTTGCAGACGGAGGAGCGGGAAGTACTGATTCTCATAGAACAACTTGCCGGGCACTGTCAGTGTGTCCTGGAACCGGCGCACATCGACCAGGTCGTCCCGCACAGCCCCAATCCATCCCAGCAGGGTGTCGTTCACTCGAAGGATCGTGCCATCCAGGCGCGTGAACACGTAGCCGCACGGGCCCTGCTCGTACAGGTCTCCGAGGCTTGCTTGCATCAGATCATCACTCACGCTCATCCGGCGACTGTCACCCGATTCTCATGACTCCTGGGAGTCCAGAAAGCCCTTGATCGCTGCGATCGTCTCCTCCGGCGCGCTGAGATGTGGGCAGTGCCCCGTCGCATCCAAAACAACCATGTCGCTGTTCGGCAGGTGACGATGCACGTACTCACCAACGGCCATTGGGGCGATCGTATCAACTTGGCTTTGCAGGACGAGCGAGCGGACCCGCGCTCGCGGCAGGTCGGCACGATTGTCCGACAGGAACGTCACTGCGGCGAACTGCTTGGCAATTTCCGGGTCGGTGCGGCAAAAGCTGTTGCGAAGATCCTCAGCAAGTTCGGGCCGGTCCGGATTGTCCATGATGATCGGGGCCAGGCTCGCGGCCCAGCCCAGGTAGTTGCTGTCCTGTAACTCAAGCAACTCGTCGATATCCTCGCGGCTGAACCCCCCGGAGTAGTCGGCGTCGTTGATATAGCACGGCGACGGACCGACGAGGACGAGGCGATCGAACCGCTCCGGCTCCTGGATTGCCGCGAGCAGGCCGATCATGGCGCTGACCGAGTGTCCGACGAAGACGCCGCGCCTCACATCGAGTTCGTCGCAGATCTCCAGGAGATCCTGCGCGTAGCCTCCAAGCGAGCTGTACTTTGTGCGGTCATAGGCGGAGAGATCGGACCGGCCGGCCCCGACGTGATCGAACAGCACCACGCGATGGGTGTCGACGAATGCCGGGACGATCAAGCGCCACATATTCTGATCGCAACCATACCCATGCGCGAATATCATGGGCGTGTCACCGTTGCCCAGGAGCGTCACATTGTTTCTGCTCAGCGCGGACATCGTCATTCTCGACCAAACCACACAGTGGCATGAATTTCTCGCAGTTGCCAAACGCATGATATCCGACTTGGTCGAACCGCCAAAGTCGGTGCCTGTCGATTAGGGGGCACCATATACTCGCCTGGCGACAGGCGCTGGGGGGCGTCCGGAATCGCGCTCGATGTCTGTCGCATCCACCGCCGGATCGAGATGTGCGGCGGCCTCTTCGTCAGTGCCTTGCTCCGCGAGAGCGGGGCCGATCTCGGTCCCGAAGAGACCCGGAAAAGTGCCAAACTCCACGGCGACTACTTCGTGCCACTCGCCAGCCAGGTTCGCCCGCTCGCCGGCGCGATCGAGCTTCTTGGGGAGCTGACGCGTCTCAATGTTCTGTATGCGATCGCGACGAGCGGACACATGCGCGGCGGCGGCCCTTCATTGAATATGCTCGGGGTGCTGGATGGGCCGAATCCGATCATCACCCGCGACCTGGCGAAGCGTGCCAAACCGGATCCCGTCCCCTTCATCGCCGCCGACAAGCTCGGCGTGCACGGCTCGAACTACATGGTGGTGGGAGATTCGATCCGGGATTTGCTCACTGCCCAGCGGGCCCGAGCGCTCGGGATTAGTCTCGTGTCCGGCGGCTACGGCGACGACAGACTGCTCCGTGCCGGTGCCTACCGGGTCTATACCGATCCCGGGGATCTTCGCCACCATCGTGACGAGGTCGGCGTCTGGAGTCCGGATGAGGCACCCGCGACCTGACTTCGCCCACGCCAGCCCCCATGCCGGGCGCTTTCTTGCTAGCATTGACTGAACCTGCGGCCTATCCTTTGCCCGCCATGCTTCCGTAATAAGTCAGCATCGCGCCAGGTCATGCACCGAAGTGTCCAGTTTGAGGAGTTCCGCACCGTGGTCGACACGAGCTATGTCATCCCTGCAATCAACCATCAGACTCCGGACGGCCACGGCCGGTTCGGTCGCTTCGGCGGGCAATTCGCGCCGGAAACGTTGATGCCGGCGCTCGCCGAGCTTGTCGAAGCCTATGAAGAGGCCCGGAAGGATCCCGCGTTCCAGGCCGAGATCGACCGCCTCGCCACGCATTATGTCGGGCGCGCGACCCCGCTCTACGAGGCGACCCGCTTTGCCCATGAGATCGGTGGTGGCAAGGGACCGCGCATCTTCCTGAAACGCGAGGATCTCGCCCACACCGGCGCCCACAAGATCAACAACGCCCTTGGTCAGGCCCTGCTCGCCAAAAGGATGGGCAAGCCGCGCATCATCGCCGAGACCGGTGCCGGTCAGCATGGCGTCGCGACGGCTACCGCCTGTGCCCTGCTCGGGCTGAAGTGCGTGATCTACATGGGCGAGGTCGACATCCAGCGCCAGTCCCTCAACGTCTTCCGGATGAAGCTGCTCGGCGCGGAAGTCATCTCCGTCAAGTCTGGCTCGCAGACACTCAAGGACGCGATCAACGACGCAATCCGGGATTGGGTCACCAATGTTGGGGACACCTTCTACATCTTCGGCACGGTCGCCGGGATGCACCCCTATCCAATGATCGTACGCGACTTCCAGTCCGTGATCGGGCGGGAATCCCGTGCTCAGATTCTCGAACAGACCGGGCGGCTCCCGGACGCGATCGTCGCCTGCGTCGGCGGCGGCTCGAACGCGATGGGCCTGTTCTACCCGTTCATCAAGGACGAGTCGGTCGAGATCATCGGCGTCGAGGCCGGCGGGCACGGCCTGGATTCTGGCAAGCACGCCGCCACGCTGGTCAAGGGAGAGGAGGGTGTGCTGCACGGGTCCTGGTCGTACCTGCTGATGGACGATGATGGGCAAATCGTGGAGACGCACTCGATCTCGGCCGGGCTCGACTACCCGGGTGTGGGCCCGGAGCTCTCCTATCTCAAGGATGCTGGCCGCGCCCGCTTCGTCTCGATCACGGACGATGAGGCGCTGGAGGGGTTCAAGCTTCTCTGCCGCACCGAGGGCATCATCCCGGCGCTGGAATCGAGCCACGCGATCGCCTACGCCGCCAAGCTGGCGAATGAGTTCTCCCCCGAGCACACGGTTGTGATCAATCTCTCCGGCCGGGGCGACAAGGACATGCACACGGTCGCCGACGCGCTGGGCGTCACCCTGTGAACGCGGGTCCGTCGACAACCGTGACTGTCGCCCCGAGCCGGATCGCGGAGACGTTTGCCCGCCTCAAGCAGGAAGGGCGGACCGCGATCATGCCGTATCACACCGCCGGGTTTCCGACGATGGCACTCAGCGAGGAGATCATTGTTGGACTCGTCGAGGGCGGGGCCGATCTGCTTGAGATCGGGTTGCCATTCAGCGATCCTATCGCGGACGGCACCTCCGTCCAGATGACCAGCCAGATCTCCCTTCAGAACGGCACCCGGCTCACGGATTGCATCGCGCTCGCGAAGCGACTCCGGGCCAAGGGCATGACCGTTCCGATCCAGTTCATGGGGTACTACAACCAGATTCTGAAGTACGGCATCGAGCGGTATGTCTCCGACCTCGCCGCGGCCGGGGTTGACGGGATCATCGTCCCCGACCTCCCCGCCGAGGAGAGCAACGCCCTCTACACGGCCTGCTGCGCCCATCAGCGCGATCTCATCTTTCTCGTCGCCCCGACCAGCACCGACGAGCGGATCGCGAACGCCGCACGCTATGGCAGCGGTTTCATCTACTGCGTCTCGGTGACCGGAGTGACCGGCGCGCGGGAGAAGATGTCGGACACGCTCGGCGAGTATCTCGACCGGGTCCGCTCCCACAGCGACCTGCCGTTGGCGGTCGGCTTCGGGATCTCGCGGCCCGATCACGTGCGCCAGGTCGCCGAGCATGCCGACGGCGCGATCGTCGGTGCGGCCCTGATCAATCACCTCACCACCCTGCCTGACGACGGCAAGGCGGCGGGAGCGGCCAGATTCGTCCGCTACCTGCGAGGAGAGGCCGATCTCTGAGGCGTCCTCCCAGAAAGGCGGGATCGTTATCGCCCCGGATCACGGGGCCGTGCCTGAATCGGCCCTGTGATGTCACGCCGCACCTACCTGCTCAATGCTCAGGCGAAACGCGTCACTGATCGATCAGTGTGGTTGCTCTCCACGCCGAGACCAGCGGCGTGACCACCGTGTCGGGGTGCAGGTTTCGATCGCTGGTTCGCTGGTCGGGGCAACCAGTCACTCCAGGAAAGCGACAATGACGAACCTCACGCCTGCCCAGCTTGCCGGCCAGAGCATGATGCTCCGCTTCGAAGGCCCCGTCTTCAACGACGTCGCAAGGCGCGTTTTCCGGGAGATCCGTCCTGGCGGCGTCATCTTCTTCGCCGACAACATCACCAGCCGCGAGCAGGTTCACGGGCTGACCACGGAACTCCAGCGTGAAGCCCGTATCCTCGGGATGCCGCCGCTGTTGATTGCGGCTGACCAGGAAGGCGGGATCGTTTCCCGGCTCCCGCCCGACATGGTCACCGTCCCGGGGGCAATGGCGCTGACCGCTCAAGGCAACCTGACCGACACGGAAACGTGTGCCAGAATCACCGGCCAGCAACTGCGGGAGGTCGGCATCAACGTCGATTTCGCGCCGGTCGTCGATGTCAACAACAATCCCCGCAATCCGGTGATCAGAACCCGGTCGTTCGGTGACACCGTTGAATCGGTGACTGCCGGGGCACTGTCGACGATGCGGGGGCTCGCCGAAGCGCGGGTGATGGCGACGGTCAAGCACTTCCCGGGGCACGGTGACACGAGCGTCGATTCCCATCTCGGGTTGCCGGTAATCGACCACCCGCTGAGCCGCCTCCACGAGATCGAACTCGCTCCGTACCGGGCTACTATCGCCGCTGGCGTCCCGGCAATAATGACCACCCACATCGTCTTCCCCGTGCTGGACGAGCATCCGGCAACCCTGTCCAAGCCGATCCTGACCGGTCTCCTGCGCGGTGAACTCGGGTTCGACGGCCTGATCGTCACCGACTCGCTCTCGATGGACGCGATCGACCACCGCTACGGTTTGGAAGACAGCGCGGTCCGCTGCAAGGCGGCTGGAGTAGACGTGCTGGAGTCGAACGAGTCGCTCGACAAGCAGGTGATCCGGCACCGCGCGCTGACCAGTGCGATCGAGAACGGCTTGCTTCCGCCCGAAGCGTTCGGACAAACGATCCAGCGACTTGACGAGGTTCGCCGGACCTACGGCATGGACGAGGTCACCCCGCCGCTGGCACCGGCGCCCGGTGAATGGCGCGCCGAGGCGACGCGGATCGCCGCCAACACGATCGCCGTCGCCGGCGAGGGGTCGTTCCAGCCGATCGCCGCGAGCGAACGGGCACTGATTGTGGACTTCCAGCGTTTGCGATCGAGCGAAGCGGAAGATCCGTTCAACCGGGGCGAGATCATCCGGGACGGCGTCGCTCGCCTCCTCGCGGGCACGCGGGTCGTCACCGTCGGTCACTCCCCGGCGGACGAGACGATCGAGACCGCACTGGATGCTGCGGGCAAGGTGAGCACCATCGTCCTGCTCACCCGCGATGCCGCCGACTTCCCGTACCAGGTGGAGATCGGGGGTCGCATCGTTGATGCAGCCGACCCCGGTACGCGCATGGTTCACGTTGCGCTGCGTGGCCCCTACGATGCCGGGTGTTTCGGCACCGTGTCCGATACGTTGCTCACCTTTGGTGACCCCGCCGTGACGCTCCACGCGCTGGTCGATGTCCTGGCCGGAAAAACGCCACCCTCCGCCGGAATCCCGGTGCAGCTTCGCGGTTGAAATCCAGCCGCCTGCCCTGGACGGTGCGTGCCGATCACGAGCATCGATTACGGGCCGGGCATATTCGTATTTAGGCCATACCCGGCGCTTGGGCGGAGCGTTCGCCATGACCCTTCCGGAGTGCCTGCAACAGCTTCCGTCGCTGGACCGTTTCGCCTTCATGCGGTCTAGCGCACGAGCCACTCGTCGGGTCGCGCCGTGACATCCAGCACAATGCCGTTCGGGTCAAGCACCTTGAAGGAGTTCTGGGGTTCGGCACCGGAAAGCGCCTGCCGCTTATTGATGTCCTCACTGACGATGTGCGCACCGAGATCCATCAGGCGGCGGTAGGTGGCGCTCAGGTCGTCGACCACAAAGCCGAAGTGGACGAATTCCGTTCCCTCCGGCATGGCAGATCGAGCAGGGCCATCGTACGGGAGCAGCGTCAGGTTGATCGCGCCGTCGGTGAGGTTGAGGGCTTCACTTGGTGGTCGCGGACCGAGGTAGCGCAAGCCGAGCCCCTCCTCGTAAAAGCGCCGGGATGCGGACAGGTCAGCGGTCCGGACCGCCAGGTGGCGTACGGAAATCATGATCGCGTCTCCCCTCCCACTGACAACTGCCGATGGCGAACCCCACCGTGGCATGCCGAGATGCTCGATGTGTATCGCTTTGTACCACCTAGAGCGGCTT
>CADCWI010000115.1 GCA_902806355.1 uncultured Thermomicrobiales bacterium | reverse complement strand
TTCAAAATGCTCGTTTACTCGGATGAGTTAATTTTGACCATTCAGGGACTCCTTAGTCTTGTTGTACTCTTGAGACTGGGTGGGACGAGCTACGTCATAATCCAATCTACCATGCCGGGCACCTCGCATCGACTGAAAGTCAACGTTCAACGTAGTCGAAAGCAGTCGTCGTGTGATTGTTCTGGAGTTCTGGCTATACTCATCTGTTGAGCCTGCGTTCCTGGGCCGACCCTGAACAATTGCCATGTCACCGTCCCGCCTCCGTCAGGAGTTTCCAGTGCCAGTTGACGCCATCAACAAACCTCTCATCTCCTTGCGCCCCGTAACCGGAGCATTTGCAGAGCCGGCCCCCGCCCGATTGCCAGCCAATGGCAAACGGTTCTTCATCTGGACGATAGGGTGTCAGATGAACGAAGCCGACAGCTCCAAAGTCTCGGCAATGCTACAGGAGGTGGGATACCAACGCACCGACGACGAGCAGGAAGCGGACATCGTTGTGCTGAACTCGTGCGTCGTACGCCAGGCGGCAGAAGACAAGGTAGCCGGAAAACTGAATGCGCTTGCCCGGCTCAAGCGGCAGAAACCGGAGATGCCGCTCGTGCTCACCGGGTGCATGGTTACCAAACAGCAGGAGACGCTTAGCCAGAGATTTCCGCACGTGGATCTCTTCTTCGATCCGTCGGATTTCGACAAGCTGAAGCAGGTGGTACCCGAGCTCTCCCGTCTGGACGATGACCTGGACGCCCTTCCACACTACTACCAGCCGGAGACGGACGCCGGCACCAGCGGCGTGACGGCGTATGTCCCGATCATCTACGGGTGCAACTTTCTTTGCTCGTACTGCATCGTGCCCTATCGCCGAGGCAAGGAGACCAGCCGTCCATTCGCGGATATCGTCACGGAAGTCGAGCGGATCGTCGCTTCAGGCGTGCGGGAGGTGACCCTGCTCGGGCAAACCGTCAATGCCTACGGCCACGATCTCGCCGAAACACCGTCACTGGCCGACCTGCTGAGGGCCGTCGATGCGATCCCAGGGCTGGAGCGTCTGCGTTTCCTGACGTCGCACCCCAAGTACATGGGTGATGACATCATCTCCGCCATGGCGGAATTGCGGTCGGCGTGTGAACACATGAATCTTCCGGTCCAGGCCGGGGATGACGAAGTCCTGCGTCGGATGCGGCGCACGTATACGCGGGACATGTGGATGGAACGCATCGCGGCAACCCGGCAATCGATGCCTGAGGCAACCGTGGCGACGGATGTCATCGTCGGATTCCCCGGCGAGACCGATGAGCAGTTTTTGCAGACGTACGACATGCTCGAACAGACCCGCTGCGACAAGGTTCACCTGGCGATGTACTCGCCCCGTCCAGGCACACTTTCCGCTCGCTGGGAAGATGATGTCCCGCATGAAGAAAAGTTCCGGCGGCATCAGGCGATCGAGGAACTTCAGGAAAGAGTCTGCACGGAGATCAACGCGCGGCGGCTCGGAGAGACCTATGAGGTTCTTGTCGAGGGCAAGTCGAAGGGACGCTGGACGGGGCGTACACGTGGCAACACCCTCGTCCATTTCGATGATCCGAGGGAACTCGTCGGAAAGCTGGTCGATGTCCGGATCACCCGAACGATGCCGTGGTACCTGATGGGTGAAGCAGTCGGCGCACCAAGATAGGAGTCGATCTACGGCACGTCACTCTCGACAGGTCAATAGAAAATCGCGGTACCGCAAGTATCGAAGGGATCGATCATCGTGGCAAACACCAGGAACAAGCCGGGAACCAAGCGGCAGCTCGAAGCCGACGCGCAGAAAGCGGCCCTCGAGGGTCGATGGGAAGAGGCACTCGCGCTCAACAATCAAATCATCGAGCGATTCCCGAGGGATGCCAATGCCCTCAATCGAAAGGGGCGCGCGCTGATCGAGCTCCGCCAGCTGAATGCCGCGCGCGACGCCTACAGCGAATCCCTCAAGGCGGACCCCGCCAACATGATCGCGCGGCGAAATCTTCAGCGCCTCGAAACGCTCTACAGCCGCGGCGACGGCCTGCCAGCGAGCGAAGCGGCCACCGCAACATCGATCCCGCGACCAAACGTGTTCATCGAAGAAATCGGCAAGACCTGGGTGGATGAGTTGGCGAATCCGGCCGAGCTTGGCCAGCTGGCGGAAGTATCCCCGGGCGAACAGCTCAATCTTGTCGTCGTCGACTCTAGGGTACAGGTTCTTGGTGATGGCGCCGCCATCCTTGGCGAAGTCGACTCCCGGATCGCCCAGCGCATAGCCGATCTCATGAAAAGTGGGAACCGGTATGAGGTGTATGCTCTCGGCGTCTCCAGCCAGAGCCTCCGTGTCATCATCCGTGAGGTCTACAAGGATCCGTCGATGGGGTCCCGCATCTCCTTCCCGCGCCAGAACAGGGCGACCCAGGACCTGATGCGAGAACGCGAACTGCTCTTCCTTCGCGAGGAAGGAGATTTCGTTTTCAGTGACGATGAAGAGGACGCCACCGAGGAAGATTCCATTGATGCGGACGCCGAGCTGGATGAACCGGATGCGGATGCCGTCTCGTATGTCGGCAGCGTCGTCGCCGATGACGACGATCAGGAAACGCCGCCAGAATAGGGTCGATCGCGAAAAATTCGCCAATGAGAATGCGCGGATGCTTCTGCATCCGCGCATTCTCATTGGCAGCCGATTCTTGCGTTTATGGCTCGAGAAGGACCAAGAGCGCCACCATCATGACGGCCAGAACTGCCGCGGTCAGCAGCAGCCGGCGAAGATCCGACCGGATGAACGTGTATTCCCGCTCCCTTGGCAACACATACGCGCTGGCGGGCGTGGACGACCGTACGATCGCGACCGGCCGTCCCCGGCGGTGTTGATACGGCCGCGTCGCACCGACCATCGTGACGCGTGGACTCTGGGTGCTTGATGGTGCTACAGGAGTGGTTACAACGGGCGCTCTTGGCGGCGCGGTGGCTGGCACCGCGGCCGGTTCAGGGCGTTCTGGAACCGCGCCCGGAGCCGATGACCGTATCCGTGTCTGCTTTTTCTTCGGTCGTGAGCCTTGTCGGGCTTTCCGGGCCATATGCTGTCATGCTCCTCGCCGGAACCAGGCAAACGGGCTTAAATCCTTCAGAGCAATCATTGCACCCGGAACGGAACGTCGATGTCATTGTCACCGCCATTCGATTGCCGTGGTTTGGCATTGTCGGGCCGGGCGCTGCCATCCGTTTGATCGAGATAGGCGGACAGCACATCCTCGGGAGCGAACTTTACGAGCAGGTTCGAGAGGAGAAACACGAACCCGACAAGGATCCCAAGATCATCGATCTGCCCCACTCCAAGCAAGATGTCTGGAAGGATATCGATCGGGGAAAGCACATAAGCAAGTGCGCCAGCGGTAATCGCCCGCTTGAGCCCGGGCGACACACGCGGATCCCGATAGAGATTCCAGGTAAGCCAGGCGCGACGATGTAGCGGCAGGTCATCGATGGAGTGTAGGATGGATTCTCTGGACCTGGTCATGATGTTTGGCCTCCACGCTCATCGAGAGTATAGCGGAGTGCCGGTTCCGATCGGGCAATCCAACGTATGACGGTTTTTGGATACGCCTTGGCCGGCAAGCATTGGCTTGAGGAGGGACAACGCGATCCGCGGACTTTCCTCTGGCATCCTGCGCAGCACCTTGCTATACTCCACGACCAAGCGAAGAGGAGTGATCTTGCCGCACCCGCGCGGTTCCCGTTGGGAAGAGGGGTAGAGCGATGGATCATGACCGCTCACACGAAATGTTGGATGCTTGCACCGATCGAGCCTGGCTCGGCGGTGCATTTTTGTGTGATGAGCGGATCGCGGACGCTGTCCACCCAGCGAAGATCGGGGTCACGCAAGAGCTCTCATTGGTGGCGAGATCCGGCCAGACCGGCCGACAGTGACAGCACATTGAGTAAAGGAGCGGAATATCGATGAACTCGGGCATGATTGGGAAGATCGAAAAGGCGAACCGCTACGCGCGCGAACCAGAGCGAGTAAGCATCACGACGTTCCAGGCTCAGTTCCGTGGCTCCCACGACACGTACACGGTAGCTTTGAATGAAGATGGCTGGCATTGCTCCTGCCACACATTCGAAGCCCATGTTCTTGACTCCTGCGCACATGTAATGGCTGCGCAGCAAATTCTCGGTCCGATGTTGTCCGAGGATACTAGATACGGCCAGCCACAAACCGCCGTTCATGGCTGATCTATCGATAATGGCTGGCAACCGGATCGTGCTTCGGGACAGCGCTAATTCTGGTTGCCAGTCATCCGGCTGTCGTCGGCCGGCACCTTCAGGTCGGTGGTGAGCACCAGACCCCCGATGAGTTCGCGTTCCGAGAATCTATCAAGCGGATCATCCAGAAGCTGTACATACGGGGGATGGTCCCGCTGGGTCGGTGCGTTATCCGTCCCGAACTGCTGTAACGCCACACTCGCCGCAATCATCAGGCCCCGGCAGGAAAGCCGGACACGCTGGCCAAACTCCCTATGCACCTCGGCGATCACTCTCGCCCGCTTGGTGGTCATGACGAAGAACCTGGAAACTGTACGTGCCGCTCGACCGGGACGATGAACACGACTGCTCCTCCAACGGTGACGTCATCGATGCCAGCCGGAAACCACTCGACGTACTCCGGTGAGGCCACATCGACCTGGACCTCCACTCGAGACTTGCAGGACTTCTCGATGATGGACAGACACTCGGACAGGCGCTGGTCATCGACACCCATAAGAACCGTCGTGTTTCCCATCCGCAGGAATCCACCTGTGCTGGCGATTCGGGTCGCTCTCAGGCCGGAAAGCACGATCGATCGCAGCAGTCTGTCGGAGTCATAATCCTGAACGATGGCAATTACGAACTTCATTGATTGGGGGGAACCCCGTCCTGGCTGGAACGATCGAAGCTGACTGGGGTTATAGCACAGACGTTGACGAGATCAACATGCCGCGCCCTGCAGGACAATGGCACCACCGTCACAGTGCAACAGGGCGGCACGTGTGTGCCGCCCTGTTGCCCCTTTGACCCAGCAAAACGATCCGCGTCAAACCTAATTCGCGACAACCGCTGTCGCGACGCCCGCGGCATTGGCCAACGCTTCCGCCTTGTCGGTCTTTTCCCATGGCAGATCGAGATCATCTCGTCCAAAGTGGCCGTAGGCCGCTGTCTGGCGATAGATCGGACGACGCAGATCAAGGTGTTCGATTATTGCCGCCGGCCGAAGATCGAAGGTTTCCGTCACCAGCCGCACGATTTCATCATCGCTGATCTTGCCGGTGCCGAACGTTTCGCACATGATCGAGACTGGATGCGCTTGCCCGATCGCGTACGAAATCTGTAGCTCGAATCGGTCCGCAAGGCCGGCCGCAACCACGTTCTTGGCGACGTATCGAGCGGCATAGGCCGCCGAGCGGTCAACCTTGGTGGCATCCTTGCCGGAAAAGGCGCCCCCACCATGTCGTGCCATGCCGCCATAGGTGTCGACGATGATCTTACGCCCGGTCAGCCCAGCATCCGCCATTGGGCCACCCACCTCGAAACGTCCACTCGGATTGACAAGGATCTTGGTCTGCTCATCCAGGAGCTCGGCCGGGATGACCTGTCGAATGACGAGGGTTTCCACATCCGACGCGATCTGCTCATTCGTCGGATCAGGCAGATGCTGGGTGGATACGACCACTGTGTCGACTCGAACAGGCTTGCCCATGGAGTACTCAACGGTCACCTGGCTCTTGCCATCTGGCAGCAGGTATGCGATCTCGCCGCTTTTGCGAGCCTCGGCCAGTCGACGTGCTACCTTGTGGGCAAGCGAGATCGGGAGTGGCATGAGCTCCGGCGTTTCGTTGCTTGCATAACCGATCATCATTCCCTGGTCCCCGGCACCGGTGAGATCGTACTTGTCACCCTGGGTACCGGACCGGGCCTCGAGCGCGGTCGTAACCCCCGCCGAGATCTCGGCGCTCTGCTCCTTGATCGCTACAATCACGCCGCTCGTGGCTGCATCGAACCCATGATCGGAATGGGTATATCCGATATCGGTGACGACTTGCCGAACCAGCGCCTGCACGTCGACATAGGTACTCGTCGTGATCTCACCGAAGACGACAACAAGCCCGGTGGTCGTCGACGTCTCGCACGCCACCCTGCCCATGGGATCTTCGGCCAGTACGGCATCGAGGACCGCATCGGAGATCTGATCGCAGACCTTGTCGGGATGGCCTTCCGTCACAGACTCGGAGGTGAAGAGCAACTTTTCCGCGGTATCGAACGTCGTCGTCATCGAATTCATCCTTGACTTCGGGATCTGCGAGGGGTGCGGAGCATGGAGGGTGCGCTGGCAAACGCGAGGCGCCGGCTGCCCGGGACGGCAGCCGGCGTTGTGGCGATCTCTACGTCCCGCTCTCCCACGAGTTCATGTAGTGATCCTGCTCGGCACTCAGCTCGTCGATGGTGACGCCCATCGCCTTCAACTTGAGGGCGGCGATCTCGCTGTCAATCTCGTGCGGCACCGGATAGACCTTGTTCTCCAGGGAACGACCCGACTTGACCAGGTGCTCCGCCGCAAGTGCCTGGTTCGCGAAGCTCATGTCCATCACGCTGGCGGGGTGGCCCTCAGCGGCGGCGAGATTGATCAATCTCCCCTCGCCGAGCACGATCAGGCTCTTCTCGCCGAATGTGAACTCCTCGACGAACGGTCGCAGCGTGCGCCGTCCTTCCCCTGACATCTCCGCAAGTGCCTTGAGGTTGATCTCGGAATTGAAGTGACCGGAGTTCGCCATGATCGCGCCATTCTTCATCACTTCGAAGTGCTTGCGATCGATCACGTTCACGTTGCCGGTTGCGGTGACCACCACATCGGCCAACGGGGCGGCCTTCTCCATCGTTGCGACCTGGAAACCATCCATCGCGGCTTCCAGAGCGCGGACCGGGTCGACCTCGGTGACGATCACCTGGGCACCCATGCCCCGGATCCGAGTGGCGATCCCCTTGCCGCACCATCCGTAACCGGCAACCACGACCACACGTCCGGCGATCAGGATATTCGTCGCTCGCAGGATGCCGTCGATCGTGCTCTGACCGGTTCCGTAGCGGTTGTCGAAGAAGTGTTTGGTATCGGCGTCATTGACGGCGATGATGGGGAACTTGAGTACCCCAGCCTTCTCCATCGCACGCTCTCGAACGACACCGGTAGTCGTCTCTTCTGTCGCGCCATAGATGTCGGCGATGAGGTCTGTGTATTCCTTGTGGATAATCGTCACGACGTCCGCGCCGTCATCGATCAGGATATGCGGCCGGTGGGCGATTGCCGCGTGAATGTGGCGATGATACGTTTCGTCGTCCTCACCCTTGATCGCGAAGACGGGGATACCGGCTTCAACAAGCGCCGCCGCGACATCGTCCTGTGTGGAGAGCGGGTTGCTGGCGCACATCACTGCGTCGGCTCCGCCAGCCTGGAGCGTCAGGGCGAGGTTGGCTGTCTCGGTCGTGATGTGGGCACAGCCGAGAAGCCGCAGCCCCTCGAAGGGACGAGTCTCCTTGAACGTTTCGCGGATCTGGCTAAGCACCGGCATCTCGCGCTCGGCCCATTCGATTCGCCGCCGACCGGCGGATGCGAGTGAGGGATCCTTGATGTCGAAGTTTCGCGTGCTCGGCGTGGTAGCCGCCATGTGGAATTCTCCTTGGCGAGCCTTGCGCTCGCCTTCGTCGTCACCATGGTGATGTTCGATCGCCATGATGCTTGCCGATGCCGGAACGCTACGCGGCGTGTCCGGCGACGTGTGTTCCGGTACCTTCCAGGTCCTGGAGCGAAACGGAATCAGCGTAGTCCGGAAACGCGCGCTGGAAGCGCTCAAGGAATGACGCCGGCGTGTAGAAGTGCTCCTGTGGCCCGTGGTACTCGATCGCATGCGTTGCAGCCAAAGCAGCCAGTCGACCCACAACCGGCAATTCCTTGCCGAGAAGCAACCCCTTCAGCATGCCCGAGCGAAACGCGTCTCCACCGCCAGTCGGGTCGACGAACGGCTCCGGCGCCGCGATCGGTATCTTGACGACCTCGCCCCCGGCGCGGAATTCCGAACCGCGGTCCCCATAGGTGGTCACCGTCAGTGGAACCTTGCGGGCGATGTCGTCGATGCCCAGGCCGGTCTTGCGCTCGATCATCCCGAACTCGTAGTCGTTCCCGACAACAATCTCTGCGATCTCGATCCCACGACTCAGCTGATCTCCATCGAGAATCACGATCTGCTGAGCGGGGTCGAAGACCAGCTTCGCGCCGGTCGCGACGATTTCTTCCGCATGCTGGATCATGGCATCCGGAGCCGCGGCGCTGATGATCCCCCATTCCGCGGTCCGCGAGATGTCAGTCACATCGATCTTGGACGAGTGATTGCCGGCTCCAGGGTAGAACGCCGCGATCTGGTTGCCGGCAAGATCCGCGTTCATGAACGATGTCGATGTGAAGTCCCCTGGAATGGCCGTCACGTGGGAGAGATCGACGCCGATCTCCTCCAGCACCTCGCGGTATGTGCCAAAGTCGGCACCCACCGCTCCAACAAGCGCGCACGGCACGTTCAGGAGCGCCAGGCTATATGCCATGTTGCCCCCGATACCGCCGCGCTGCCGCTTGAGCGAATCGAGGAGAAAACTGACGGACAAGACATGCGCCTTGTCGGCAAGAATGTGGTCCTTGAACGATCCGTTGAAGGACATGACGTAGTCGAACGCGATCGACGCGCTGACCACGACCTGGGGAGGAGATGTCACGCCGAATGGACTCCTGTGCCAACCACGTTGCGCGATGGAGGCCGAACGATTCGCCCCCACAGCGGATGCATTCGGCCTCCTCCGGTAGCGATCTCCAGGGGCCGTCCACACGCGAATGTGCCGGTGACCCGTAGGATCACTCAGCTGCATCGCTGAGCATAGCATAGACAGTCGCAACGTCCGGAATCCGGTTTATGTGGATGTCAGCACCGAAGCCAGCGCATCCTCGACGAACGTCTCCTGCACATCCCGCGACATGACGACTCCGCCTCCCTGGACCGGAAGGATCCAGGTTTGGTGCCCCCCGGAAATCTTCTTGTCGCTCATCATCCGGGTTCGCACGGTTTCCTTATCGACGGTGGCGAATGTCGGCAATCCGAACGTTTCGACCAGGGACGTAATCCGCTCCACGTGCTCGGCTTCGACAAGACCCATCCGCTCTCCGATGAGCATCGCCGCCCGCATCCCGACGGCGATCGCCTCGCCGTGAAGTAGCCGGTAACCAGCCGCCTCAACCGCGTGGCCGATCGTGTGTCCGAAGTTCAGGATCGCCCGCAGGCTGGATTCCCGTTCATCCTTCTCGACCACAGCTGTCTTGATCGCGATGTTCTGGCGGATCACCCAGGGCAACACCGGGCCTCGCCGTTCCAACAGCGCGGCCGCATTCCGTTCGAGCGTCGTCAGCAGGCCGCCGTCCCGACCACCTGGCGTGGACGGCTGGATCACCGCGTGCTTGATGATCTCCGCCCAGCCGGATCGGAACTCTCGCTCGGGAAGCGATCGCAGGAGATCCGGATCGACCAGCACGCGCGATGGCTGGTAGAAGGTCCCGATCAGATTCTTCCCCTCCGCGTGATTGATGCCAGTCTTGCCGCCGACGCTGCTGTCCACCATGGACAGCAGCGTCGTCGGCACCTGCACCAGCCCGATCCCACGCAACACCGTTGCGGCGGCGTACCCCATCAGATCGCCGACCATCCCGCCACCCAGCGCGACGGCGACATCGCCACGCCGGACGTTTCCGCCGAGCATCCAGTCGTACAGCGCGGAAAGTCCGTCCAAACCCTTGCTGGACTCGCCGGGAGGGATCACCATCGTGCGCACATCGAACCGGTCCTGAAGCGGCGTAACAGCGATCAGGTCAACGACATGCGGCGCGACATGCTCGTCGATGCCGATCCACACCCGATCGGCCCGCGGCCAGTGTCCAGCGATACTGTCGGCAAGCTCCAATCGCGTGCCCGGCGCAACCGTGATGAGCGATGATACCTGGGGAAGATCGAGCGTTATGGTCGACGAACCACCAGAGCCCAAACGGACAAGCTCGACCACGTCCGCTACCACGTCGCGCAGTGCCTGGGCGCTCACATCGAGCGTCACATCTGCCTGTGCGTAGGCGGGTTCGCGTTCGCGTCGCATGCGTTGCAGGTTCGCGAGGGGGTCACTTCCCGCGAGGAGAGGGCGGTCCGCCTCATCCGTTCCGCCTTCCGCCTGCCTCGTCAGCCGGATGAGCAGCTTCTCTGGATCAGCGTCGAAGCGAACGACCAACGTTTCCGGCGCGCCCAGCCACTGCCCTGTCCAAATCTCCGGTTCCAGGACGGCGCCGCCACCGGTTGCGATCACGACCGACGAACGGGAAAGCGCCTCACGCATCGCCATGCGCTCCAACGCCCGGAATGCCGATTCACCCTGATCGCGAAAGATCGTGGGTATCGACGAGCCGGCGCGGATCGCAATCTCCTGATCCGTATCGATTGCGGTCCACCCGAGCGCCTCGGCGATCAAACGGGCCGCTGAACTCTTGCCTGTTCCGCTCAGTCCAACCAGCGCTACGCGTGAAATCATCCTTGGTAAGCCTCTGAGATGAGTCGAATTGCCCGGCTCTGCGGCACGTCTCCTTGCGGAGTCGGTCCCCGAGAGACGCAGCGAGCGTCTATAATCACATGTAAGTGATGGACCTTCAGCGACTGACAGTCAACCCCAGGGTCACGGGGTAATGGGGCGTGCGATTTCGATGCCGAAAGTAATGATCGTCGATGACGACGCCGCCATCAGAGACGTACTGCGGAATCTTCTGGAAGATGAAGCGTACGATATCGAAGAAGGCGAGACCGGGGCGAATGTCCTGGAAGCCATCAATCGCTCGGACGGTGCCCGGCCCGACCTGGTGATGATGGATATCCGGATGCCAGACAAGAATGGACTGGAAGTCCTCCGCGAAGCACGAGGCACCGATCGAGCCCAGCTTCCAGTAATCGTCATGACCGCGTACGGGTCATCCAATGTCGCGATCGATGCGATGCGATCGGGAGCGTACGATTACATCACCAAGCCGTTCGACCTCGAGGAAGTCGTGCTCACCGTGCAGCGCTTCTTCGACCGGCAGGCGCTCAGCAATCAGGTTCAGCAGCTTTCTTCACGCCTCGACGATCGCGACCCGAACGAGCTCCTGATCGGGAACAGCCCAGCGATGCAGGAGGTATACAAGACGATCGGCCGGATCGCGCATTCGGATGCGACCGTTCTCATCACTGGCGAAACCGGTACCGGCAAGGAACTCATCGCCTCGATCCTTCACGGCACATCAAGCTACTCGCGCGGTCCGCTGATCAAGGTGAATTGCGCCGCCCTCCCCGAAACCCTGCTCGAAAGCGAACTCTTCGGTCACGAAAAGGGCTCCTTCACCGGCGCCATCAATCAGCGCAAGGGTCGCTTCGAGATGGCCAACAAAGGGACCATCTTCCTCGACGAGATCGGTGAGATGACGCTCTCGACGCAGAAGAAGCTTCTCCGGGTGCTTCAGGAGCGCGAATTCGAACGCGTCGGGGGCTCTGTCTCCGTCAAGATCGATACCCGGATCATCGCCGCCACGAACAAGATCCTGCCGCAGGAGATCGAAGCCGGAAAGTTCCGCGAGGACCTTTTCTACCGGCTCAATGTCATCTCCATCTATCTCCCGGCACTGCGCGACCGGAAGGAAGACATTCCACTCCTGGTCGAGCATTTCGTCGACAAGTACCGGCACAGTCCTTCGAGCGCTCCCGGGCGATTGACGCAGCGCGCGATGGAGAAGCTGATGGCGTACGACTGGCCAGGCAATGTCCGAGAGCTGATCAACATCATCGAACGGGCGACCGTGCTGGCCCAAGGCCAGATCATCACCGACGAGCACATCGACTTCATGGGAGCGGACAACCGTCGCTTGGTGGACATCGGCGAAAAAATACGCCGTGGGTCGACGCTAGCCGATCTCCTGGAAGAGGTGGAGCGGCAGGCGATCACCGAAGCTCTTGCCGCGACAGGCGGGGACCGTCGCGAAGCGGCATCGATGCTTGGCGTCAAACTGACCGAGCTGAACCGGAAACATGCCCCGACGGATTGACTCGACGGGGCGTGTTTCCGGTTCAGCTTTTGATCTCTCGGTGGGTCACGAGGGATTGATCTCTTCAGTGTTGCCGCTTCGTTCCGGATCGGGTGCAGGGAGCGCAGCGGCTGCTGGAGTGGATGTTCCAGTGCGACCCAACAATCCGAGGCCATCCGCGGCCTGGGAGGCCTGCCTGGCGAACGCCCGCAACTGTTCACCGGAAGGCTTCTTCCCAAACTGATAGTAGAAGTCGATCGCTCGTCCGGTAGCGAACGTGCCCGCGTACGCGATCGCGACCTTCGGGATCGTTCCCGCCGCGAATGGCAAGAATGAGACAGCCTCGCGTGCGACGGTTCGCCAAAGGAAACCGGCCCCAACGACTGGTACAAGCTCGCGGATGACGGATGCCTGGTCCTGCAGGTCCTTCCCGTGCACCGCCGCGATCTTGTAACTCATCATGATCTGGTTCTTGGTGAGCACGATCAGGTCTGCGCTGGCGGAAACGAACCCGCCCAGGAACGGGATGACCGCGGGGATGTTCGAGACCAGCGCGAACTGGGCGTTGGCCCGCGCTGAATCATTGATGATCTCCTTGATCGCCGCCGAGGCGAACTCCGGGTAGTGCCTGCCATAAGAGGGGGCCATGTCCAGCGTCGCGCCGACGATCCGCGCCCGGAGGTTGGCCACATCGTTCGGGTTGCCGGCCCGCTGGATAGGAAAGAGGTTCTCGGCACTCGATCGCGTCAGCCTTCGCTTCACCGTATCGAGAAGGCCCGCGTTGTCTGGGTCGGCAACAACGATTGCATCGTACCGGGCCGCATCGATCTCACGCTCGCCGTCAATGCCTCGCGCTTCCACCGAACCACCCGTCTCTGAGCCGAAGATCACATCCGTGGTGGTGCGGGCAGCATCATCAGAGCCTCCGATCACCAGCACACGCGGAGGCCGCTCCGCCCGCTCCCGGACTTCGTCGAAGTCAATTTCCCTTACCAGATTCATGAAGTTGCGAACGGAATTGATCGATCCAAGACCCTTGCCGCCGAGTTGTCGCATATGAAGTATCCCCACGTCTGGATTCGAAACGAATTGCGCCACGAACCGATAATCGAAGCGCACTAACAGACCTGATGCAATGCCTATGCCGCATTCACGATGTCTTGAGGACATGCGACGGCTCGCTGCTTCATCGAGCAGAAAGCGTTGCGCCGTTGTCCACCACAATCGTTCAAGCCGCGAACCGTTTCATCGCATCGACCAACTCCCGTACCGAATCGGCCGAACGCCGGAGCGCCGATTGCTCGGATTCGGTGAGCGTGATCTGGATGATTTGCTCCATACCACTCCTGCCGAGCTTGACCGGGACGCCGACGAACAGGCCGTCGATACCGTACTCGCCCTGGAGCAGTACGCTGCTCGGAAGGATACGCTTTTGGTCGAGCAGGATGGCGTCAACCATCTCGGCCACGGATGCCGCTGGCGCATAGAACGCGCTGCCGGTCCTGAGCAGTCCCACGATTTCCGCTCCACCGTTGGCGGTTCGCTCTTCGAGAGCGGTGACCCGGTCGGCTGGTAGAAGCTCGGTGATCGGGATCCCCGCCACGGTCGAGTACCGGGACAACGGCACCATCGTGTCGCCATGCCCACCCAGCACGAACGCCGTCACATCCTTGATCGAGACATCCAGCTCCTGCGCAATGAACGTTCGAAACCGGGCAGAGTCAAGAACGCCAGCCTGCCCGATCACACGCGCTCTCGGGAAGCCAGCCGCGTCGAAGGCGACATGACACATCGCGTCAAGCGGGTTGGACACGACGACGATGATCGCG
>CADCWI010000114.1 GCA_902806355.1 uncultured Thermomicrobiales bacterium | reverse complement strand
ACTGGCCATCCCATGCTCGCGCGCTTCGAGCACTTCGGCGCGGCCGCCGATAACGAGGACCAGCGCTCGCCGGACGTTGCAAACGTTGAGCGGTTCGTAATTCTGGTTGAGCACAAGTACGGCGTTGTTCACCCTGACAAGGTCCTTCGGGTCAGGATTGCCGCGGACAACCTTCGCACCAGGCGCCGGATGCAACCGAGCGTCGCGATATATGATCGGATGTTATCATGCCACCTTTGGGGCGACAACGTGCCGGATACTGCCTGTGAAGGTCGCTTTTGAACCGGATCAATGTGGTTCGCTACAGAAATCCGGTCAATCGTTGCATTTGCTTTGTCATTTCGTAGCGACGCAAAGAAATCCGGCAAAGCCAATCAGCAACATACCCGTCGCGACGAGGTCACCGGTCCTACTGGACCGGTGACGCGCTTTTCGGTGGCGGCTGCCGAGATTCCTCTGGTCGCTGCGCTTCGGACGACATGACCATTGAGGTGCGACAAAGCACTGGACACGACCGGACGAGCTGGAATCCTTAATCGGCCGCGATTTCGGTCAACTCCAGAATCGGGCGCAGGAACTGGCCGGTGAACGACGCTTCCACATGAGCGACATCCTCGGGCGTGCCCTCGGCCACGACCATTCCGCCGCCGCTTCCGCCCTCCGGACCCATGTCGATCACCCAGTCAGCAGACTTGATCACATCGAGGTTGTGCTCGATCACGATGATCGTGTTGCCGCCGTCGGCCAGGCGCTGCAAGACGCCGAGCAGCCGCTCGATATCCGCGAAGTGCAGGCCGGTCGTCGGTTCATCGAGGATATAGAGCGTTCGCCCGGTTGCGCGGCGTGACAGCTCGCTCGACAGCTTCACCCGCTGCGCCTCGCCACCCGAAAGCTGTGTGGCCGGTTGTCCGAGATGGACGTACCCAAGGCCGACATCCTCAAGCGTCTGCAGCTTGTTGCGGATGGCGGGGATGTTCTCGAAGAACTGGAGCGCCTCAGTCACGGTCATGTTGAGCACATCGGAGATCGACTTGCCCTTGTAGAGAATCTCCAACGCCTCTCGATTGTAGCGGGCACCGTTGCAGACTTCGCACGGGACGAAGACATCGGGCAGGAAGTTCATCTCGATCTGGATGATTCCTTCACCCTTGCAGGCTTCGCAGCGACCACCTTTGACGTTGAACGAGAACCGCCCCGCCTGATACCCGCGCGTTTTCGACTCCGGCAGCGAGGCGAACAGCTCGCGGATCGGCGTGAACAGCCCGGTGTACGTTGCGGGATTCGAACGTGGTGTACGACCGATCGGGCTTTGGTCGATCTCGATCACCTTGTCGAGGTGCTTGATCCCGTCCAGCGCATCATGGGATCCCGGCTTCTGCCGGGCCCGTTGGAGATCCATGGCCAGCCGCTTGTGCAACGTGTCGGTGATCAGCGAACTCTTGCCCGAGCCGGAGACACCGGTGACACAGGTGAAGGTGCCGAGCGGGAACTGGACCGTCACGTCCCGCAGATTGTTCTCCCTGGCACCGCGAAGCACCAGCGACTTTCCGCTTCCCTTGCGCCGCTTGTCCGGCAGCGGGATAGAACGGCGGCCGCTCAGGTAATCTCCGGTGATCGACGCGGTGTTCGCGGCGATCTGAGCCATCGTGCCCTCGGCAATCACGTGACCGCCGTGGATTCCCGCACCGGGACCTATGTCCACGATCCAGTCCGCCGCGCGCATCGTGTCCTCGTCATGCTCGACGACGATAAGGGTGTTTCCGATGTCCCTCAGCCGCTGGAGCGTCTTGATCAGCCTTGCGTTGTCGCGCTGGTGAAGCCCGATGCTCGGCTCGTCGAGGATATAGAGCACGCCCATCAGGCTCGAACCGATCTGCGTCGCCAAACGAATCCGTTGGGCCTCGCCACCGGAGAGCGTGTTGGCGGAACGCTCCAAGGTGAGGTAATCGAGGCCGACATCGACCAGGAAGCCCAGTCGCTCGCGGATCTCCTTGAGAATCTGGCGCCCGATCAGGAACTCGCGGTTCGTAAAGGCGGCGCCCGGAGTCGTCGACGGATCCTCCGCAAGCTTCTCGAACCAGCTCTGCGCGACGTGAATCGGCATCCGGGTGACGTCGATGATCGACTGGCCCTGGATGAGCACCGAAAGAATCTCGGGTTTGAGCCGGGCGCCCTTGCAGACGGGACAGGGGCGGACCGCCATGTATCGCTCGACATCCTCACGCACTGAGTCCGATGAGGTCTGCGAATAGCGCCGCTTGAGGTTCGGGATCACGCCCTCGAAGACGACATCATACGACCGGATCCGGCCGCTCTTGGACTCATAGCGGACAGTGACGGACTCGCCGTTGCTGCCGTAGAGAATGATCCCGAGCGCTTCCGCATCGAGGTCCTTGACGGGAACGTGAAGGGAAAAGTTGTACTTCTCGGCGACGGCTTCGAGCAGCGAACCATACCAACGGGAGTTGTCCATCCCGGTTCGCATCCAGGGCAGGATCGCTCCCTGCGAGATGCTGATCCCCCGGTTCGGCATCACCAGCTCCGGGTCGAGCTCCATGGTCGTGCCGAGACCGGTACATTCCGGGCAGGCTCCCTGTGGGTTGTTGAAGGAGAAGTTGCGCGGCTCGAGCTCTCCGAAGCTGATCCCGCAGTGAACGCAGGCGAACTGCTCGGAGAACGTGATCGCCTCGCCATCCACGATCTGGACGACGGCGATACCTTGCGACATCCGAAGGGCGACTTCAAGCGAGTCGATCAGGCGCACCCGATCCGGATGCTGATCCGACGCCGCTTGGGTATCATCATCGTGCCGGATCACCAACCGGTCGACGACGACCTCTATCGTGTGCTTCTTGGTCTTGGCGAGCTTGAACTGCTCGTCCATGTCATGGACGACACCGTCCACCCGCACGCGGACAAAACCCTGACGCCGGATCTCGTCGAGCACCGCTGTGTGCTCGCCCTTCCGCTCCCGGATCACCGGCCCGAGGATCATCAGGCGCGTCCCGTCCGGCAGCGCAAGAACCTGTTCCGCCATCTGCTGGACGGATTGCTGAGTGATCGGACGCCCGCAATTCGGACAGTGCGGATGACCGACCCGGGCGTACAGCAGGCGCATGTAATCGAAGATCTCGGTGACCGTGCCGACGGTCGAGCGGGGGTTTCGACTTGTCCCTTTCTGGTCGATCGAGATTGCCGGAGAAAGACCGTCGATGTGGTCGATGTCCGGCTTCTCCATCTGGCCGAGGAACTGCCGGGCATATGCCGAGAGGGACTCCACGTACCGGCGCTGGCCCTCGGCGAAGATCGTGTCGAACGCCAATGACGACTTGCCCGATCCGGACAACCCGGTCAGGACGACAAGCTGGTTCCGAGGAATATCGACATTGATGTTCTTGAGGTTGTGTTCGCGAGCGCCGCGGACGCTGATGTAGTCACTTTGATGCGGCATGAATGGTTACCTCTGGCGGGGTGAGCAAGGCTTGATTGTCTGTCTGGATGCGGGGGCTGGACGAGCGGAAGGCGCGCCAGAACGCATCCGAACAAACGATCGCATCATGTCAGTGTATCACGGTCCTTAGGTGCACGTACACCCTCTGGGTGTAAGACAAACCGGAAGTCGCGGAAGGTGATTTTCGCTCGAACCCTATTGATATTCGATCGTCAAAAGCTCATACTGACAACAGGTTCGACGATCGGGAGGAGTACTCGCTCGCGTCCGACAGGAAACGGGAACCGTCGACTGCGAGTTCCCGCCGGATGCGCGAGAGAGGAATGTCGCCCGGGAGACGCGATTCCGAGGAGACGCCACGTCGTCTTGAAGGAGGAGCCGGGTCCGCCCGTTAACGCGGTTCGAGTGCGGGTCGCTGTGCGGCCCGAAGCGAGGTGGTACCGCGGGAGCTTCCCGTCCTGGCATCCAGGGCGGTTTTTTGTTGCCATTTTCTATTTCCCGTGGTGGAGACGGACACTGCATTCGCCGATGGGTAGTGGCGGACGATCGTCTCGACGAAAAGGAGCACCCATGGCCACTGCATCGACATCCCGCCCAGCAATCGCTCAGCAGGACGAGCTCGCCAGCAGTTACGATCCCGCGGCAATCGAGCAGGGCCTCTACGACTGGTGGGACTCCCAGGGCTTTTTCGCGCCCCCTCCGGAAAGGGACGGGGACTCCTCTCGGCCGTTCGTGACGATCATGCCGCCACCGAACGTGACGGACGTGCTGCACGTTGGACATGCGCTGTTCGTGGCCCTGCAGGACATCATGACCCGCTGGCATCGGATGAGAGGAGAACCTTCGCTCTGGCTGCCTGGTGCCGATCACGCGGGCATCGCCGGGCAGTGGGTCGTGGAGCGGCTGCTCGCCGAAGAAGGGCTGACCCGTCATGATCTCGGGCGCGAGAAGTTCCTGGAGCGCGTCTGGGAGTTCATGAACGAGTACCGGCCACGGATACGCGAGCAGATGAAGCTGCTTGGCGCCTCGTGCGACTGGTCCCGGTTCTCATTCACCATGGACCCGGGACCGGCCCGGGCCGTGCGCGTCGCGTTCAAGCATTTGTACGACAAGGGATTGATCTACCGCGGCGAGCGGATCATTTCCTGGTGCCCGCGCTGCCGGACCGCGCTGTCGGACCTCGAGGTCAAGCACCGGGAGGAGCCGACGTCGCTTTGGCATCTCGCCTATCCGGTCGAGGGCCTGGACGAGGTGATCGAGGTCGCGACGACGCGTCCGGAAACGATGCTGGGAGATACCGGCGTCGCCGTGCACCCCGACGACGAGCGTTATCGGCACCTGACCGGGAAGCGGATCCGGCTGCCAATCGTCAACCGGCTGATCCCGATCGTGGCTGACCGGCACGTCGACCGCGAATTCGGCACCGGCGCCGTCAAGGTCACACCGGCGCACGACCCCAACGACTTCGAGATTGCCCAGCGAACCGGCCTGCCGGGCATCAATATCCTCAACCTGGACGCGACGCTCAACGAGAACGCGGGCGAGTTCCAGGGGATGACGATCGATCAGGCGCGACGAGACGTGGTCGCCCGCGCCCAGGCAGAGGGGTGGCTCGTCTCGATCGAGCCGCATACGCACAGCGTCGGGCATTGTGATCGTTGCGATACGGTGATCCAGCCGCTGATCAGCAAGCAGTGGTTCGTGAAGATGGCGCCGCTTGCGGAGCCCGCGCTGGCGGCTGCCCAATATGGCCAGCTCACGTTCATCCCCGAGCGGTACAAAGGCGTGTACGACAACTGGCTCGAGAACATTCACGACTGGACCATCTCGAGACAGCTGTGGTGGGGCCATCAGATCCCGATCTGGTATTGCCAACGCTGCGAAGGCATCCATGTCACCGTCGAAGAGACGCTCGCGGCCTGCCCCGATTGCGGAGGACCGGTCGAGCAGGACCCTGACGTTCTCGATACCTGGTTCAGCTCATCGCTGTGGCCAATGTCAACCCTCGGGTGGCCGGACCGGACGCCGGATCTCGCGCGGTTCTATCCGGGAACCGTGATGGAAACCGGATACGAGATCATCTTCCACTGGGTCGCGCGGATGGTCTTCATGGGCATCGAGCTGATGGGTGAAGTGCCGTTCGAGACCGTCTATCTCCATGGCATGGTCCGGGACATCGATGGCGCCAAGATGAGCAAGACCAAGGGCAACGGCATCGATCCCATCGAGGTGTCCAGCCTGTACGGGGCAGATGCGCTCCGGCTCACACTGGTGACGCAAGCGTCGCCCGGAAACGACAGCCGGCTATCCATTCAGAAAGTGGAAGCGGGCCGGAACTTCGGCAACAAGCTATGGAACGCGACCCGGTTCGCGCTGCGTTCGATCGGTGACTCGGCAATCGCGATGGAGGACGACGGGCCGGCACGGCCGACGGGAGATCTCGCGCTCGCGGATCGGTGGATCCTGAGCCGTCTCGACGAGGTGACACGGTCCTCGACGCGATTGCTGGAAACGTACCAGTTCGGGGAAGCGGGTCGCCAGATAAACGATTTCATCTGGACGGAGCTGTGCGACTGGTATATCGAAGCTGCCAAGGTGCGCCTACGGGAGGAGAGCAGCGGACGAGGGGATGTTGCGCAGGTGCTGGCCTACACCATGGAGCGCAGCCTGAGACTGTTGCATCCCTTCATGCCGTTCATTACCGAGGCGCTCTGGCAGCGGCTGCCTCACGTTGGAACCAGCATCATGATCGCCTCGTGGCCAGAAGCCGGGGAAAAGGATGCCGATGCCGAGCACGCCTTTGGCACGATCATGGGTCTAGTGCGAGGAATCCGCAACGCTCGCGCTGAAGCCGGAGTGGAACCGGCCCGGTGGATAGCCGCACATGTCTATGCCGGTGATCTGGCATCCGCGATCGAGTCGTCGCGGGCCGAGCTCGGGTTGCTGGCGCGGGTCGCCGATGATCAGCTCGTGATTAGTGGCGACGAGCCGCGGCATGAGCCCCGGTCGATGACGGTCCTCGCGGGCGAGGCTGTGGCGATCCTGCCCTTGGCGGAGATGATCGACGTCGGCGTAGAACGGGCGCGTCTCGAGCGAGAGCTGGAGGAAGCCGAGCAGGAACGACAGCGAGCCGAGAAGCAGCTTGGCAATGAGTCATTCGTGTCGCGAGCACCGGAGCATGTCGTCAAGGTACAGCGAGATCGCCTGGCGCGATCGACGGAGCAGATCGCGATCATCCGCAACCGGCTCGAAGCACTCGATGGGTAGCCCGCGGGCCCAGCTGTCACGTGAGTTCTTCACACGCCATCCGCTGATGGTCGCGTTCGATCTCCTGGGTTGGATAGTCACCGTCGGTCGCGACCGTCGTGTCGTATCGGGGCGAATCGTCGAAGTCGAGGCCTATGCCGGGCCGGAGGATCCGGCGTCGCACGCGGCGAAATACCGGACCGGCGTTGCAGCGCTCTCGTCGATGCCCGGTACCCTGTACATGTACCGGTCGTACGGAATCCACACGATGTGGAACATCGTCGCGCATGAGCCAGAACAGTACGGAGCCGTGCTAATCCGGGCGATCGAGCCGGTGGAGGGGGAGGCGATCATGCGGGAGCGCCGGGGCACGAAAGCCAGAAAGCTGGCCTCGGGACCCGGCTCTCTCTGTCAGGCGCTGGACCTCCGCTTGTCCGACGATCGAGCGGACCTGTTGTCGATCGATTGGCTGACGCTCTCGCCACGACCATCCCATCCGGCGGTACTGGCGGGTCCCAGAATCGGGATCTCGACTGGGCTGAGTGCGCGGTGGCGATTGTTCGAGGCAACGAGCCCTGATGTGTCAGCACACCGCAGGGGCGAGTTGATCACGCGAGATATGATCCCTGGATTGATACCTGAACCTGGTACGCCCGTCTTCTGAAAAGCCAGGAGCACGCTTGCTGGCTCGTTTGTTCTTCGGTGAGGAAAGTGTCCATGCCGGTTCGGTTGCTGGACCCGCGAACAATTGGAAAGATTGCCGCCGGTGAGGTCATCGACCGCCCGGTGTCCGTGGTCAAGGAGCTTGTCGAGAACGCCATCGACGCAGGCGCCCGGAGCATCCGGGTCGAGATCGAGGAGGGTGGCAGCCGCGCGATCCGGGTTGTCGATGACGGCTCGGGGATGCTGGGCGACGATCTCGTCCTGGCGGTCGAGCGTCACGCAACCTCGAAACTGGTCCAGTTCGACGATCTTGAAGCCCTCGATACGCTTGGCTTTCGCGGTGAAGCGCTGCCCAGCATCGGTGCCGTATCGCGACTGACGATCCGGTCCGCCGTGGCGGGACAGGGCGCCGGCGCTGAGCTACTGATCGACTTCGGGGAGCAACGTTCGCTCACCGCTGGCGGTTCACCTGCCGGCACTTCAGTCACTGTCGAAGACCTGTTCGGGAATGTGCCGGCCCGCCGCAAGTTCCTTAAACAACCGGCAACCGAAGCCGCGTACATCACCCGAATGATGGGAGCCTACGCCTGCCATCGAAGCGACATCCGCTGGTCTTTGATGGTCGACGGCCGCAAGACGGTATCGACTGCTGGCACGGGGCATGACGCGGATGCGGCAATCGGAGTTTATGGGGCGGAGATCGCGGACGACATCCTGCCGCTCGGACCCCTGGGTGCGGATGCCGAAGTCCCCGGCGTGGCGGTTTCCGGTTGGGTAAGCAGTCCGCGCGTTACGCGGTCGCACCGCCAAAACCTCTTCTTCTTCGTCAACGGCCGGCTCATCCAGCACCGGGCACTGCAGTATGCCCTGGAAGAAGCGTTCCACAGCTTGCTGATGGTCGGGCGACATCCACTGGGCATGGTCAGGATCGTCGTCGATCGGCGAATGGTCGATGTCAATGTGCATCCTACCAAGGCAGAAGTGAAATTCGCCGACGAGCGAGCTGTCTGTCGCGCGGTGCAGCGGGCGACACATCAGGCGCTCACGCTCCGGCACCAGGATGTGCTGCCGGACGTGTCGTTCATGCCGCAGGGACGACCCAATGCCGAAACGGCGCAGGCGCTGTTTCATCCTACTGTCCCGTGGCCCGTACGATCCGGAACCGGCAGGGATAGTGAGGAAGCGGACGCGAAGGGTTCCGGACCGGACAGGCATCCCTCAGGCGTTCCGCTCATGCGGGTGCTCGGTCAGGTCGGCGGCACGTACATCATCACCGAGGGGCCGCAGGGGATGTTCCTGATCGACCAGCACGCGGCGCATGAACGAGTGATGTACGAGAAGATCCTCGTCCAGATGCGGGACGGCGGGATCGATCGACAGCCCCTGCTCGATCCGTTCGTGGTCGAGCTGTCGCCTGATGAACTCGCCGCGTACGAGCGCTCGACGGACGAGCTGGCGTCGGTGGGGTTCGAGATCGAACGGTTCGGTGACCAGTCGATCATGATCCGGCAGATTCCCGCGATCGTCCGCGGCGTGGACATCGTGGAGCGAATCCACCTCATCCTGGGCGAGCTGGCGGAGGGCGGATCGGGTGACTCCTGGCTCGACTCCGTCGCGATCAGCGCGGCATGTCACACGTCGATCCGTGCCGGCCAGCCGCTGTCGCTCGCCGAGATGCGGGAACTCGTCGCCCAGCTCGAACGCACCGAGCAGCCCCGTGCGTGTGGGCATGGTCGTCCGACGATGCTGCACATGTCTCAGAACGACCTGGAGCGCCAGTTTTCAAGGCGCTAGGGGGCGGACGATGGCGGCCTGGAATAGTCACCGTGCCACCCATGCCAGCGCACGGCAAGCACATCGCGAACATTCTGGAGCGTATCGGTGAGGGGATTGACCTTGGTGTGCTGACCATAGGTCCACGAGACCGGTATCACCACGATATCGTAGCGAAGCCTTTTCGCGATGTAGAGCAGTTCGACGTCGAACGCCGTAACACGCGGACGGGTGATCTCGCCCGTACCCGTGTAGAGCCTGCACAGCGGCAGGATGGTATCGATCGCGGTTCGGGTGAAGAACTTGAAACCGCATTGCGTGTCGTGGATTCCGGGAAGCAGGAGGAGGCGTACCAGACCGTTGAAGATGCGGCCCATCGCGTGGCGGTAGGCGGGCTCGCCGATCCGTGACGATCCCTGACCTTCGCGGGAGGCGATGACGGCATCTGCCCCTTTCGCAAAAGCGGATTCGCACCGCTCCCAGGTATCGAGCGGGGTAGCGAGGTCGACATCCATGAACCCGACGAACTGCCCGCGCGCGGACGCCAGTCCTTCGAGCACGGCGTTGGCCTTGCCGCGATGTGGAACCTCGAGCACCCGGATAGATGGGTGCCGGGCGGCGATGTCAGCGGCCCTGGTGACCGTTGCATCGTCACTGCCGTCGTCAACAACGATGATCTCAACCGTGAAGCGCCGCGCCTCCGCCCAATGCCAGAGCTCCCCGAGGGAAGCGCCGATCCGCTCGGCTTCGTTGTAGACGGGGATGACGATGGAGAGATAGGGTGAGCTGTTGTTCTCGTTGGAAGCGAGGATTGGTGCCGACTGCGACTGGTTCAAGTTGTCAGGACTCCAATACCAGGAGGCAAGAAGGATCGGAGCACCGACCTCGATGTCGCGGAAGTTTATCATGGGGCCGGAAACGCCGGTCGCGGGTCTGTACGTCCACGTCGACGAATTGGACACGGCTGACATAGTGGCTGGTGAATCCATGTGCGGCATCGGTGGGCATACCGGCCAGACGAGCTCGATACGGGCATTCCGGAATCCGGCTCTGTAGCGGCAGCTCGCATGGACTTCGCGAAAACGTTCAGGGTACGGGAGGGTCGCTCGGCGAGCCTCAAGGCGGCTGCTTTCCGGTGTGATTGCCCGGTACGCTCGACTCCGGGTCACCTACGGGACTTGCAGCAGGCTGGGTGGTATTCGCCCTCCTGTACAAGGTCACGGTGAGGCGGTAATTGCCGGGCGCGGTCACGAAAGCGACCGACGAGGGCAGTTGTTTAACCGCGCGGCGACTGCCCGCCGGCGGATGCGGTGCCTTGTCGTGCCATTGCTGCAGATGCCGTGCACCACAACATTGGAATCGCAGATGGGATTTATTGATGTGCAGTGTGTCGTTGTAGACGACAATCGGGCACGTCAGAGATAGCCGGGAGGAGATGAGATCGACACCGGGACATCAACCGCCCATGCTCGGGTTGTTGTACGGGAGTGCATTTGGCGGCATCGAGTGGTGTTGAACAGGAGGGGTCTGCAGTATGGTCCTGGCGTTTGGATCGCACATGTCCGCATCAGGTGGTGTTGACCTTGCCCTTGGCAGAGCCGAGGAGCTCGGGCTGGAATCGTGCCAGATCTTCTCGAAGAACGAGCGGCAATGGAAGGCAAAGCCGCTCGACCCAGCGGTGGTCGAGCGCTTCCGATCGGAAACGGAGCGCACGGGAATCACCAAGCTGGTGGTTCACGATTCGTATCTAATCAACCTCGCCTCGCCCAAGCCGGACATTCGCGAGAAGTCGTTGGCGGCATTCATGGACGAGCTCGAACGGTGTGACATGCTGGGGATTCCGTACCTCGTGACGCATCCCGGAGCCCATACCGGAAGTGGCGTCGAGGCGGGAATCCAGCAATTCGCCGACTCGTTGAACGAGGTATACGAGTCGTTGCCAGACAACGAGGCACTGACGCTTCTCGAGACAACTGCGGGGCAAGGCACGTCGCTAGGGCGCAGCTTCGACGAGCTGGCCGCGATCATCGACAAGGTGGAGGCGAAGGATCGCGTTGGTGTCTGTCTCGATACCTGTCACGTGTTCGCCGCCGGATACGATTACCGGACGCCGGAGGTTTATGCGACGATGATGGAAGAATTCAACGGCACCGTCGGGCTCGATCGCCTGAAAGTCATTCATCTGAACGACTCCAAGTTCCCGCTCGGAAGCTTCCGGGACCGCCACGACCAGATCGGCGCCGGAGAAATCGGCTTGGAAGGTTTCCGGCAGTTCGTCAACGACGCACGACTTCGAGGTCTCCCCGGAATCCTGGAAACCGAGAAGGACCCGGACGGCAAGAACGACCGCCGGAACATCGAATTGCTCAAGGGCCTTGTTGTTCAGCCAGCGCCGAGCGTAACGACCGTGTAGCGATGAGCAGACGAAGAACACCCCCATCCGCTCGCGGATGGGGGTGTTCGCACGGCGACACGGGAGCAGACGCTAGTAAAGCTCGGACGCATGATCCTTGAAGCGGTCGTACCGGGACGGAGCATTTGTCTGCTGGTTCTCTTCACCGACGCCGGACTCCCACCAGATCGGGGCCTGGGCGCCAATCGTGGCGAGCTCGGTCTTCGTGTAGACGAGACCGTCGCGCTCGAACACGGAGAGCTCATATTCCTGGCTCATTGTGATCGCATCCACGGGGCAAACCTGGGCACAAAAGCCGCAAAACAGGCATCGGCCCGCCTTGAGAATGAACTCTCCCAACTCCCGATCGCCTTCTTCGGAAGCAATCACGTGCATGTCGAGACAGCTCGTCGGACAGATCCTCGCGCACAGCCCACACGCGACGCAGAGTGCATCGCCGGTTTCTGGGTCCGAGCGAAGGGATGGCAACCCACGATACCGCGGTGCCATCGGCCGTTTGACCTCGGGGTATTCGATGACGACTTTCGGTTTGACGAGGCGTTTGAGTGTGACCCCAAACCCTTTGACTTCATCCAGCATTGTGTATCCCCGTTCCTTGTCCGGTTGAGTCGATCGATTTCAGTCAGTGTGCCAGGGCGAGGAATCGGGGTGAGATGTCGTTCGCATCAGACGATGCACCGAGGATTGTTTTGCCTTCGCCCCAGAATTCTTCGACCGGGGTGACGATTCCCCCCCGCTCGAGTCTTGCGTAGGACACACCGGCATAGTCCGGCACGAGCCGCGAGATCTCGGCCATGACCTGACTTGGATGCGAGTGGTTCAGCGCGTATCCCATGCGGACCGCTACCGCGCTGATGCTGGCAAGCGTGTCCCGCGCCTCTCCCGGGCCGGGCACGGCCGCACGAACGCGCTGCACAGTGCGATCGAAGTTCGTAAAGGTTCCGTCCTTCTCGATGTTCATCGACATGGGCAGGACGACATGCGCGATGCTGGCCAGTGGCGATTCATATGGTTCGGATACCACAAGAAACTCGAGTTTCCTGAGAGCCTCGAAGAGTCGTGGATCTGGGAACCCGACCTGCGTTGCGGGTCCGCCCTCGATCCACATCGACGTGACCCGGCCGGACTCGATCGCATTCACCAGGTTTTCGATTCCCACACCAGGTTCGGTGGGCAACTCCCTGACGGGCAGGAAGCCATTCGAAGTGCTTGCTTGTTCCGCCCATCGATTCAGCCACGCATCTTCGAACCGTCTGCGAGTGTCGGCATCAGTGATACTCCCGCCGCCTGGAAGCAGGGAGGGGCTGAGGCCCATGTCGGTAGCCCCTTGATAGTTCGCGGGGCCACGGAGCGATGCAACGCCACCGCCTGTCCGACCGATGTTGCCAGTCAGGATCGAGAGGTTGTTGAGGGCGACCGAGACGCGATCGGCATCGCCATAAGGTGCGTCTTTCGCCTGATGAGCGAGAGTCTGGTAGATTGCGCCCGGCGGGAAGCCACCTTCCGGACGTTCGCCAGAAGAGGTTTCCTTGCCAGTTACGAACAGGAGCGCCGCTTTGGTGATCTGGTCGGCCGGCACTCCGGTCCGAGCCTCAACCGCCTGGAGATCTCCCACGTTCACCGAAGCGACAACCTGCGAAATTTGCTGGTCGGGAGCGGTGTGCAGACCGAGACGAATGACCTCGCTTGCGATCGCGTTCACCACGAGCTCGGTAGTACCTGTGTTGGGCTTGATCCACAGTGCCGCACGGTCGCAAAGGAGGTAATGCTCGGTGCTGATGACGATGATCCGGGCTTCCCGGTAGAGTCTCGCGTGATTGATCCAGTACGAGGCGATCGGTCCGTGCTCGTAGATGGATGGCCCGACGACGAGCAGGTTCTTCACCGCGGTGAAGAGCTCCTGCATGTTGTTGGTTGAGGAGACATCGGTTCCGAGCGACGCCCGGGTTGCGCGCTCAACTGCCGCCTGCTCTGGAGTCAGCAACCGATCCACGGAATTGGACCGCATCACCGCACGACTGAACTGCTGAAGCAAATATGCTTCCTCGTTGGTCGACTCGGCCGTGGAAAGGGCCGCGAATGCATTGCCCTGATGATGCGCGAGCGATTCCGCGACCTGGTCGATTGCCTCGTCCCAGGTGACTTCGTACGTTCCACCGTCATCGTCACGGACGCGGGGGAAGTAAAGCCGATCCGGTGACTGGATCCGCTCGTGGCCCCACCTGCCGCGCTCGCAGGTGTACCCGTGATTGACGCCCCGGTCCCAGAGATGGGTAGTGCGACGGACGATGCCCCGATCCGATTCGATGTTCAGTGTGCATCCAACATCACAGAATCCGCATATCGTCTCGGTCGAGTCGAGCTCCCACGGATGGTGGCCGAAATGGCGGTCGGTCAACGCACCGACCGGGCAGACCGCGATACACATGCCGCAGTTTGTGCAGGTGGTGTCGCGCAGATCCTCTCCGAAAGCGGGCGTAATCGTCGCTTCGAGGGACCGGTTCGCGGTCTCGATCGCGATGACGCCGACCACTTCATCGCAGACCCGAGTGCACCGCTGGCACATGATGCAGCGGTCCCACTTGTAGTCGATGGTCGGGCTGAAGTGCTCATAGGGTTGGGCAAGTTTCGGTCGTCGGTAGGGATTCGCGTTGATATTGTGGAGATAAGTATTGTCCTGCAGGTAGCACTCACCGGACTTGTCACAGGTTGGACAGTCCAAGGCGTGATCGATCAGGTACATCTGCAGGATGTACTGGCGTGCCTGCACGATTTCGGGAGAGTGCGTGAGCACCTCCATGCCTTCGGCAAGGGGCGTTGTGCAGGACTCGAGCATTCCGCCGCGCCTGCCGAGAATCTGGACCGTGCAGATGCGACAGGATCCCCACGGGCGCAGGAGCGGCTGGTAACACAGGTTGGGAATCTCGATGCCGTTGATCCGGGCCGCCTCAAGGATGAAGGTGCCCTGCGGAACGGTGACGTCCTGCCCATTGATCTTGCCGGTAACGAGTGTTTGCTGGATCGATGTCACCATGGGTGAGCGCTGCCTCCGTCGGCGAATCTATGTTGACCGGCTTCAGTGACGCAAAGACTGGGGCAATTCCGCACGTCGACTCGTTCTCGGTTATCGCGGTGTGACGTGGTATGGGTGGAGGTACAAAAGGGCTTGTGAGCAACGTCACAGACAGGAAAATACTAGCACAATAGCGGCCTCGATCCGACCGAATGCGGCATGATGCGTGGTAAACTCACGCCGTCCAGAGACAGCCGGTACATCGTTCACTGGTCGTCCTGAGCCCTTTTCGATTCAGCCATGTTCCAGGGCATCGATCGCTCCCGCGACGCACCCATTCTCGGAGGATCTCATCCGGTGGCCGCAGCTCCAACGACTGACTTCCAGACCATTATTGGGCTCGAGGTTCATGCCCAGGTGCTGACCAGGAGCAAGATGTACTGTGGGTGCTCCGCCGACTACGCGAACGCCGAGCCAAACACCCATGTCTGCCCCGTCTGTCTCGGTCTTCCGGGCGCCTTGCCGGTGATCAATCGGGCCGCGATCGAGACGGTCTTGCGGACCGGACTCGCACTCGGCTGTACCATTCCTGACCATTGCAAGCTGGATCGCAAAAACTACGTGTATCCCGACCTTCCCAAGGGTTACCAGATCTCGCAATACGACCTCCCGTTGTGCGTCGACGGCGTGTTGGAGTTCGCGCTCGACGGCGAGACGCATCGTGCCGGCATCACCCGCGTTCATATCGAAGAGGACACCGGGCGGCTGTTGCACGAGTCCGCTGGGTTGGAGCAGGCGAGCCTCGTCGACCTCAACCGGTCGGGCGTGCCTTTGATGGAGATTGTGGGTGAGCCCGACCTGCGCTCCCCGGAAGAAGCGCGCGAGTACCTGGTGGCGCTTCGCCGCATCCTGCGATACATCGGTGCGTCCACCGGGAATATGGAGGAGGGTGCGTTTCGCTGCGACGCCAACGTCTCCATTCGCGCGCATGATGGCGAATATATCGGCCCCAAGGTCGAGATCAAGAACATGAACTCGTTCCGGGCGGTCGAGCGGGCATTGCGATTCGAGGAAGAGCGGCAGCGCTCTGCCGTCGGTCAGGGCGGCGAGCTCGTCCAGGAGACCAGAGGCTGGGTCGACGCGACAGGGCGAACCATTTCCCAACGGACGAAGGAACAGGCGCACGACTATCGCTATTTCCCTGAGCCGGATCTCCCGCCGCTCCAGACGACGGACTCGACTCGTGAGGCGATCCGTTCGGAGCTGGCGGAGATGCCCCAAGCGCGCCTCCGTCGTTTCATCGAGGAGTTCGGGTTGGCGCCAGCGGACGCCGCCGTGCTGACGAACGAGCGTCCGGTTGCCGATATTTTCGAGGCGTCCGCTTCGGCTTTCTCGAGCCAGGCCGAATACCGCGCGGTTGCCAACTGGATCATCAACGACATCATGGGGCTGGCACGAGCACGCGGATACCCGGCAGACGAACTCCCGCTCTCGGCGGGTCAGATCAGCGAACTGGTCGAACTCGTTCGCGGCGGTTCGCTGACCGGGCGAGCAGCCAAGGATTTGCTGCCGCAGCTGGAGGCCGCCGAGCGACCAGTCGATGCCGCCACGCGTTTGAACTTGTTGTCGATGGACGATGATGACGCCGTTACCACGGCGGTGAAGGAGGCGATTGCCGCCAATCCAGATGTCGTCGCGGACTACCAGGGCGGAAAGAAGGCCGCGCTTGGCCGGCTGATCGGGGAATCGATGAAGCGGACGGAAGGTCGAGCCAAGCCGGATGCCGTCAGGGCAGCCTTGTCGAGCATCCTGGAAACAGGAAAACAGTGATCCAGGCAGCGTAACCGCTGCCGGTGCGTGAGTGCTGCGCGTCTCGATCGATGGGCGTAGCGAAGGAAGGTTCAGGTGATGGTCGTCAGCGCCGACGTACCTCGCATAGATTCGGAACGTCGTACAGAGCAGGCAGCGGCCGATGACCTGTTCGCCGTAGCCGTCCAGCAATTCGATATCGCGGCGGATCTTCTCGACCTTGAACATGATCTGCGCGGCGTGATGAGCCACTGCCAGCGGGAGTTGACCGTCCACTTCCCGGTCGAGATGGATGACGGCTCGGTGCAGGTGTTCGCCGGTCATCGCGTTCAGCACAACAACGGCCCCGGCCCCACCAAGGGCGGTATTCGTTACCACCAGAACGTCAACCTCTCCGAGGTCAAGGCGTTGGCGATGTGGATGACCTGGAAGTGTGCCGTGGTCGGCCTGCCGTTCGGCGGCGCCAAGGGCGGCGTGCAGGTCAACCCGAAGCTGTTGTCGCAGAACGAGCTCCAGAACCTGACGAGGAGATACACGGCCGAGATCCAGCCCTTCATTGGTCCGACGATCGATATCCCCGCACCGGATGTCAACACGAATCCCCAGGTCATGGCCTGGCTGATGGACACGTACTCCATGAACGTGGGCTACTCCGTCCCCGGTGTGGTCACGGGCAAGCCGTTGGTGCTGGGTGGGTCAGCTGGTCGGAACGAGGCGACGGGCCGGGGCTGCGTCTACGCGATCGAAGAGGCCGCCAAGCATGGTGGGATGGACCTCTCCCGGACCGCAACGATCGTTCAGGGGTACGGAAATGCCGGCTCCGTCGTCGCCAGGCTGATGGATGGTAATGGGTCCCGGGTGGTTGCAGTCAGCGACTCACGAGGCGGCGTTTATAACGCTAGCGGCCTCGACCTTGGGGCCGTCGACCGGCACAAGTTGCGAACGGGCACGGTGGTTGGGTTCGCCGACGCGGAGAACGTGACCAACGATGAACTTCTCGTGCTGCCGTGCGACATCCTTGTGCCAGCGGCGCTCGAGGGACAGATCACGTCCGAGAACGCTGACCAGCTCCGGGCCAAGATCATAGCCGAAGCCGCGAACGGGCCGACGTCTCCAGAAGCCGATCGAGTGCTTCACGACCGGGGCGTCGTCGTGCTGCCGGACATCTTCGCCAATGCCGGCGGCGTCACGGTCTCCTACTTCGAATGGGTGCAGGCTCTGCAGGCGTTTCCGTGGACGGAGCAACAGGTGAATGACCGGCTCCGGGAGATCATGCAGCGGTCGTACGCCGCGGTCGTCGCCACCGCCGAGACCTACGGCGTCCATCTCCGGACCGCCGCGCTTGTTCGCGCCATCGAACGAGTCTCCGAATTCACGCGGCTCCGCGGCATCTATCCATAGCGGGCGGCAGTGGCAGCGTGAATGACTGGATCAGGTAACAGACCTCCTCGCGATACCGCGAGGAGGTCTGTCGTACCGAATTGCGCTATTCAGTCGATCACGAGTAGCCGGCGAAGCTCATTCTCCTGCTCGCGATGGGTGATGGCGATGATCTCGTCGTGCGGCAGGATTTCCGTTGTGCCGTCCGGGACGATGACGTCGGCATCCCGCGCGATCGCCGCAATCACGCACGCGACCGGCAGGTCGATGTCATCGATCGTTTGGTGCACGACAGGGGAATTCTCGCCGATCGTTGCCTCGATGATCGCCAGATCGGCATGCCGGAGGCTGAGCAGGTGGATGAAGGCACGCTCGGGTATCGCTTGTTCGATCAGGTTGAGGATGTAATTCGTTTGGCTGACCGTGACGTCGATTCCCAGAAGGCGAAACAACTGCTCGTTCTTGGGATTGTTGACGCGGGCTATGGTTCGACCGACCTGGAACTTCTGCTTGGCCATCTGACAGACGACGAGGTTGTCTTCGTCCTCACCGGTGACCGCGATCACGACATCCGCCCGGGCGGCGCCTGCGCGGGCCAGTACCGACGCCTCGGCGCCATCACCCGCGAGGACAACCGAGCCGAACCGCTCGGCATAGGTTTCGACTTTTGTCCGATCCCGTTCGATCAACAGGACCTCATGTCCTTCGTTAAGAAGCGTCTTTGTCAGATAGTAGCCGACCTTGCCGCCACCGACGACAATGATGTACACGATCAGGCTCCCTTCGGGAGGCGTCGGGGCAACGGCTCGCCCGCGCCGATCACGTGATCCATGATGAGAGCGGAGATCGTTGTGGTGGGGCAGACTGTCGTCAGACCGAGGCGCCGGTACGTATCTTCGCGGACGGGATCGTAGATGCGCACGATCACCTCCGGCACGCCGAAGATCTGTTTGGCGACTTGTGCCGCCATGATGTTGCGGTTGTCTCCATTGGTCACCGCCACGAACGCATTGGCGTCCTGAATTCCGGCCGAACGAAGGACATCCTCGTCAATTCCGGTGCCGATGACCGTGTCGCCCCCAAATTCGGGCACCAGGCGCCGGAACGCCTGTTCATCGGTATCCACCACCGTGACATTGTGTCCGTTATGGTCAAGGATCGAGGCGACTCTGGCGCCGACTCTGCCGCATCCCATGACAACGATGTTCATGTGGACTCTGCGTCCGATGCGAGCCAGTCGGGTAGCGAATGACGGATGACGATCACCTCACACGGTGCGTTGACGAGGACATAATCCAACGTCTCTCCGGTCGTCAGCTTGCCGAACTTGCGTCTCACCGTCGCTCCCAGGACAATCGCATGCGCTTCGTGCTCGATGGCCTCGTCGACGATCGCGGCTCCCGCCGACCGCGCCTGGAGCAACTCGGTCTGGATTGCACTGCTGCGCCCATAGAGACATGAACCTGCGGCCATTTCCGCATTCCGGAGCACCTGCTCGCCCCGTGATATCTCCCGTGGCAACTCGGCATCGAGCGGCATGGACTGCATGACTTCGACGACATAGATGATCGTGATGTCGACGTGCTGGTGATATGCGATCTTCTCGACGACTTCGAGCAAGCGCTGGTCGCCGGGGCCACCGCTCACGGGAACGATCAGTCGCCGGGCGGGTGACATGTGGTCGACGGGATGATGGCGGAAGGGACGACGGAGGCTGACCAAGAGAACTATCTTTCATTTCAATACGTCGGATCCAATCATGGTCGGAACTGAATAGGAACCTAGCGACCGCGAATTCTACTCGATCCAAGTCCGCGCGACCAACACGGAGTTGCCTAACAGGACGATGCTTCCATTGGTCGATGAGGCGATCGGTCGACGGCCGCGAGATGGACCAGTATGGCACCGACATCGGTGGGAGTCACGCCAGCGGTTTTCCTCGCCTGGCCGACCGTCATCGGTCGCGTGGCGAGCAATTTCTGCCGGGCCTCAACACGCAGGCCCTTGACGCGCGAGAAGTTCACATTGGACGGAATCGGCTGCGAATCGCTCGCCGCGTGGCGAGCGACCTCGCGCTCCTCTTTCTCGATGAACGAGGAATACTTTGCCGCGATCTCGATGCGGTCGAGGGCATGGTTTGCTGGACGCTCCGACCCGATCATGCCGACGGCCTCACAAGCCGAGAGAACCGCTCGTAGCCGAACTTCGGGGCGTCGCGTGAGCTCCAGTGCGCTCAATGAGCGACTGGTGGGTTGAATTCCCGCCGCACTGAGGGCGGCAGAGTGTAGCGGATTCGCACCAAACCACATTGTCGACAGCCGTTGCAGCGTTTCCTCCACGGCCGAGTTTTCGGTCCGGACCTCTTCCGTTCGCTGGGCGGAGACGAGCCCGAGACGCGACGCTTCCGGAAGCAAGCGAGCGTCGGCGGTATCGCTCCGGAGCACCAGCCGGTATTCCGCCCGGGACGTAAGCATCCGGTAGGGCTCGTCAAACGGGAGGGAAACCAGATCGTCGATCATGACGCCGATGTAGCCGTCATTCCGCCGCATCGTCAGCTGGGGCAGCGATCGTACCCTGGCGCCGGCATTGGCTCCGGCGACGATGCCCTGACCGGCGGCCTCTTCGTACCCCGACGTTCCATTGACTTGTCCGGCGAAGAACAGGCCGCCGATCTGCCGGTACTCGAGTGCATGGGTCAGCTCGGTGGCATCGAGCGCATCGTATTCGACCGCGTAGCCGCACCTGGTGATTCGGCTCTGCTCCAGCCCCGGAATGTGATGAAGCACCTCCGCCTGCACATCCGCAGGCAAGCTTGTGCTCATCCCCTGAAGGTATGCCTCGCCGCTCATCCACCCTTCGGGCTCGATATAGACTGGATGAGACGACTTATCGACAAATCGCCCGACCTTGTCCTCGATGGATGGGCAATATCGGGGACCGGTCCCCTCAATCGTACCGTTGTACATCGGCGCTCGGTGGAGGTTCTGGCGGATAACCTCGTGCACCTCGTCATTCGTCCATGTCTGGAAGCAGGGGACTTGGTAACGCCCACCGCGTTCCCGGACTTCGGAGAACGGGCCAGTGCGCGGCGGAGGAAGATAGAGCGGAGCGATCCGTCCCTCGCGGCCATCGCGACTGAGCCAGAGCGGGACGTCCTCGCCGAGCTGTGGTTCGGTCTTGCTCACGTCAATCGACCGGACATCGATACGCGGTGGAGTACCGGTCTTGAACCGGCGAAGACGCAATCCAAGATCGGCCAAGGAACCGGAAAGGCGGGTATCCGCGGCATCTCCCGCCCGCCCGCCGCTCGACCGCTCTTCTCCGGCGATCATGCGCGCCCGCAGGAAGGTGCCGGCGGTGATGACCACCGCGGTTGCTGAAATCCGTCCGAGTGTGCGTGCCTCGATTCCCACGACGTGCGATGACGACTGACCATCGATCAGCAGTCCCAGAGCTTCGTCCTGTGCGATCTCGAGATTCGGTTGTTCCTCTAGCATCTGCTTCATGACGACGGCGTAGAGCGATTTGTCACATTGCACTCGAACGGCGCGTACGGCTGGGCCCTTCGACGTGTTGAGCTGCCGGACCTGCATCACCGTCCGGTCCGCCACCTGAGCCATCGCCCCCCCGAGCGCGTCGACTTCCGAGACGATCTGCGACTTGCCAGGTCCTCCGATCGAAGGATTGCATGGCATGTAGCCTATCCGATCGAGGTTCGGGGAGATCATCAGGGTCCGGCAGCCCATCCGGGCCGAGGCAAGGGCGGCTTCACACCCGGCGTGGCCGGATCCGACAACGATCACGTCATAGTTGGCGCTGAGGTGAAACTGGGGGAAGTACATGTTGGCTGTTCTCTCGCGGGACAGGGACATGTCGAGACGCGGCATCAGCGCGGGAGCTCATTGATCATTTCGTTCATACTGTACCGTAGGGTCATGTCCGCGCGAAAGCGTGCGAGACATAAACCATGAAGCAGGAGCTGGATGCTGGCATACAAGTCGCGATGCGGGACAGCATAAGGCATCTCATGCGTATACCTTGAAACGGAGGATCCGATGGATCAGTTCAGACAGGGAGACGAGATCGCCAACGCCCAGGTCATTGGAGCGGCGGGGCTGGCATCAGGAGTCGTTGGCGGAGTGGTAGCGGCCCTTATGCATCGTAGTGCGGTGCGCAAAGAGGAAGCCGCCGCCACCCAGGCTGCAGAAGCCGCCGCAGCCGCGGCCGCCTCCGCGTCACCCAGCGTCTCGGCATTACTGGAGTCGGTGCGGAGCAGCACCAACGAGTCCGTTTCCCGGGCGCTGAGCCAGGCGCCGCACTCCCGTGAGGAATGGGCAGCAGCGGCGCAGAAGGTCCGGGCACAGGCGACCACAGTTGCGAAGGACGGGCAGGAGCGATCGAAACAACGTCTCAATGAGGTTGATATCGAAGCGATCTCGAAACAGGCTCGGAAGGCGTTCGCCAGTTCGCAGCTGAATAGTCGGGCGGATCAGCTTCGGAAGAATGCCCCATCCCTTGCTCTTCCAGGCCGCAAAGGCTCGAAACAGGGTATTGGCGTCCGTGCCGTTCAGGGGCTGACGAATAAACGCAAACGCTCGAGCCCGGGGATATCCTCCGGCCTTGCCGCCGCCGCGACGGCGTTGGCGACGGCTGCTGGCCAGCAATCTCAGGGCGTGACGAGCACGGTGAAGCAGCAGTCGACACAAGCCAAGGTTCGCGCCGGGCTTGCGGTCGTCGATGCCAAGGCACGTGGCGGTCACGTCGTCGGGCAAGCGAAGGAACGGGCACCTGAGCTTCGGGTTGCGTTCGGACAATCGATCGTACCGGTCGTGAAGGATCTGCAGAATCGCGCACCAGAGCTTCGGAAGTCGGTCGAACGGTCGATTGTGCCCAAGGTACGGGAGGTGCAGGATCGCGCTGTGCCTCTGCTCGGCTCCGCGACCGGCGCGCTGGCTTCGACCCTCGAGACCGGCAAGGGGTTGGCGTCCGGGACTAGGAACATCACCGACCGGGACCTCGTTCCGGTGTTGAAGGAAAGGGCAGGTACCGCCGCGAAGTCGCTCGGGCAGGTGGCGTCGCAAGCGTCCGGTGGGCTGTCGGGAGTATCCGCCACGGTCGATGAGCGATCCCGACATGCGGCTCATGCTGCAGCTCATGGCACCAAGGACACGGGAGCTCTTGCCGCATGGTCCATTGCGGCGGGCAGCCTGATCTTCTACGGCTTCATGGACGATGAGCAACGGGAGAAGGCGAAGGCGGCAGGAAACCGGATTGTCCAAGAGGCCCGCGAAATTTATCGCGACATTCAGGGAGAAGAATAAGGCCGACGTTCCCTGAGGGTGAACCGATCCAACGTCGCGCGAGCGATCCACGTCGATAGCAAAATGCAGTGCCCCGCTCCCGGAGCGGGGCACTGCCATGTGCCGCCTGTCACCTGGGATGGCGTCTGCAGCGGACTGCCGTGGTGGTGACTGGCTGAGACCGAGGACGCTGCGCGCCGATGCAGCACCGGCCCCAGCGCTGCATTGGCTGCGGATCCCCCGCCGGCAATCAGGACGCGACCGATGCACCGCTCCCGCTTGATCGCGGAGCGATCACCTCCTTGCGAATGCAGCACATCGCCGCTGCATTTCCTCCGATGTCGCTGCCGGGATGATCGGCGTTGGCCATCCGCTCGGAAATGCGCTCTAGACGACGGCCTTGGCGGAAGGCGCGCCATGGCAGAACTTGTATTTCTTCCCACTCCCGCATGGGCATGGCTGATTCGGCTTCACCTTGGCTGCCCGCCGTTGAGTTGTGGTGCTGGAATCGTCCTGTACGGCGTTGGTAGTGGTCGCTGACTCCGTCACTCGAGTCTGTACCGGTTGCTGAGCCACGACCGGCTGGACCCGGAAGATCGCCCGGACGACATCGTGCTGGATCGCCTGCTGCAACTGATGGAACAGGCGGTACCCCTCCGTCTTGTAGACAACCAAAGGATCCTTCTGTCCATAGGCCTGCAGCCCGACCCCCTGGCGGAGATCGTCCATCGTGGTCAGGTGATCAACCCACAGTCGATCGATCACCATGAGCAGGACGTGGCGCTCCACCTTCGGCAATGTGTCCTCGGTAAACCTCGATTCCACTGCCGTGTAAGCGCGGTCGGCGTCCTCGATCAGCAGGTCGGTGACCTCATCCTGATCCAGCCCCTGGAGCTCCTCCTCGGTGACGGTTCGATCGGGGATCAGGGAATCATACGCCTCCAGCACCGCGGCAATGTCGATGATGCCCTCTTTCTCCATCGTATGCGATTCGACGATGTGCTCGATCTCGGCATCGATCATTGCGATGATTTTCGCGTGGACATCCTCACCGGCGACAATCTGCTTTCGATCGCCGTAGATGACCTCTCGATGCCTGTTCATCACGTCGTCGTACTCGACAACGTGCTTTCGCCGGTCGAAGTTATGGCCCTCGACTTTGGTTTGGGCGCTCTCGATCGACCTCGAGATAAAGCGATGCTCGATGGGCTGGTCCTCCTCCATGCCGAGGCGATCCATCCACCCCCCGATGCGCTCCGTGCCGAAGCGGCGCATCAACTCGTCTTCGAGAGAGACGAAGAACCGGGATGACCCCGGATCTCCCTGCCGACCGGCACGACCGCGAAGCTGGTTGTCGATTCTCCGGGACTCGTGCCGCTCCGTGCCAATGATGTGAAGGCCGCCGCGCTCGGCAACGCCATCTTCGAGTTGGATGTCGGTGCCGCGGCCGGCCATATTCGTGGCGATGGTGACCGCCCCCGCCTTTCCGGCGTTCGCGACGATCCCGGCTTCGCGCTCGTGCTGTTTGGCGTTGAGCACCGAATGTGCGATCCCCCGGCGTTGGAGCATGGCGCTGAGATGTTCAGATTTTTCAATCGAGGTCGTGCCAACAAGGATTGGTCGGCCCTCGGCCGTGAGTTCCTCGATCTCGTCCGCGACGGCTTCGAACTTGCCCTGTTCGGTCTTGTACACGAGATCGCCAGCGTCGTCCCGAATCATCTCCTTGTGAGTTGGGATCGTGACCACCGGGAGACTGTAGATCCGATAGAACTCTTCCGACTCGGTTTCCGCGGTTCCCGTCATGCCGGCGAGCTTCCGGTACATTCGGAAGTAGTTCTGGAACGTGATCGTCGCCATCGTGACGTTCTGGCGACGGACCCGGACACTTTCCTTGGCCTCGATCGCCTGGTGGAGGCCTTCGCTATAGCGCCGGCCGATCATCATCCGCCCCGTGAACTCGTCGATGATGATGACTTCACCATCCCGGACGATGTAGTCCTTGTCCCGCTGATAGACGGCGTGTGCGGTGAGCGCCTGTTCAAGGTAGTGCGTCAGTTCGACATACCGCTCGTCATAGATGCTCTCGCCAGACGGAATCCCGGCAAGTTGCTCGACCCGGTCGATCCCTTCCTCCGTCAGCGTGGCGTTGCGATGCTTGATATCGACTTCGTAGTCGCGCCCGGGTCGAAGCTGCTTGATGATCTGGGCGAACTGATAGTACCTGTCGGTCGCCTCACCGGCCGGGCCGGAGATGATCAGGGGTGTGCGCGCCTCGTCGATCAGGATGTTGTCGACCTCATCAACAATCGCGTAGTTGAGATCCCGCTGGACAGCGTTGGCGATGTCGACAACCATGTTGTCGCGTAGATAGTCGAAGCCGAACTCGTTGTTGGTGCCGTATGTGATGTCGGCCGCGTAGGCTTCTCTTCGGCTTACCGGGCGGAGATTGGCGAGGCGCTCATCCTCGGCAACGTACGTCGCGTCATAGAGATAGGCGGTGTCGTGCTGGAGGCAGCCGGTCGAGAGTCCGAGATAATCGTAGATCTCGCCCATCCATTGCGTGTCTCGCTTGACGAGATAATCGTTGACGGTGACGAGGTGCACGCCCTTTCCGCTCAGGGAATTGAGTGCGATCGGCAAGGTGGCGGTGAGGGTCTTGCCTTCCCCGGTCTTCATCTCGGCAATCTTGCCTTCGTGGAGGGCCACGCCGCCGATGAGCTGGACGTCGAAGTGACGCTTGCCCTGAACGCGCTTGGCGGCTTCCCGGGTCGCCGCGAACACCTCCGGCAGCATGTCGTCCAGGTCGTCGTCGTCCCTGTAGCGTGCCCGTAGCTCGGTGATCAGGCTCCGCAGTTCGTCGCGGGACATCGCTTCGAACGAAGGCTCGAGCGCGTTGATCTGATCTACGATGGGACTGATCTGAGTGACCTCTTTGTCGTTGGGGTCGCCCATGAGTTTCGAGAAGAATGAGCGCATGTGGTGTCTACTCCAATGTGCGTCTCGCGACAGCGTCGGGAACGCGGGAACATTTCATTTTCAAAAGTATACTTCCGGCCGCAATCGTCAAAATGCCAGAAGCGTCATCCTCGATGGGAAGTTCAAACGATGGCTCAAGCGTCGTCTCACGCCGTGTTCATGGAGCAGGTGCTCGAGGTCATAGGTTTGATTCCGAAAGGCCGGGTGACGACGTACGGCCTCGTCGCCCGGACCCTGGGCCATCCCCGATCGGCCCGGATGGTCGGGTGGGCGGTCCTGCGGATGCCCGATGGCCTTGACCTTCCTACACATCGCCTGGTGAATCGAGTCGGCTTTCTGTCCGGTGGCTGGCACTTCGGCCATCCCCAGATAATGCGGGACCTGCTCGAGGAAGAGAACGTCCCTTTCGTCGATGCGTTTCAGGTGGATCTCGCCGCGTGTGTATGGGATCCGGCGGATGATCCGGGTGTGCAACGCTTGATGGACGGCGTGGACCGTGGCTCCTCAATGCCGCGAGCGAGATGAAGGAGCGACGGCATCGACGGCCGAGCGCAGGTTGGCCGCCGCCTCGGCGGGATCGCCAGCCTTGAGAAGGGCCGAGACGACGGCGATGCCATCCACGCCAGTTTCAAGGGCGAGATGCGCGTTGGAGGCATCGATGCCGCCGATCGCGACGGTCGGAAGGCGGGTCAGGGACACTCGACGAGCACACTCTTCCGGGCCCAGGGCGGAGCCTGCATCGTGCTTGGTGGTGGTGGCGAAGAGCGGACCAATACCGAGATACGAGACGCCCCGGTCCTCCGCCTTTCGGATTTGGTCGTCGGTCTCCGGCGAGAACCCGATGATGAACCCTCGGCCGCCCAGCTCGCGGGCGAGTTCGGGCTCGGCGTCGTCCACGCCGAGATGGACACCGTCGGCGCCGATCGCGAGAGCGATGTCAAGATCATCGTTGATGATCAGAGGAACCGACGATGAGCGGCAGATTGGCTGCAGGGCGCGGGCCATCGCGAGTATCTGGTCCACGTGGTGATCCTTGGCTCGAAGCTGAACGCATGTGACGCCGGCACCGACGCAGGTCCCGACGACGCGCGGCAGATCGGTTGGCCGCATCGACAGGTCAGCGACGAGATACAGTCCCAAAGAATGCCGAATCGACGTCTGATCCATCAGGCGCCGGTGACGGCGCGAAGATCGCGTGGCAACGAGACGGCATGATTGACGGGTGAGTGCCCGGCTCCGATCGCATAGGAGGCCCGGAGAGTCGCTTCGATGTATCGCTTCGCATGCTGGATAGCGGTCACGGGATCGTCACCCAACGCTCCAAAGGCTGTGATTGCCGCCGAAAAGGTGCAGCCAGTGCCGTGAGTGTTGGTGGTGTCGATCCGCTCTCCTTCTATGGGCAGGAACGTCGAGCCATCATAGACGAGGTCAATCGCCGGGCCGTCGAGATGGCCTCCCTTGACAACGACGAAAGCCGGACCGAGATCGTGGATGATGCGTGCCGCTTCGCGGGCGTCCTCCAGGTTGGCGATCGATCGGCCGCTGAGGATCTCGGCCTCCGGCACGTTCGGCGTCACGATCGTCGCCTTGGGCAGGAGGTCAGCCTTTAATGCGTCGACCGCGTTGGCCTGGAGAAGCGCCACGCCCGACTTGGCGACCATCACGGGATCGACGACAAGGAACGGAATCCCCCAGGCTTCGAGCCGATCGGCGACGTTCTGGATGATGGAGCGGCTGCTGAGCATGCCGGTCTTGACGGCGTCTGCGCCGATGTCTTCGGCAACCGTGTCGATCTGAGCGATCACGACCTCGTCGGGAACTTCGGCAATCGCGGCAACCTCAACCGTATTCTGGGCAGTCACGGCGGTAAGGACCGACGTGCCATACACACCAAGCGCGAAGAAGGTCTTGAGATCGGCCTGGATACCGGCCCCGGCGCCGGAATCGGATCCGGCGATCGTCATGGCCTTCCGGATAGATGTTGTCATGAGAAACAATCTCCCGAACAATGCGAGACAGGCGAATCCAGGATGGGAAAGTGGGAGCGGAATGGTCAGGTGCCGGGCTGGCGCAACGTACGCTTCCATTGTCCCATGTCCCATAGAGCGCCGCATCTTCCGGGCTGGATCGAGGCGATCCCAAGAGGGCCTCTATACTGAAATCGAGTCAGGGCCGCAAAGCACCACGATCCAGTCCGAGTAGGAGGAATCCGGTTCCATGAATGTTCAGGAAGGCCTGCAAGAGATCAAGCGACGGCTGGAGGACAACGGCGCACATGCGAAGTCCATTCAGGTTGTGGAAACCATCCAGCAGCGGGCGTCGTTACCCGCCGCATCATCGGCTTCGGCGACATCCTTGCTGCAATTGGTCCGCATGTTGATGCGCTCGCCGATATCGAACAGCGATCCGCTCGTCTACAACGACTTCGTCCGCATCGAGTCCGATCTGGAACAGCGGGCGGACCAGTTCCGGGCGGAACGGGAGGCGGAGGACGCCCGTCCGGTGCCGAAGTCGCGCAAATACTACAAATCACTCAAGGAGAGCGAAGAGAAAAAGGCCTGACATCGAGTCCGGACGGCGGGACCGGCTATTGGCCGGTCGTGAAGGTTGCCCAAGGGCCGCTCGGTTCAAAGAAAGCTTCCAGATCAACCAGGTGTGCCAAGGAGCGCAATCCGGTCCGCCGATTAGAGCCGCGATCATCGGCCCCGATTGCGGGTCGAGTGCGATCGGACCCTAGCCTCGCGCTGGGGCGAGCAAACCGAAGGTCCCGTCGCGGCGACGGTAGAGCACGTTGAGCTGGTCCTCGTCCGCGTTCTGGAACAGAAAGAACTCGTGGCCGATCAGTTCCATTTGATCGATCGCCTCTTCGACGACCATCGGCTTCATCTGGAACCGCTTTGTCCTCACGATGGGCGAGGTGTCGTCGTCATCGGTTCTCGCGTCAGCGGAAGCGGTGAGGGCTGTCTCGGGGGATGCGATGATCCCATCGGACTGGAAGCGCTGGGATCGACGCTTCCGGTCCGCTCGCTTGTCGCTGTACCTGCGGACCTGGGCAATCAACGTGTCGATTGCGGCGTCGATGGCCTTGGCGGCCTCGGCATCACGTTCTTCGGCGCGGAGGACGTGCCGTCCTGTCCGAAGCGTGAGCTGCGCGGTCGTGACCTCGCGACCCTTCCGAAGCTCTTCAGTGCGCAGTTCGAGGCTTGCTTCGACAACGTGCTCGGCGATGCGGTCCAGCTTCGCCATCCGGCGATCGATGAACTGCCGAAGTCCATCGGAGACTTTGGTCCCATGCGTCCGAATCTGGAGATCCATGACGTCTTGCATCCTTTCCGCGAACCACGACGAGAACGTTCGGGAGCAGATTCACAGAGCAGGGAAATCGCCGGCTGGAATGTGAAGAGGCGACGGTGAAACATGGCGCCCGCGGAGGGACTCGAACCCCCGACGCCCACCTTAGGACGGTGGCGCTCTATCCACTGAGCTACACGGGCAACAACCAACATTCCAGTTTGTGTGCGGGATCGTACCATACTCATCTCCTCACCGCAGCACATGCCAATCATGCCACCGTGTGAGAGGACAACACACGAACCGAAAGAAGGAAAAGTGTCCCGGTACAGTTGTAGTCGTGGTCTACAACTCGGACTTGGACGCCGATATTCGAGGAGACACGGCGGCCTCCAGCGTAATGACACTCCAGTTGTCGTTATTGTGGAGAGCGCCGGGATGGGTACGGTAAGGGCGTATTCGATGGTGATCCAGGTGGCCTATCGCGAATTCAGCGAACGGCTCAGGCCGTTGCGACAGGACCGGTCGCCATGGTATGCTCCGGCCGTGGCGGGGAGTGGCGCAGCCCGGTTAGCGCGCAGCGTTCGGGACGCTGAGGTCGGAGGTTCGAATCCTCTCTCCCCGACAGTGCAGGAGCGGCCAGCAAGGCCGCTCTTTTTCGTTAACCGGCGGGGAAAGACATCGGCACCCGCGATGTCCTGACGGGGAGCGAAGGACCGGTCACCGCGTCATACGGATTCCGGATCAGAAACGGGCGACCATGCCCATTTGCTGTGCTTGGGGAAAGCGCCGTGGCTTCGTCGCGGGAGTCACAGGAGGTCCTACGCGGGCTGTGATGGATCGTCACGACGGTGCTCGTGTCTCCCGCCAGCGTGCTCCGCAGATTTTGGGGTAGGGAATGGTGTTCACCCGTGGCCGCGGTATGCGGTTCGTGCCTAGCGCTCCCGGCAGGGTGCGCAATCGCCTGGATGTCTCATCACCAGGGGATTCATGCCTGGAACGATCGAGGGCTTATCTCGATTGCGGTGAACGGGTATCGAGAAAATAGGGGCTTGGTGGGGGGTAGTATTGACGGTGCCGCTCCGCCAGCGCGCCGATCTGTTCTTTGATCGATGCCATGGCGTCCCTATCCCGCTCCTGAAGGGCCGTCTGAAGGGTGGCATCGAGCTGCTTCATGAGGAAATCAAAGCGCTCTTTGCCGAGCTTGACCAGCATCTGCGTCGCTTCCTGCTGGATCTGACCCGGAAACTGTTCCGGTCGACCTTGCAACGACTCCAGCAGCGCTTCGGCGTGATCGGCCAGGTGATCCTCCAGGCCCAGCACGATCTGCTCCGGCGGCAGCTGGGATACTTCCTCATCACGCAGCACGCGAACGATCTCCCGATTGCGAGCGTCTGTCAGCTCCTCGATCGGGATACGCAACGCGACATCACGCGTAAGGTCCGGGTGCTTCAGGAGCAGTGCAACCACGTAGTCCTCGGTTGACCGCCGGGCAACGCGTTCCTTGGCTTCCGGTGTTAGACCCGAGCGTGTCGCGCGGGGACGTTCGCCAAGTTTCGTCCGCCGGGTCTCGGACAGGACGAGCCGTTCCTCGAGTCCGAGTCGCTTCGCCAGAAGACTGATGTAATGCCCCTGGACGATCCGGTCGGGAATCTGTTGGAGGAGTGGCGCGACCCGCGCGACGACGTCCGACTTTGCCCGGGGGTCCGCCTGGTTTATCCCGCTTGTCAATGTCTCGATCGTGAAGTCCATGAACGGCTTGGCGTTCTTCACGATCTCCGGCCACCGTTCGGGCGTTCGTCGGATCAGCTCATCGGGATCCTTGCCCTCGGGAAGCGCGACGATGGCGATCTCGGCCTTGAGCTTTCGCTCGAACCGGATCATCCCCATCGCGTCGGGCACCGGAGTCTCATCGGCGTCGAGCGCATCCCTCATGGTCTCCAGACCGCGGATGGTCGCCATCTGGCCGGCGGCATCCGCGTCGAGAGCAAGCACGATCCGTTTGGCCGAGCGCTTGACCAATCCAACCTGGGCTTCGGTGAGGGCGGTTCCCATCGAGGCGACCACGTTCTCGTAGCCGAACTGGTGGGCGGCAATCACGTCCATGTACCCTTCGACAATCACCACCTCTTCCGACTTCCTGATCGCATCCCTGGCCCGGTCCAGGGCATAAACGAGGCTGCTCTTGTCGAAGATCGGTGTCTGCGGCGAATTGAGGTACTTGGGCTGGGCATCACCGACAACACGGCCCCCGAAGCCGACGATGCTTCCGCCACGATCGCGAATCGGAAACATGAGCCGATTGCGGAACCGGTCGTAGAAACCCCCGGAGTCCCGCTTCTGGAGGAGGCCGGCCTCGAAGGCATCGTCCGGCTTGACGTTTCGCGTCTGCAGGTACGTCAGGAGGCGATCCCACGAATCCGGTGCGAAGCCGAGGGTGAACCGGTCGACCATCTCGGGCGAGATCTCGCGAGCAGCGATGGTGTCCCTGCCGGCAGCACCCTCCGGGGATTGATTGAGGACGTGGCTGAAAAACGTCGCGGCAAGCTCGTTGATCTCGACGAGACGGTTGCGGTGTTCGTCGCGCTCAGGGTTTATTGGCGCCGCGACATCCAGGGTGACACCAGCGCGCGATGCCAGTTCTGTGAGGGCTTCCCGGAACTCTACATGCTCGACCAGCATGTAGAAGGTGAACAGGTCACCGCCCTTGCCGCACCCGAAGCAGTGGAAATTCTGGGAGTCCGGAAACACGACGAACGACGGCGTCTTTTCCTGATGAAACGGGCACAGCCCCTTGCTACTGCGCCCCGCCCGCTTGAGTGACGGGACGTAGCCCTGTATCAGGTCGACGATGTCTATGCGTTCGCGAATCTCGGAAACGGCGTCTCGTGCCATGGCGATGATCCCGACCGTGTACGTGAAAATCAGATCCTGATCGCGAGGCGCTCACTCAGCTCGAGCGCGTACCGGTCGGTCATGGAAGCGACATAATCGACCGTTCTTCGCTCAATCGAATCATCGACAGGGGCAGCGTCCACCCCGGCCGGCAAGAGATCGTAATGCTCCACCAGATGATGATACAGGTCCCTCACTACGTGATAGGCCCTCTGGGTCTCGGGAAGCTGATTGATCGGATCATAGACTCGTTCGAACAGGAACGCGCGGAGCTCCTGGGATGCTTCCTCGATGTCCGGCGACATCGCGATCACGCCCCGTTCCGAAACAACGTTCGATGAAAGCACGATGTCTGTGACCATCGTATCGATGCGGACCGAGTGACGGTTGCCCAGGGTACGGGTGACTCGCGCCGGAACGTCCGCGTCCGACAGGATACCGGCGCGCACGGCATCGTCGAGATCGTGACTGAGATAGGCTACGCCGTCGGCGATCTTCAGGACCGCTCCTTCGAGCGTCGCCGGCTCACCGGACATATTGCCGAAGAGTGACGCGCGGGACTTGGAGTGCTTCAGGATGCCGTCCCGAACATGCTCGGTCAGGTTGAGTCCGCGACCGTCCCGTTCCAGCACATCGACGATCCGGAGACTCTGTTCATTGTGCCGGAATCCGGGAACGACCGATGCCAGCGCCCGCTCGCCAACGTGGCCGAACGGCGTGTGGCCGAGATCGTGACCCATCCCGATTGCCTCGATCAAGTCCTCGTTCAACCTCAGCGCGCGTCCGATCGTGCGGGCGATCTGCGTGACCTCGAGCGTATGCGTCAGGCGGGTCCTGACATGATCGCCGGGCGGCCGAATGAAGACCTGGGTCTTGTGCATGAGGCGACGAAAACTCTTGGTGTGGATGATCCGGTCCCGGTCGCGCTGAAACTCCGTTCGCAAGGAACTGGGTTCTTCGGCGATCCGCCGTGCCGCCCTTGCTTCGTTGGAGCGTGTAGCGAGCGGGGCGAGATGCTGCTCCCTCTGTTCGCTCATAGAGGCGACGTGTTCGAGGAGGCGTTTACGAGAACCAGTACCGCGAGAGTCGGAAGGATTGGCCAATATGGGTGTGTCTCTCATCTCAGGTAACGGTGCCACTCTGCGTAGCGGATTCCCTCAGGATCGTTCACCCCACGATGTCCAGCTTCGCCAGCGTAGCCATCAGGCGCTTCCGGCCATGGAAGCGAAACTCGACGGTGAGCTCGATGTCGTCCCTGCGTGGCAACACCTCCCCGATGACGCCTTCGCCGAACTTGGGATGAAAGACTTTCTGGCCCGCCTTGAACTCGGGGAGCGGTTCCTTCAGCGCGGGCGTGTCCGAAAGGCCCGATGACGACGACCACGACGACGAAACGCGCGCGGAGAGCGGGCCCGAGGATGCACTCGACATCCTGCCAGTACCGCCGCCGCGTCCCGCCGATGAACGGGAGACACTGCGGACGACTTCGGCGGGAATCGCCTGCAGGAAACGAGAGGCCACCCCGGAGTTGTAGCGCCCATAGGTCATCCGGCTGGACGCGAACGACAAGTAAAGCAGCTTCTCCGCTCTCGTCACGCCGACGTAGAACAGGCGGCGCTCTTCCTCGAGTTGCGCGGGGTCGATCGGCTCCGCCTCGACCGCGCGACTGATCGGAAGCAGGCCCTCCTCGACGCCCGCGATGAATACCACCGGGAACTCGAGTCCCTTGGCGGAATGGAGCGTGATGAGCGTGACCTGGCTCCGTGGGTCCTCACTCATCGCGTCGACATCGGCGATCAGGGATACCTGTTCCAGATACGCGGCGAGCGCTTCACGAGGATCCACCGCGTCATAGCGTTCGAGATCGGCTCGCAGCTCGAGCACGTTGGCCCAGCGCTGGAGGTCATCCTCCGTCCCTTCGTTGAAGGTGTTCCGGTAGCCGGTCTTGTCGACGATCGCATCGAAGAGCTCGGCCAACGAGGATGTCCGCGATGTCTCGCGGAGCTGGGCAAGGGCGGTACCGATCCGTTGGGCACCCGATTGCCCCGCATTCGAGAACGATGGTGGGTCGATCGTGCCAATGCCCGATGCGGAGGGTACGGTAGCGATGAACGCGTCAAGGACCGGAAGCCCGTTGACCGCAGCCCACGTCGTCGCAGTCTCCATCGCCTTCGGTCCGAAACCGCGTCCGATCGGCATGTTGGCGATGATGCGGTCAAGGCTGAGACGATCCTGCGGATTGTGCAGCAGGCGCAAGACCGCCAGAACGTCCCGAACCTCCTTGCGCTCGTAGAACCTCACGCCGCCAACGATGCGGTAGGGGATGTCCGTGACGCGAAACGCTTCCTCGATGACACGGCTTTGGGCGGTGGTCCGGTACATGATCGCGATGTCGTCGCCGTGATACCGGCCGGAGCCGAGCAGGCGCCTGATCTCACTGACGATGAACTGGGCTTCGTGGTTCTGGTCGGCGAGCTCGCGGAGGACGATTGGTTCGCCTTCGGCATTCTCGGTTCGCATGCGGCGATCGATCCGCTGCTCGTTGTCCCGGATCAGCCGGTCCGCCGCCTGCACGATGCGCTGGGTGGACCGGTAGTTCAGCTCGAGGTGAATCTCGGTGGCCGATGGGTAGTCTTTCTCGAAGTCGAGGATGTTCTTGATATCGGCCTGTCGCCAGGCATAGATCGACTGGTCCGGATCGCCGACGACGAACAGGTTGTTCCAGTGGCCGGAGAGCGCCGTCACGAGGACATACTGCACCCGGTTCGTGTCCTGATACTCGTCGACCATGATGTACCGGAACTTCTGCTGGTACCGTGCCAGGACGTTCGGGTCCTCATCGAAGAGCCGGATCGGAAGCCCGAGCAGGTCATCGAAATCCACGGCGTTGGCGCGCCGCAGGATCCGCTCATACTCCCGGTACACCCGGACGACCACCTCGTCGTCATAGGTTTCCGCCTGGTCGACCAGCTCATCGGCCGAGATGAGCTGGCTCTTTGCGGCGGAGATCCGCGAAAGCATGCGGCGTGGTGCGATCTGCTTGGGATCGAGGTCGACCGCCTTGATCGCCTGCTTGGCAAGCTCCAACTGATCGCCATCGTCGTAGATCAGGAAGTTGGGCAGGAGACCGATCCGGTCGGCCACGATGCCGGGATTCTGCCGGAGGATGCGCACGCCGAGTGAGTGGAACGTGCCCATCACGAGGCCCGAGGCAGCATCGCCGGCAACGAGGCGATCGATCCGCTCCCGCATCTCGCGTGCAGCCTTGTTCGTGAACGTGACAGCCAGGATCTGCTCGGGAACCACGCCCTTTTCTTCGATCAGGTACGCGATCCGATGCGTAAGCACCCGGGTCTTCCCCGAGCCGGGGCCCGCCACGACGAGGACCGGACCCTCCGTGGTTACAACCGCCCGTTGCTGTTCGGGATTGAGGCCTTCGAGGAGCCTGGAAGCGTGATCGAGCATATAAGGGGCTTCCGCCTTGTTTGGGGGCCAGCACAACCGAGAGGAGACATGGAGGGGGGCCGGAGCGATCTCCGAGGGGAACATCCGGCGGCGTCCGTCCATGTCTCGAGTGTAGCATCCGAAGGCTCGATCAACCGCCGAAACGCGCCAGAGCCATGCGTGCGATTATGGGCGACTCGATCGTTGCCGGAGCAGCAATCCGCTTCCTCCAAGGATCGCCGCAAGGGTCACGGGAAGGAGCGGCCAGGAGGAATCCGGCCGGATGTCACCGGTATTGCCGGTCGATGGGAGCGCGGCGACGAGCGGTGCGGAGTCTTGTGTCCGGGACTGGACGGCGAACGTTCCCGGTCCATCTGTTGCTGGCCTGGGGGGAGGCAGAGGTGAATCTCGCTGGACCACCGGTCTGTCGGGCTGCACAACGTCCGGCTGCACGGGAGCGGGTGCTTCCACGCCGGGCGTATCGGGGGTCTCGGTCGGGGGAGCGGGCGTATTGGATGGCGGGACCGGAGTGAACGGAGCGGGATCCTCGTCGTCCTCGATGACGTCGTTGTCATCATCCGGATCCATGATGTTTTCGATTCCATCATTGTCAGTGTCCTGATCCGGCGCGATGATATCCGGCGTCTCCACCGCCGAAGACGGGGCGTTGAACGGATCCTCGTCCATGTCGTCCATGACCTGGTCGTTGTCATCGTCCGGATCGATATCATCCGAAAAGGAGTCACCGTCGTTGTCGGCCTGTTGGGCCGCGTACAGCGGGGAGGTAGTGGATGGGCGGGCCGATGACGGTGAGGCTCCGACGTCCCATGGTGTCGCGAGCGCGACGAGAAGCATCAGCACGCAGCACATGGCAATGCGGATCGACCGTCCCCGGCTAGCCCCTATGCACGTGCCGGGGAGCATCGAATCGTCGGTGGATACGGGTACCTCGATCACTGGCATCGCTCCATTTTTCGTTGGCGGGAAAAAGACACAATGGGGCACCGCGCATGCCGGCACGGCCGGATGCGTCAGAAGGTCGATCTGGTGAGAACCGGCGAGTTCCTCTCACGAAGCAGCATTCTTTTGTGGAGTTCTATTGCTCCGATCATTGCATGGGATGGTCCGGTCCGCCAGATGTATGTACAGTGCTTTCCGAATGTCCAGCCTGCGCTGGTTCGTAGCGTGGGATAGGCGGCCCGGTTTGACTCTGCTCGGCGGCGTTTGTTAGGATTTCAGCGTTGCCTGGGCCGGCGTAGCTCAGTGGCAGAGCAAAGGACTCATAAGCCTTTGGCCGGTGGTTCGAATCCACCCGTCGGCACCAAATGGGATACAACGAGAGGCGAGACGGGATGGCTCCACAGTCCCCGTCTTTTCTGTTGTTCGATTGAAGCTCTGGCAATGAGAAGGCCAGGTGTCACAAGCAAGACATTGCCGGCTGCCTGGCATCGCTCATGATGGTGATGTGATGAATGTGCCATCCCAGATTCAAGCTCAAGAATCGGGTCTCGTTCAGCGACTGCGGCGGTCGATCGTGGCGCTGGATGGCGATCGGCCGGTTCGGATCGTCTGCGGATTCTCCGGCGGCGGAGATTCGCTTGCGCTTCTCGCCGGGCTGGCTCTGATGCGGCGGCTCGGGCTTGTGGATGTCCGTGCCGTGCATGTCGACCACGCAATCCGGTCGGGCTCAGCGACGGAGGCACGGCAGGCGGTCGAGGTTGCTCATTCGCTCGGTGTCGAATGCGAGGTCTGCACCATTTCCAGCAAAGCGGTGGAGCGGCATCGGGGGGTTGGGCTCGAGGAAGCGTTGCGCCGGGAGCGATACCGGGCGTTCGCCGATGCGGCGGAACGGTCCGGTGCGTATGCGGTGGCGCTCAGTCATCACCAGCGAGACCAGGCGGAAACGGTGTTGTTGCATCTGCTCCGTGGATCGGGCATGCGTGGCGCGTCGGGGATGCGTGTGCTCAGCCCGCTCGAAGTCCCATGGTGGGAGGATGACGGGGGAGGACACCGTCGGATCGTACGGATCTGGCGACCGTTCCTGGAGGAGCCGGCCGAGTCGGTCCGGAGCTTCGCCGAATGCCTCGATCTGCCTATCGTCGAAGACGAGTCGAATACGGACGCCACGTTTCGCCGGAACGCGGTCCGGCATCAGGGGCTGCCAGTGCTCGAGGCCATCGCTCCAGGTGCGGTGGCCAATCTGGCGCGGTTCGCGGAGCTTGCCGGAGAGGACAGTGATGAGCTGGATCGGCAGGCCATGCTCGCGCTCGATGGGCTGGAGAACCTGGAGGTCCTGCCAACGCGATGGTTGGTTGCGTTGCCGCTGGCGGTGCGGCGGCGAGTGCTGGTGCAGTGGTGCCGGCACCATGCACCAGGCGTCGAGATCGGATCCAACCGGGTCGGAGAGATCCTCCGGGTGGCTGGAGCGAAGGGACGCGAGCGACGGGTCGAGATCGGCTCCGGCTGGATCGTCGTGGTGACGCGCGATAGCTTGCGTCTGGTCCCTTCCCCGTTGCCCTGACTGCGTTAGCGATAGTTGTGGGACATGGGCGCGACCGCGCGGACGTCCGCTCCGGTGCGGGGACCTTCCCGGGGATCGGCGGCATCGGTAAGGCGGACAAGCTGGATGTGCCTCGGATTCGCCTGTTGCGTGGGAGGGACATCCCAGCCCTGCCGCGCTTCCGGGCTGGCGAAGGTCATGTTCTCGATCGACTCCAGGCGCTCGGCGACGACATTGATGTTGTTGTGGGAGCGCTGCAACTTCCCGTCGATGATGAGCATTGGCGTGGATCGGACTTCGAGACGCTGTCGCTCGTAGAGATCCGGGTAGACGACGACATTGACGAGCCCGAACTCGTCCTCCAGCAGGAGGAAGGTGATTCCCTTGGCGGTGCCGGGGCGCTGGCGACAGACGATCAGGCCGGGAATCCGGACCCGGTAGCCATCCGGGAGCTCGCCGAGCTCCCGCGTCGAAACCAGGTGATCGGCAAGGCGGGACCGCAGGAGGTACATCGGATGGAACCGGGTCGACAGCCCAAGTGTTCGATACTCGTCCGCCATCCGCTCCCATGAGGTCGTCGCGGGCAGCTCGACGTGATCCTGCTCGGTCGGGAGCGCGAGCGGAAGCTGCTTGCCGATGATGTGGCGCGTCTTTCGATCGGTGAATCCCCGGGGCGCGATGAACAGGCCGATCTGCCAGAGCATCTCGCGGCGTTGCAGGCCGAACCCGTCACACGCGCCGGACGCGATCAGGTTCTGGATCGCGTCGGGCCGGAGCGCGACCCGGCGAATCAGATCGGCGAGCGAGAGAAACGCCCCGTGGTGTGCCCGATCATCGGTGATCCGTTCCGCCACTTCCTCGTGAAGTCCCTTGACGAAAGAAAGCCCGATCCTCACCGTTCGTCGATGAGATCCTTCGACAGTGCATTCGACCTTGCTCTCGTTGATGTCGGGGCGCAGGACCTGCACCCCCGATCGTTTGGCGTCGTTGATCAGGACGTGCGGGGCATAGAATCCCATCGGCTGGTTGTTGAGCAAAGCACAGAGAAATTCCGCCGGGAAATGGTGCTTCAGCCAGCATGACTGGTAGGCGAGCAAGCCGAAGGCGGCGGCGTGGCTTTTCGGGAATCCGTACTCCGCGAATCCGGAGAGCTTCTTGAACACGGTGTTGGCGACCTCGTCCTCAACACCGTTGCGGCGCGCGCCCTCGATGAACTGGTCGCGAATACTCGCCATGGCTTCGGCCGATCGCTTGCGGGTCATCGCGCGCCGCAACTGATCAGCCTGGCCGGCACTGAACCCGGCAAGCATTTCCGCAACCTGAACGACCTGCTCCTGAAAGAGAATGACACCCAACGTATCCTTCAGGATGGGTTCCAGGCTCGGATGGTCGTACTCGGTCACATAGGCCGGGTTCTCGCGGCGCGCGACGAACGGGGTGACCGCGCCGCCGACGATCGGACCGGGCCGGACGATCGCGACCTGGACCACGACATCCTCGAGGTTCTGTGGCCTGGTCCGCCGCAGCATCTGGATCTGGGCCCGGCTCTCGATCTGGAAGACCCCGACGGTATCGCCTTCCTGGATCATCTGGTAGACCGCCGGATCATTGAAGTCGATCCGGCTCAGGTTGACCGGTCCCTTGCCGGCGACATCGATCAGGTCAAGGCACTCTTCAACGAGCGACAACATCCCGAGCGCAAGGAAGTCGATCTTGATGAACCGGGCATCCTCGCACGAGTCCTTGTCCCACTGGCAGATGTAGCGACCATCCATCGAGGCTGGCTGGATCGGCACGATCTCGTTGAGCGGGGACGCCGAGATGATCATGCCGCCGACGTGCTGGGTGACATGCCGCGGGAAGTGCTCGAGCTGCTTCGAGAGCTCGAGCAGGAACGACCAGGGCGGAGTGTGCTTGCGCGACGCGTATTCCGGCAGGCGGTCCAGCTCCTGATCGAGAGCGGGGGCGGATCGGGGCTCGCTCAGCTTGGCGATCCGGTCGAGATCGGCGAGCGGGAGGCCAAGCGCCTTGCCGACATCGCGGACGGCGCTGCGCAGGCGATAGGTCGAGAAGGCGCAGACGAGCGCGGCATGATCCGATCCGTAGGCATCGTAGACACGCTCGATCAGGTGCTCCCGGATCTCGCGCGGAAAGTCGAGGTCGATGTCCGGAATCGACGGCAGCTCTTCATTGAGGAACCGGCCCACATACAAGTCGTGCTCGAGAGGGTCGACGGGCGAGAGCCCGATCAGGTAGCAGACGATCGAGCTGACGGCTGAGCCGCGCCCGCGGCCCGGCGGCAGGAAGCTGCGTGAGCCCGTGCGAGCCTTGCCGCGCAGCTCGGTCGCGACCGTTTTACTGAGCTCGAGGAGATTGCGGTAGATCAGGAAGAACCCGGACAAGTTGAGCCTGGCGATCAGGCGGAGCTCTTCCGCGAGCTGGGTGCGGGCACGCTGATGGTTGTCCGGGTAACGTTCCGCGAATGCTTCCCAGCTCACCCGCGCCAGGTAGTCATCCTGCGATTCACCATCGTCCTGATGCTGATCGGGGAAGGTGTAGCCAAGGTCGCGGGTGAGATCGAACTGACGGCATCGTTCCGCGATCAGTTCCGTGGTCTGGATCGCTTCCGGATAACGGGCGAATATCCGTTCCATCTCTTCGGGTGGGCGGAGGTAGAACTCCGCGTTGGGACGACGCTCGCGGTGGCAGCCATCGAGCGTCGTTCGGTGCTTGATCGCGACGAGGACATCCTGCAGGCGCTGCCGATCCGGATGGTGATAATGAACATTTCCAGTCGCGACATAAAGCACACCCGCCTGATCGGCGAGCCGGACAAGGTGTTCGATCCGTTTCGTATCGCCATGGACGAAGTTCTGCTGGAGCTCGACGACGACGTTGCCGGCGCCGAACCACCGGATGTACCGTTCCAGCACGGTTCTGGCGTCGGTGATCCGACCGGCATCGACCAGCCGCGCGAGCTGGCCATTGCGGCATCCCGTGAGCAGGATCAGCCCTTCGGTGTAGCTCCCCAGGTTGCAGGAGATCGGATCGGCGTCGGCCTGCGAATCCCCTGCCGGAGGTGGATCATCGTCCGGATCGTCCAGCCAAACGGGGGAGGGCGGACGTCCGTGGTGGATGTTGGTCAGCAACCGGCAGAGATTGCCGTAACCGGTTCGCGACTCGGCGAGCAGCGTGAGATGCGAGCCATCGACAAGGGTGATCTCGGCGCCGGTGATCGGCGCGATACCCGCATTCCTGGCTGCCTGGGCGAACTCCATCGCTCCGTGCAAGCCGTCGTGATCGGTGATCGCAAGGGTGTGGTAACCAAGCTCTTGCGCGCGGTTGACCAGATCCTCCGGCAGGGACGAGCCATCGAGAAAGGAAAAGGCAGTGTGCAGATGGAGCTCGGTATACACGGTGGGACCATTCTGTTGATTGTGGCCTCTTCCTGTTTCCTGCGGGTTTGAGGTGAGGATCGCCTCCCAGGCATCGTGTCCGGTGCCACGCCGCTCCTTCATCGCTCTCTCTGGATGAGGGCAGGCGGGGATGACAGAAAGCCTTGGATACGGCGCTCAGCATGATGGTAAGAAAGGTTTGGAATACGGCTCCGGCCTGGCACATAGGCGTAGGCAAAAGAGCTCAGTAGTCCTGGGCATACCAGGCGGCACCTTCGCGATCGAGAAAGACTGTCCTGCGGGAGCCATCATCGAGCAGCAGGACGAAGTACTGCCGGTCGATCGGTTGTCGCCACCATTCGTCCTGGACGATCCACATGTCCTGGATGGTCTCGACCCGGTAGCGATGCCGGCCCATCAACAGGGCGACTGGTGTGGCGTGATCGGCAACGACCGTGATCGGTTGCGGCGCATTCAGGGGTCGTAGGTGATCAGTGCGTGACGGCGTTCGGGGATGCGCGACCATGGTTCAACCTCCACGACGTGGTACATCGGTGACAGCCCGTAGCGTTGCTTGAGCTGGTGGATCGCATCGGTCAGCGGTGCGGTGGCCCGGGGGCCCATCAGCGGAAAGGCTTCCTGCCTCGCGACCTCGTCGACGATGCCACTGAGCTCGAGCGTCAGGGATTCCACCGGGCCGTTGAGCTCGATCGTGTGCAGGCGCAGATCGAGCGCCTTGATCAGGCGCTCGGGACCGCATGGCTCCTTCAACGTCAGGGTCCGTTCCCACGATCGCCGCTCCCCTTCGAGAACGGCCCGGAGGGCGACCTGGCGGACGTGACGCCCCCGAAGCGCGGGTGTGCTGAACGCCCGCGTGACCATCTGGCGGAGCCCGACGACGAGCATCTCCCGGCTGACGACAGGGGATGGCATGACGAGATGCTCGACAACCGACTGGACCCGAGGCGGTGAGACGACAGGACGGTCGTCCCGGCCATGAGCAAGGTCCCAGGCACGGCGTCCCGCCGGCCCGAACCGGGCGGCGACCTTGCGGCCAGGGAGCCTGGCAAGGTCGCCCAGCGTCGGGATGCCAAGGCGTTCAAGCTCACGGATCGTTTCGGGTGGGAGTGGCAGCCAGGAGATGGCGGCATCCGCCAGAAAGGACGCCTTCTCGTCATCAGCGACGGTACGGAGGTCACCCGCCCCGGCGATGCCCGCAGCGACGCGCGCCGTGAACTTGCCGGATGCCGCGCCCGCTCGGACACGCAGGATGGGATGAACGCACTCGATCAGGCGCTGGGCCGCATTTGTGAATGAGCCGTAATAGCGTTCCAGCCCGTTGAGGTCGATATACCAGCATCCCTCCTCATCATCGTCGGGCTCGACGAGTGGGCTGACCTGATCGAGGCGATCCTGGATCTGCTTGGTGATCGTGGTCTCGCGCACGGGATCGGGCATGAGGATGATCGCGCCGGGGCAGAGGGCGGTCGCCTCCTTGAGCGTCATCCCCGGACGGATGCCCTTCTCCAGCGCTTCCGGGGTAGCATCGAGCACCTGGGCCCGGCCACTCCGGGGATTGCTGAGGACGAGTGGATGACCGTCCAGGTGCGGTTGATCGAGCAAGGCGATGCGCAGTGCGAAGCAGGGCACACGCAGGCAGACAATCGGCACGAACTCCCTCCAGCAACGCCAGCCAACATCAGCCAGGATCACCACCAGTGGCGAGATGACACGCCAGGATGATGAACCGGCGTCCTTCCCTATGCTGGCCCCACACCAGATCAGGGATGGTCGGATCACAGACGTTCTTGCAGGTGATAGTAGAACATATGTTCTAATCACGCAAGAGGCTTCACCGGAATATGACCGAGCCCGTACACTCATGTCATACCGATCCATGGCGGTCCGCGTCGCGCGATGTCCGGACTGGTCGCCACGAGCGGAGGATGCACGCAAAATGCTGATGGACAGGAGTGGGCACCATCGAACCGACCGACGCACAGGACACATCCACGCCAGATGACCGAGCGATCCTCGCGGAACCACGAGCAGGGGGCGTCGCGCGCATTCTTGTTGCGGAACAGGATCTGCAGCGGGAGGTCCGGGCGATCGCAGGGGAGCTCGACCGGGAATATGCGGATGATGTTCCACTGATGGTCGGCGTGCTGACCGGGGCGGTCGCGTTCATGGCCGACCTGATGAAGGCGATGACGATCCCGCTGACGGTCGATTTCATGGCGATATCGAGTTATGGAGCCGCAACCAGGTCATCCGGCGTGGTCCGGATCCTTAAGGATCTCAACGAGGAGATCATCGGCCGCCGGGTCATCATCGTCGAGGACATCGTCGACAGTGGGCTGACGCTCCAGTACCTGCTCGACATGCTGAGGACGCGGCAACCCCGGGATATCCGCGTCGTTGCCCTGCTCAAGAAGGACAAACCGGATGCCATTCCCGTTCAGGTCGACCGGGTGGGCTTCCGCATTCCCGACGAGTTCGTCATCGGCTACGGTCTTGACTATGCGGGCCAGTACCGCAACCTGCCCTACGTCGCGATCCTTGACGAGCGGGTCTATGCCACGACGTAACCACGTCCTGACTCCGGGGACCTGTTGTGTGCCGATCGGGAACCGGCATGATTGTTGCATGATTGGGCGTTGTCTCCCCGATCTGGGGCTAGACATATCACGTTCAGGCAACCGAGATTGCTATACTGATCTGACGTCTTTTCCAAATGGGCGTGCAATGTCGCTGCGTCCATCTATCCCCGTCAATTCCCGGAGGTCTCCGGTATGCCCAACCGCAAGTGGTTACGGAGTGGTTTCGTCTGGATCATTCTGATTGTTCTCGTGAGCGTGGTGTGGTTCAGCTATGCCGGCAACCGTTCGCGTCTGCCGGTCGTGGATTTCAACACCACGATCATTTCCGAGATTCGTGCCGGTGACGTCGAGCGGCTCATCACCAAAGAGGGTGACAGCCGGGTCGAAGTGATCTACACCGACGATGCCCGATCGCCCGTCGAAACCCGCCTTCCGCCGGAAACGAACGTCGTCGAAGTCCTGGATAGCGCTGGCCTCACCGCCAATGTCGTTCCGATCGAGGTCGAGCCCGCGAGCCGCTGGGGCGCGATCTTCGGGGCGCTGGTCTTTATCCTGCCGTCCCTCCTGATCGTCGGCCTGCTGTTCTACATGATGCGCCAGAGCCAGGGCAGCAACAGCCAGGCGATGTCGTTCGGCAAGAGCCGGGCACGCCTGTTCTCCAGCAATCGACCGACCGTGACCTTCGCCGATGTCGCCGGGGTCGATGAAGCCAAGCAGGAGCTCGAGGAAGTCGTCGAGTTCCTCAAGTATCCGGAAAAATTCGCCTCGCTTGGGGCTCGCATCCCCCGCGGCGTCCTGCTCGTCGGACCTCCGGGCACCGGCAAGACCCTGCTCTCGCGGGCGGTGGCCGGTGAAGCGGGCGTGCCGTTCTTCAGTATCTCCGGTTCCGAGTTCGTCGAGATGTTCGTCGGCGTTGGCGCCAGCCGTGTCCGCGACCTGTTCGACCAGGCCAAGCGCAACTCGCCCTGTATCGTGTTCGTCGACGAGATCGATGCCGTCGGCCGCCAGCGTGGCGCCGGGCTCGGCGGAAGTCATGACGAGCGCGAGCAGACCCTCAACCAGATTCTGGTCGAGATGGACGGTTTCGACAGCAGCGTCAACGTGATCGTGATCGCCGCGACGAACCGGCCGGATGTCCTCGATCCGGCGCTTCTCCGCCCGGGACGCTTCGACCGCCAGGTGGTTCTCGATCGGCCTGACATCCAGGGTCGCCGGTCGATCCTCGAAGTCCACACGCGTGGCAAGCCGATCGAGGAGAACGTCTCGATCGAGGGTTTGGCGCGCCAGACCTCGGGATTCTCCGGTGCCGACCTCGAGAACCTGGTCAACGAAGCGGCGATCCTCGCGGCGCGCCGGAACAAGAAGACGGTCGGTCGTGGCGAGCTGACGGAGGCCATCGACCGGGTCATCGCCGGTCCGCAGCGCAAGAGCCGGATCATCTCCGAGCGTGAGCGGCTGATGACTGCGTACCACGAAGCCGGGCATGCCCTGGTCGCGCGGATGCTCGCCCATTCCGATCCCGTGCGCAAGGTCTCCATCGTGGCCCGGGGCATGGCTGGAGGCTACACGCGGACCGTGCCCGATGAAGACCGGATGTTCAAGACCAAGGCGCAATTCCAGGATGACATCGCCGTCTTCATGGCCGGCCATGTCGCCGAGCGGATGGTGTTCGAGGAGATCTCGACGGGAGCCTCCAACGACATCGAGCGGGCATCCGCGATCGCCCGTCGAATGGTCACCGAGTTCGGCATGAGCAGCCTTGGTCCGCTTGCCTTCGGCAAGAAGGACGAGATGGTCTTCCTCGGCCGTGAGATCAGCGAACAGCGCAATTACAGCGACGAGATCGCGTTCAAGATCGACGAGGAGATCCGCGGCATCGTCGACGAGGCGCACGTTCGTGCCAAGGAAGTGATCACGGAGCACTTCGACAAGCTGGAGAGCATCGCTCGCCTGCTGATCCGGGAAGAAACGATCGACGACGAGCAGCTTGAAGCGCTCTTCGACGAGCCCCGGCCGAAGCCGGACCTCGTCGGCCCACCGACAGGACGGCCTTCGGCCCGGTCTCGCGAGGCCACCAACCCGGTGCAGCCGAGGATACCGGACCGGTCAGAGCGCCGCGATCCGGAGAACCCGGGAATGGGGCACTTGCGGCCGCAACCCGCTGGGTAGCCGACGGATCGCTACATCGAACGCACAACGAAACACGCCCGGTCCGTTTTTGGACCGGGCGTGTTTCGTCTCGAGTGGTGGAGACGGGGGGATTCGAACCCCCGACCTCTACAGTGCGATTGTAGCGCTCTCCCAGCTGAGCTACGTCCCCAAGAGCCATGGGAGTATACGTGGGCACGGCGCTCGCCGTCAATCGTCCGTATTGGCGAGATCCAGCGACGCATCATCTGGGTACGAATCTGGCGAATGGCGACAGATGATGAGATGGATTCATGTCTGGTTTGGATATCACGGGACACCGCAAGGGATGATCGATGAAGAACGTGTCGGGGAAGAGTGTCGCGAGCATGGTATTTGGAGTGCTGGGGGCGATCCTCCTGATCGTTGCGGCACTGCCAGGGCAAAGTACTGCCAGCAGTGCCCAGGAAGCCGATGATGACGTGCGAGTGATGACGTACAACGTCCGGCACGCTCAGGGAAATGACGATTGTGAGGACGGGGGCACGCCGGGAGCAACGCCAGAAGGCACGGCGCTGGAAGAAGCTGGAGAAGGAACGCCGGAAAGCACCCCGTCAGCTGCCCAGTGTGGCGTCGATCTCGACCGCACGACGGACGTAATCGCTTCACTGGAGGCTGACATCGTGGCGCTCCAGGAGGTCGATCGTTTCTGGGACCGTTCCGGCGGACTCGACCAGCCGACCGAGCTTGTCGAGTCGTTGGACGTGAATGCGTGCTTCGGCGCCAATCTCAGTCATGAGGCGGACGGGCACGCGGACAAGCCGCATCAGTACGGCACACTGATTCTAAGCGCCTATCCGATCCTGAGCTGCGACAACACGTTCCTGCCAACGGCGGAAGACTGGGAGCAACGGGGGCTCCTTGAGGTCCGCGTCGAGATTGATGGGCTGGGCGAAGTTGCGATCCTCAATACGCATCTCCAGAATGACCGTGACGGAGAAGAGGATGAGGCGGTGCGCCTGCGAACGGAGCAGGCGGAAGCGATTGCAGAACGCATCGCGGACATCGATGTGCCGGTGATCCTCATGGGCGATTTCAACGCCGAGCCGGATAACGAGGAACTCGCGTCGCTGCAGGATCCGGAGTTCGGCCTGAGCGTTGAGGAGATCGTGTCAGCGCAGGACGAGGAATCTTCATCGCTGCAGGACGCGTGGCAAGTCGCCGGAGACGAAGACGCTGAGGGGTATACGTATCCCGCTTCGCTGGACGAGGACGCGGAGCGTCGGATCGATGTCATCTTCGCGTCGAGCGATTTCGAGGTGGTTTCGGCCGAGGTGCCAGTGGATGAGGACACTCTCGTGGCGTCCGATCACCTGCCTGTTGTGGCCGACCTGGCACCGGTGGAACCACAGGAAGCTACCCCGACCGCTGACGAGGCACCGGTTACGGAATCTGACCTGATCGTCGCGCCGACACCGACACCGACGCCGGAGCCCGCCGAGGAGCCTCAACCGACCGTCGAGCCAACCGCTGTTGTACCCGAGGAGCCAGATGTCCAACCGACCGTCGCGCCGGAGCCCACCGAGGAACTGGAACCGACCGAGGAGCCAACCGCCGTCGTACCCGAGGAGCCAGAGGCCGAACCGACGGAGGAGCCGGTGGAAGAAGTACCTTCGACCGAAGAGCCATTGCCTACGGCCGATTTACCCATAGAGCCGCCGGTAACGCCCGACGTAGAAGCACCGGCTGAGCCTGCGGTCGAGGAGCCACGCCCACCGGACGTTGTGCCACCGGCGGCTCCAGCCCCGGCACCCGAAGAGCCGGCGCCAACGGTGGAGCCAGCTGGCGGGTCCTCAGGGGAAGCTCCGCCCGCGGCGGCGCCTCATGTCGAGGCGCCGGCCGAGCCCGTGGGCGAA
>CADCWI010000113.1:9673-14378 GCA_902806355.1 uncultured Thermomicrobiales bacterium | reverse complement strand
GGGCCACTCCGTTCTTGGAACTGATGCTCTTTTCATACAGATGCCGCAGTCTATCCGCGACGACGAGTCCGGACGACGCGGCTGGAGGTTCAACATAATGTCGGCACCTCGCAAACCCGCTTCAGCTGTCTCCGACGCTGTCGCCAAGGCAGCGACGCACCAGGTCTCACGCCGGACGCTCGTCAAGGGCGCCGCCGGTCTCGGAGCTGCCGCTGCAGCGTCCAGCGTCTTCGCTGTCCCCAACGTGATCGGTCAGGAAAAGACACCGGTAGTCTTCTGGACCACGTTCTCTGCCGACGGACTCGCCAATGTCACCGCTATCGTCGACGCATTCAACGCGCAAAGCGCTGACGTCGCCGTGACGATCGAGCAGCTTCCGCCGGCCGAGGTTTCGGATTCGTCCAAGCTGCTCACCGCAGTGCGTGGCGGGACCGGTCCGGACGTCTACCATCTCGACCGCTTCATCGTCGCGGAACGTGCTGGCCAGGGCGCGCTGCAGGATCTCACGCCGCTCTGCGAAGCCAACGGGATCGATCCCTCGCTTTCGGACTGGGTAAGCTTCGCGGCGGCTGAAGCGCTCTTCAACGGGGCGCCGTACGCCCTCCCGTTCGACACCGACCTTCGTGGCGTGTACTACAACAGAACGCTAGCGGCCGCTCACGGCGTCGACATCTCGCGAATGGACCCGGAAAACGGCCCAATCACCTGGGACGCCTTCCTCGAGCTAGCAGCACAGTTCGACGTGACGGATGCCAATGGCAACTTCACCCAGATGGGATTCGTGCCGCAGTACGGTCAGAGAGCCCTGTATACCTACGGATACTCGTTCGGCGGCAAGTTCATGGACTGGGAAAACTGCCAGGTGACCCCGGAAGATCCGGGTGTCGTGGCGGGCGGTCAACTTGTCTACGATTACAACCAGTCCAAGGGTCCGGACAAGGTCCAGGCTTTCATCCAGGCCGCCAGGGTCGTTGGCGCTCCGCCGACGGAAAGCCCCTTCAATCAGGGCCGGCTCGCATTCCTCCTGAGCGGTGACTGGGAACTCCAGTCCATTCCGAAATACAACCCGGACATGGACTTTGGTATCACGTACATCCCGGTTCCCCAGGAGGGCGCGAACCCGGCGACCTGGGCGGGCGGCTGGTCGACCGTGATACCGCAGGGCGCTAAGCAGCCGGAAGCGGCCTTCCAGTTCATGAAGTTCATCTGCGGGGCCGAGGGCCAGCGGATGTACACTATCTCCAGCGCCCACACGCCGACTCTGCGCTCTACCTTCCAGGATCCGTCCATCTTCTCCGAGAAGCACCGGTTCTTCATCGAGAACCTGCTCAACGTGACCCAAACGCGCCCGCCATTGCCGGTCGGGGCGAAGTACTGGGAGGAGCTCCTAACGGCACTGGATAAGATGGCGCTTAATCTGGAAGACCCGGCGACCGCGTTGGCAACGGTCAAGGCAAATACCCAGCCGCAGCTCGATCCCTTCTGCCCGCTGACCGCGCCGCCACAGACGGAACCAATCGTGGTTGACTTCAGTGGGATACAGGCATCTCCTGGAGCCAGCCCCGCTGCCAGTCCAGTCGCTAGCCCCGCCGCCACACCGGCGACGTAAACCGGAGCAGCGCCGGGTGAGGTCACCCTGGTTAGGGTGACCTCACCCGGCCTCCCTATTCCCGGATCGGAGCAGTCAATGGTCAGTACCACTCCAGAGACCGCCGGCGCCCAGGTCGGTCAACTGGCGCCAGTCCGACCCACTCGCAGGTACTGGCCAACCAGGCGCGAGCGCGGGCGGATGGGGCTTGCATTGCTCTTCATCAGCCCCTGGATCATCGGCTTTTTGGCGTTCATGGTCTATCCGTTCTACTACCTGATCAGGATCAGCTTTACCCAGACCTCGGGATTCGGGGAACCCGTCTGGATCGGGCTCGACAACTATCGACGCATGCTCGACGACAGCGTGTTCCATACGTCCATCTACAACACGCTCTATTTCCTGGCTTTGGCCGTACCGATCGGCATAGTGATCGCGATGGCGCTCGCCCTGTGCATGAACTCGGAGCTTCCGGAAATTCCGCTCTATCGTGTTCTAATATACCTGCCGTCAGTCCTCCCCCTGTTCGCGATCTCGCTGATCGCGATCACGATGCTGGATCCATCCCGCGGCATCGTCAACGAACTCTTCCGCTACGTCGGCTGGAACCCGCCCAACTGGCTGGGCAATCCCGGCTACGCCAAGATCGCGATCGTCGGACTCGCCCAGTACGGAGCTGGCCAGACCGCGCTGATCTTCCTCGCGGGACTCAAGGGCATTCCCGTGCACCTGTACGAGGCCGCCAGACTGGACGGTGCCGGGAGCTGGAACCGCTTCCGCAACATCACCTTGCCGTTGATGACCCCGATCATCCTCTTCAACCTGATCTCCGGCGTAAGTGCCTCGCTCCAGGTTTTCACCCAGGCCTACATCATGACCAGGGGCGGACCGGCCAACGCGACCACCTTCTATATGTACTATCTCTATCAGAACGCGTTCCAGTTCGGCGGCCAACTTGGCTACGCCTTTGCAATGGGGGTCATGCTCTTCATTGTGACGTTCATCATCGCCGGCCTGATCTTCTACACCTCCAGCCGCTGGGTGCATTACGACCTGACCTGACAGGCACCCCTTCGCTCTTGGACCGAGGAGTTTCCGATGGCAGTGATCGCCCAACCAACCGCAGCGGAGCTACAAGGCGCTTCGCGCATGCGCATGCGCCGCACGTTCAACGAGAAGGTTCTCCCACGAATCGTCATCGGCGTGGTCTGCCTACTCTTCCTCCTGCCCTTCTACTGGATGATTGTCATCGCGCTGAAGAGCAACGATGAGTTGGCTCGATTTCCGCCCACGCTCTACCCGCATGCCCCGCAGTGGCAGAACTTTTGGCAGGCTACCAGGGAGTTCCCGTTCTGGCAGTTCGCCCGGAACACGAGCATCATCGCGGCGTTGACCGTGCTCGGCGCCGTGATCTCGAATCCATTGATCGCCTATGGCTTCTCCCGAATCGATTGGCCCGGACGCGACAAGGTCTTCATCGTTGTGCTGGCGACGGTGTTCGTGCCGTTTCCGGTCCTGATCATTACGCTCTTCGACATCTGGGCCAAGATCGGCCCGTGGACCCAAGAGAACCTTGGCTTCACGGTCGGTGTGAACACCTGGTGGCCACTCGTTCTGCCCATGTTCTTCGGCAACGCGTTCTGGATTTTCCTGATGCGCCAGTTCATGCTCCAGATACCGAAGGACCTGTCCGACGCCGCCAGGCTCGACGGTGCCAACGAGTTCCGCATTTTCGCTCAGATCATCCTTCCCCAGGTCCTTCCGGCGATCGGCACCATCGCTATCTTCGCGGGCTTCCACGCCTGGGACGACTTCATCGGTCCGTTGATCTACCTCACGGATGTGTCGAAGTACACGCTCTCGATCGGCCTGACGTTCTTCCAGCAGCAGGAATCGTACGACGTCAAGTACAACCTGCTGATGGCAGCCTCCGTCCTCGTCGTGTTGCCCGTGCTTGCCCTGTTCTTGATCTTCCAGAAGGCCTTCATCGGAGGCATCTCGCTCGGCAGCCTGAAGTAACAGAACGCCCCTCGAACACAACCGGAACGCCCGTGGGTAAAACACTCACGGGCGTTTCCTTGCTTGCCATGACAGAGCCTGGCTGCCATTTTGATCGGGGCGCCCGCACCCTGTGACTGCGAACCTGGTCGACCGTCGAAAGGCTGCGTCTTGGAAGATTTCCACAAGTTCGATCTCCGGCGTCTCGAACGGCAGGCACGCTGGCTCCCGGAGCTTCGGTCCTGGCGAAACGCGCGCGTCGCACCCGTCCGGGCATGGACCTTCACCGGCGCCGACGGTGCCGACCACGCGCTGACAATCGGCGATCGGTGGCCAAGGGTGGACACCCCGGTCAGGCTTCGGGCGGTCGCCGAGGTGCCGGCCGAATGGTCGGGGCAGCCGGTCGAGCTGGAATTGTGGCTCGGAGGTGAAGGATTCGTCCGCCTCTCTCCTGGCTATCAGTCGGGGCTCAATCCCTTCCACCACGATTTCCGGATCAGTGATGCCGCCTCCGGCAGTGAGCGGATTGAGATCGACGCCGACGTCGTGCCCAAAGGGATGTTCGGATCCCACGTTGCCAGTCCCGGGATCGACCGTGCCATGCTCACGATTCCGCACCGGCAGGTCCGCGAGTTGGAAACCGACCTCACGAACCTCCTTGGCGCGGTCGAACAGCTCAAGGAACACGAGATCCTGCCGCACCTGCTGGATCTGGTCGACGCCGCGTACCGTGAGCTCGCGCCGTCCTGGCCGACGAGCACGGACATCGCTCGCACACGTTACATCTCCGGCGACGAGGACGGGGGTGCCCATCGCAACATCGGTCTCGGGGATTACGGCCAGCCTGGTTTCCGGGGCACGCTCGTCGTCTCCGGCATCTGGCACATTCCACCTCCGGCCGGTGCACTGGCACCGCTGCCGGACGATGCACTCGTCGCGTGCGATCGCGCCCGTGCGGTGATCGCCACGGGCCTCGATGCACTCAAGCAGCCCTATGGGCCGATCGGCAGCATCCTGCTCACCGGCCACGCCCATATCGATCTCGCCTGGCTCTGGCCCGTTGCCGAAACACGCCGCAAGGTGCGCCGGACCTTCTCCAGCGTGCTTCACCTGATGGAC
>CADCWI010000113.1:0-9573 GCA_902806355.1 uncultured Thermomicrobiales bacterium | reverse complement strand
CTATGGGCCGATCGGCAGCATCCTGCTCACCGGCCACGCCCATATCGATCTCGCCTGGCTCTGGCCCGTTGCCGAAACACGCCGCAAGGTGCGCCGGACCTTCTCCAGCGTGCTTCACCTGATGGACCGGTTCGAGGACTTTACCTTCAACCAATCGTCGGCACAGGCCTACGCCTGGCTCGAGGAGGATGACCCCGATCTCCTGGAACGGGTCACCCAACGAGTCCGGGAAGGCCGTTGGGAACCGGTCGGCGGAAGCTGGGTCGAGCCGGACAGCCAGGTCACCGGCGCCGAGGCATACGTCCGCCAGCTCTTCTACGGCCAGCGCTTCTTCGAGCGGCAGTTCGGGATCCGCAACACCACCGCCTGGCTGCCCGATGTCTTCGGCTTCTCGGGCGGCATTCCCCAGCTGTTTCTCGGCGCCGGGATCTCGAAGTTCTTCACGATCAAGGTGACGTGGAGCGAGCACAATGCCTTCCCCTACGACCTCTTCTGGTGGGAGGGCCTGGATGGCAGCAAGGTGCTCTCCCACACCTTCGACAACCCGGGCGCCGGCTACAACGGTAATATCACCCCGCTGGACACGTACGGCACCTGGAAGAACTTCCGTGGCAAGCGCCTCCACGACCAGACGCTGCTCTCCTTCGGCTGGGGCGATGGGGGAGGTGGCCCGAGCCAGGACATGCTGGAGAACTACGCGCGAATCAAGGACTATCCGGTCCTGCCACAACTTCAGATGGGTAAGGTCGAGGACTTCTTCGCGAACCTGCCCACCGAAGGCGTCCCGACCTTCACTGGCGAACTCTATCTGGAGCTCCATCGTGGAACCCTGACGACGCAGGGCCTGGTCAAGAAGCTCAACCGCGAATCGGAACACCGGCTGGCGGAAGCCGAAGCATTCTCCGCCCTGGCATCGCTCGAAGGCGCCAGCTATCCCCATGCGGTGCTCGATCGCAACTGGCAGTCGTTGCTGCTCAACCAGTTCCACGACATCCTGCCCGGGTCGTCCATCAACGAGGTGTACCAGGACACGCACCGCGAACTGCGAGCGGTCGTCGCCACCGCGATCTCCATTCGCGACACGGCCATCACGACGCTCTCCGGCGGAGGCGAGGGCGGGACCGCGGTCGCCAATCCGTCTCTCCATCCCCGCCCGCTGACGGCAATTCTGCCCCCTGGTGCGGCCACGGAGGCCTTCGGGGGTGTCAGCCAGCCGGTCGCGGATGGCACGCTCATCCATGCACCGGGCGTTACCATTGGCGGGTTCGGGCTGGTCAGTGCGACCGACACGGGCGAGGTTCCAGAGGGGACCGGGGTGCGGGCGAGCTCAGCGGCGGACGGCACGATCCTCGAAAACGCCGTGCTTCGCGTCACGATCGGTGCGGACGGCACGATCCATGACGTCTGGGACAAGGCGGAAAACCGCGCGGCGCTCTCCGATCGTGGCAACCAGCTCTGGGCGTACGTCGACCGCCCGCGGGCATGGGATGCCTGGGATATCGACGAGACATATGAGAACGCCGGCTTCGAAATCACCGCTGTCGACGGCATCGAGGTGATCGAAGAAGGACCGCTCCGGGCGTCGGTGCGCGTCAGCCGCACCTGGCGCAGCTCACGCTTTGTCCAGACATACCGCTTGCTGAGCGAATCGACACGGCTCGATGTCGAGACGGAGATCGACTGGCACGAGCGGCTGATGCTAATCCGTGCCGTGTTCCCGACGAGTGTGCACGCGCACGAGGCAACCTGCGAGACGATCTTCGGCGTCCAGCGCCGTCCGACCCACCGCAACACGAGCTGGGAGCGATCCCGGTTCGAAGTCTCCGCCCATCGCTTCGTCGACCTCTCCGAGCCCGATTACGGTGTAGCGCTCCTCAACGACGGCAAGTACGGCTACAGCATCGAAGGCGCGACGATCGGGGTGAGTCTCGTCCGGGGCCCGCTCCATCCCGACCCGTTCGCCGACGAGGGCGGGCACCACTTCACCTACAGCCTCTTTCCCCACCGCGGGGACTGGGTCGAGGGCGGGGTCGTGCGAGAGGCGCAGGCGCTCAACGCGCTGCTCGTTCCGATTGCGGTCGGTGGGGAGGCTCGGAACCGGGACGGCTTTGTCCACGGGTCCGGGGTCGAGCTCGGATTCGGTGCGCTCAAGAGGGCGCATGACCGCACGGGAGTCGTGCTTCGGGTCTACGAGCCGCATGGCATTCGCGGCGAGAGCGTGCTGACGTTCGACCGCACGGTACAGTCGGCAACGCGAGTCAATCTCCTTGAAGAGGACACCGATGCCGAGGTGACCGTTGATGGACCGTCCGTGACGTTGAACGTCCGTCCGTTTGAAGTCATCTCACTCCTTCTCGAGTTGTGATTCAAGATGCGTTACCCCACCTTCACACGGCATACTGCGTGAAGGTTACGCAACCGTAGTGGCCGGTCTTGTGTCGGCCACATCGGGGCCTGCACAATGGGCCGCATCTGCTCGATGCCTTCGGCATCGCCCATGAGACCGGTCGCTCGCACAACCAAGCCCGGCGACGGCCCTGGTATAAAGTCGAAGCTTCGGACCAGCCACTGCATCACCGGTGTGCTTGACGACGTATTCCCCGGGAGCCTCATCCGTCCTCGTCGGCGGGTGAGGGCCCCTGGGACTTCAACTTCCACTCGGCACTGCCGTTCCGATTCTTCCACCACCACTGTCATCGCATCGCTGCGCTCGGGATAACAGTGGCAGGAATGCCAGATACGAGAATCGCTATGGCGAATTGCCCCCTTCTGACGCGTACGTTCGCGGAAGGGTGGTATGATGCAGTCTCGACCATAGCCCGGTATCCGCTCGACCTAACCCCCACGCGAGGACCGCCATCGTGCGCCTGGATCAACTCACGCATACGCCTCCGGACTGGATCGAACCCGGGGCGATCCCGCCGGATGTCGACCTCGGGGCTCTCGATTCCCATCCGCTGATCGCGACGATCCTCTATCGACGCGGGATTCGGGACGCTGCGTCCGCGATGACCTTTCTCGATTCCCGTCGACGTCACGCACCGGATCACCTTGGCCTTCCCAACATCGAGCAAGCGGTCACGCGGATCGGGGCGGCGATCGAGCGTGGCGAGCAAGTCGGCGTTTTCGGTGATTACGATGTCGATGGCATTACCTCGACCGCGATGTTGGTCCAGGCGCTGCGGTCGGCGAGCCGGGATGACCTGATCTGCGCCTCCCTCCCCGAGCGGGCGGACGGGTATGGCATGTCCCGCGCCGAGATCGACAAACTGGCGAATGCCGGCGTGAGCCTCCTGATCGCAGTCGACTGCGGAAGTTCCGATCACGAGCATGTCGCGTGCGCCCGAAGCCGCGACATGGATGTGGTCATCTTCGACCATCACCACATGGCCGATGGCGGACCTGAGGGCGCGATCACCGTCTCCCCGCAGCTTGACGCATCCGGGCGTTATCACGAGCTAACCACGGCGGGAATCGTCTACCTCGCGATCTCGGCGCTGGCCCAGGCCGGCTACGATGTCGCCGAGTACCAGGAAGGCGGAGAGTCCGGATTCCTCGATCTCGTCGCACTCGGGACGGTCGCCGATGTTGCCCCGCTGACCGGCGAGAACCGGGCCCTTGTGCGGGATGGCGTCGCGGCCCTCCAGCGCACCAAGCGTCCAGGGTTGGATGCCCTGCTGCGAAGCGCCGAGATCGATCGCGCAACCCTGCGTGCCACCGACATCGCCTTCCGGCTCGCACCGCGTCTCAACGCCGCCGGACGTCTGGCGAGCCCCCAACTCGCCTTCGACCTGCTGATGACACGGGACCGGCGCGACGCGGAGCGGATCGCGATCGAGCTCAACAAGCTGAACCACACGCGCCGGATCAAGACTGACGAGCTTATGGCCAATGCCACCCTGGCGATCACGCGGCTCCCCGACTGGCAGACTCGATCGGTGTACCTGATCGCTGACGAGCATTGGGAATCGGGGTTGCTCGGTCCGGTCGCTTCCCGGCTCGTCGAGAAGTTCCGGCGTCCCGTCTTCGTGTTTCGCAACGATGACGGGATCCTGCACGGGTCCGGTCGATCGGTCGCGGGGTTCAGCCTGGTCGACGCGCTGGCAGGTGCATCGCCGTTGCTCAGCAGGTTTGGCGGGCACAGCCTTGCCGCCGGTGCCGCCCTCGACGAATCCAACCGGACAGCGCTCCAGCTCCACATGGAGCGTGCGGTCTGCGCCAGCGGCCTCACCATCCCGGCACCAGCGACCTTGACGATCGACGCCGATCTCGAGCCCGCCGACCTGGAACCGCGAACGGTTCATGACCTCGATCGTCTCGAGCCGTTCGGCAGGGCCAACGACGTGCCGCGCTTTCGATTGCGCGATGTCCAGGTGCTGCGCTACTCGGCGATGGGGCGCGAGAACACCCATCTCAAGGTGTTGATCCAGAAGGACAACCGGCAAATCGAGGTCGTCGGCTGGGGCGCGGCCTGGCGATCGCACGAGCTCGTGCGGTTGCGGCAGATAGATGTCGTCGGCCGTCTCGATCTCAACCGGTGGAATGGCCGGGAACGCCTCCAGATGATCCTCGAGGACTTCCGGCCCGCATCCTGAGCTTTGTCTTTGGGCCACGATACATTGAGTTCCCCGTACACGGGCGACAATTTGTAAGGGCGGTACCAGAATCGACCGGCAAGGACACTTCTCGCGACTGCCATTGGTCGATTCGTATGTCCGCCCGTGGCTGGCCTGAGGACCGCTCTCACTGTCATCCCGACGAAGGAGGGATCCCCCGGCGCCGCTGCGCCGGTTTCTCCTGGCATCCGGATCATGCGCTCCACCGTGAAAGGCGAATGGGCCGGTAACCACGGCGCAGGGCGGGGGCCGCAATCGCGAGACGCGGCAGTACGATAGGACCATAGTGTGGCTGCGCGGTCACCGCACACGGACCGATGCGGCTGTTTGACGCGGCTGCTGATATACGATTGTGCCCTGCAATTGAGAGGCAATACCGCTCCGCGGGGAACCCTCGTGACCAGGACTCACCGTGTGAGTGAACGAACCCACCTGCTGAATTCGAAGAGATCAGCCCGCCGTGCCGCGATCGCCGCGTTCATCTGGGCATTCCTCTTCGGGCTCGTCTCCATGTACTGGGCGGCGGGCGGCATGTTCGGCGTAAGCACCCTTTCCCGCTCGATCCAGGACCTGGCAGAGCAGGGAGATCCGGCATTCGTCGCCACCGTCTGGATCACCGGCATCGCCAAGGTATTCGGCGGTTTGATTCCCCTTGCCCTTGTTTTTGGCTGGTGGCGACGCATCCCTCGCGGGCTGCTCTCGGCCCTGTGCTGGTCAGGTGGGGCGCTGCTGGTGCTTTACGGACTTGGCGATGTCGTCCGCGCCCTGCTCGTCATCAACAGCACGATCGATGTCGCCGCACCGGAGGACCGCGACATCGCGCGTTGGTACCTGTGGCTCTGGGGACCGGTCTGGATCATCGGCGGCATCGGCTTTCTCGCGACCGCCTGGCTTAATCGGCGTTCATGCACGAGCACGTGAACGCCCCGGGCTTTCTGGTTCAAACAGCACGAACGCCGCGCCCGAACAATCGGGCGCGGCGTTGTCGTTTGCGATTCATTGTTCCAGCGGATCAGCCCTTGACGGCTCCAGCAGTCAGCCCGGCGATGATTCGCCGCTGCACGATCAGCACGCCAACCAGGAGCGGCACGGTCACCACAACTGCCGCGGCCATCCGCACGGCGAATGGTTCTTCGTACGGCTGGTTTCCAGTGAATTGCGAGATCGCTACCTGCACCGTGACGGCTCGGTCAGTGAGCGTGAACGTCCGCGCGTACAGGAACTCTGACCATGCGCCGATGAACGCGAGCATCGCGGTCGTCACCATGCCCGGAACGGCCAGCGGCAGGAGGATGTCCCTGAGCGCCCGCATCGGGGTCGCACCATCGACCAGGGCCGCCTGCTCCAGTTCGGCCGGCATTGCCCGGAAGAAGTTGGTCAACACCCAGACGGTGAATGGCAAGGTGAACGTCAGGTAGACGATGATCAGGCCCCAGAGAGTGTTATAGGCGTTGAAACGCTGCATCATCTGGAAGAGTGATCCAAGGATGGCGATCGCCGGGAACATCGTCATCGAGAGGATCAGGTAGAGCACAATGGTGCGGCCCCGGAACTGAAGTCGACCCATCGCGTAGGCGCCGAGCGTGCCAAGAAGCAGGGCGAGCAGCACGACGCTCAGCGACACGATGGTCGAGTTGAGCAGCGCCCGCATGAACCCACTGTCGCTGAAGACGACCCGGTAGTGGTCCAGCGTGAACGTCTGTGGCCAGAATTTGACCGGCGTCCTGAAGAGGTCATTGGTCGGTGTCAACGACGACACCACCGCCCAGTAGAATGGGAACAATGTGTAGACGATGATGACGGCAATGAGCAGGAAGAAACCAATCCTTCCCAGGATCTCGGTTGCCGACTTGCCCTTTTTCCCAACGTACCTGGATCGGATGTTTTGAAGATCGGTCTCCGACGTCTGAATCGAGTTGATCCGTTGTGGTTCAATCGTCGCCGCCATCGCTAGGTCTCCTCGATCTGGATCAGCCGCGAGTACCCGAGCACCATCAGACCGATACAGAGGAAGATGATCACCGCACCAGCAGAACCGAGTCCGACCCGCTGGTTCTGGATCAGGATCTGTTGCACATAGATCGCGATCGACATCGTTTCCGTAGCACCGGCCTTCAGGACGTAGATAACGTCGAAGACCCGGAAGGAGTCCATCGTTCTAAAGATCAGGGCAACGAGGAGAGCGGGACGCACCAGCGGCAACGTCATCTGCCAGAACTGCTGCCATTTGCTCGCCCCATCGACATAGGCGGCTTCATACACGTCGCCGGGAATGATCTGCAATCCGGCAAGGAGCAGAAGTGCCATGAACGGCGTCGTCTTCCAGACATCGATCGCAACGATCGCCGCGAGTGCTGTTCCCGTGTTCTCGATCCAGGGAAAGTTCCGGTTCTCGGCCATGAGCCCAAGTCGGATAAAGATCGAGTTGATTACGCCGAATCTGTCATGGAACATCCAGGACCAGAGAACGGATGACACAACGGTCGGGATCGCCCAGGGCACCAGCATCGATGTTCGAACGAAGCCACGGCCACGAAACTGGGAGTTGATCGTCAGCGCAATAATCATCCCGAGAATGGTTTCCAGAGTCACCGCACTAACGGTGAACACCGCCGTATTCCGTAGCGCCTGCCAGAAGAGGTCGTCCTCGAACATCCGCTGATAATTCTCAAACCCGACATTCCGGACTTCCCGCGCACTCGCTAAACGGGTATTCGTGAAACTGAGCCTGATCGTCTCGTACAGGGGATAGATCGCGACGGCCAGCACAACAACGACGCTGGGAATGACCAGAAGCCAGCCGAGGCGTTCCTGTTGTCGACCAACCGCTGTCCTGGGTGCGGACCACGCACCAACTCTTCGGGCCTTGGCAGGATCTTTCGTCTGCGCGGCCGCCACGTCGGCGGCGGGGTACTCCTGCTCCATGATGTCGCCCTCCAGAACTCCGGATACCAACAGGGTGGATGTCTGAAGACATCCACCCCGATGACCTGCGACGTAATTCAGGCGACCTAGAGGTCGGCCATGATGTCTTCGAGCTGGCCCTGGAGATCTTCGAGTCCGGCGTCAATCTCTGCTGAACCGGTCAGAATCTCGTTGACGCGTGTGAAGTATGCCGTCGAGACCTCACCATAGAGATCGACCGACGCCGTCGACGGGCGAGCAACCGATCCGGTCTGGAACACTTCGAGCAACTCACCGAAGAACGGGTTCGCCGCAAGAACGTCCTGGTCGGAGTACAGGTTGCCAATGGTTGGCAGAGTCGACCGCTCGATTGCGCGCGACTTCTGCAGCTCCGGCGATGTCATGTACTTCGCGAACTGCTTCGCCGCATCGACCGACGGCGAATACTGGGAGACCATCATCTGCCAGCCGCCGAGCGTTGCTGCGTGACTCGCTCCTTCACCTTCACCCATCGGGAGCTGGGCGACGTTGAACTTGTCCCGGATCGCCGAACCAGGCTCCTGTCCGAGGACATACGAGCCCGGCCAGTTGCGCATGAATGCGGAGTTGCCACCCTGCCAGACGCCCCGTGCATCCTCTTCCATGTATCCGGTTACGGCTTGCGGTGCGATCGTCCCGACCCAGGACCGGGCAAGCTCCAACGCCGCCTTGGTCTGGTCGTTGTTGACCGTGACGTTGCCCTCTTCATCGATGATCGTGCCGCCACCGTAAGAGAACTGCCACTCGAGAGCGTTACAGGTGAGGCCCTCATAAGCTGCAGCCTGGAAGACGAATCCGGTGAACGAAGGATTCGTCGCTGCCTCTCCCTCGATAATCGCTTGCGCTTGCTCGGTCAATTCGGTCCAGGTCTGGGGCGGCGCGCTGAATCCGTGCTTCTCGAGAAGATCGGTTCGGTAGTAGAGCAAACCGGCGTCCGTGAACCAGGGGATGCCAACGAGCTTGCCGTCGACCGTATTGTTCTGGACGATACGCTCGAAGAAGTCGACGCCGAGCTCATCCTTCATGTCCGTAAGATCGACGGCGTGCGGGGCCATGATGCCCGGCCAGATCACGTCGATCATTGCCACATCCACGTCCGCCGACTGAGCGGCGAACGTCTGGGAGAGGAATGTCAACCGATCGGTCGCGCTCTCCGCACCCTTGAGGTAGTTGACCGTCGCCCCGGTAGCCTCCGCGAACTTGTCGCAGCAGGCCTGGTCGAATGCCGCACCTGGTCCGTCGGCGCTCAGCATCGCGTTGACCGTGGCGCCAGCGAGATCCGGCAACCCCTCTGGCACGACGATCGTGTACCCTGCCGGTCCGGTTGCAACCGGGGATGCGCCAGGAGTGGCACCAGGAGTCGCAGCGGGGGTTCCCTGCGCGCCGAGGCGCTCCGCCGTGAGGATCGTGCCCATGACGGCGGAACTAAGTCCAAGTGCGGTTCCGCGCTTGATGATCTCGCGTCGTGACGCCCGGCCGAACATGGCGTCTGACATAAGCCTGTTCACCGGTGTTGGAAGGTACCGCTTCACTGTTTCGAGCCTCCTCGTGGATTGATCTTCAGCCGGATCGGCAATGATTCCGGGCTGTCGACCGTTCGAGCAAAAGTCCGACCAGCACTGGCCGGACGGAATGAAGCCGGATGCACCTGCTTCACGGCCTGGATTGGGACGTTACTTCACGGGTAATACTCTTTTTGGCACCAGCCGTCAAGCAATATCCCCTTTGTACACGCCGCATGACATCTGGTCCTGCACGTTGCGGGCCATGGGCATTCCGCACGGATTCTCCACTGCAGTGGCCCTCTCATCGGTTGCATCACCACCAACACTCAAGGCCAGGATCGAGACATGTCTCGATCCTGGCCTTGACCGCACAGGGTTTCAGGACATCTCGTCTTCGGTCGGTTCCTCACCATCTGGCAACTCGAAGCGACCCGTCTTCCGGGTCAGGCGCAGGCGGTAGACGATGTGATGATCGGCGAACGGCGGGATATCGTCGCGATCGCCGAAGA
>CADCWI010000112.1 GCA_902806355.1 uncultured Thermomicrobiales bacterium | reverse complement strand
GACGACCGGGTCCGGGACCGGATCACCGACGTCAACTCGCTCGTCTGCATTGGTCTGGATCCTTCCCTGCCGCACCTCCCGCCTCACATGGAGCGCTCCGCCGAGTCAGCCGTGACGTTCTGCCAGGGCGTGATCGAAGCGACCCATCCGTTCGCCGCTGCGTATAAGCCCAACCTCGGCTTTTTTGTCGCGCTCGGTCGCGCGGGGTTCAATGCGCTCTGGGCCGTGCGGCACTCGATTCCGCGACACATTCCGGTGATCCTCGACTGCAAGACCAATGACCTGGGAGAAACCGCCGCCGCCTACGCCCAAGGCTGGTTCGACGAGTTTGGTTTCGATGCGATCACGGTCAATCCCTATATGGGAGAGGATGCCGTCGCTCCCTACATGGCCTCCCCCGACAGGGGCGTCCTCATCTTGTGCAAAACCAGCAATCCTGGCAGTGGCGATCTCCAGGACATCCGCGACGAGGCGGGCTTGCCCCTGAGTCTTCGCGTCGCGGACCGGTGCCGCTCGTGGCACGAGCGCTACGCGGCGTCGGTTGGGCTTGTCGTCGGCGCCACCTATCCGGATCAACTTGCCGAGGTACGACGACGCTGCCCGGATCAGCTGATTCTTTTGCCAGGGATCGGCGCTCAGGGCGGCGGGATCGCGGAATCGCTTCAGGCAGGGCTCGACGGCGCCGGAGGCGGCATCCTCTGCTCGGCGTCACGATCAATCCTCTACGCGGGATCGGGCCACGACTACGACGACGCGGCAGGAGTTGCCGCGCACCTGCTCCGGGACCAGATCAATGCCTCGCGGGCGGCGGTACAGGTCAACGCCTGAGCATCTGCGTCCGGGCTTCTGGTGGAGGAACGTCCCGACGCATGCTAGGATCGAAAGTCAACGGCGATGGGGATAGCGCCCGTCGAGCATCCGCCGGTCCAGACGCCCGCGCCTTACCGAACCTGTCGCAGTTTCGGCACCTTCCCCCAGGGTGACTCCCCGCGAATGACGAGCAGCAGAATTGACGATCCGGGGCTCGGCAGATCGATTCGATCGAGATCGTCCGGACAGGCGAAGCTTGATGCGGGTTGTTGCATTTGCCAATCAAAAGGGCGGCGTCGGCAAGACCACGAGCGCGGTCAACACGAGTGTGATTTTTGCCAACGCCGGGCACCGTATCCTGCTGGTCGACCTGGACCCGCAGGGAAACTCGACCTCCTCGCTCGGCGTCGGAAAGGACGACCTGGACCTGACCACGTATGACGTGGTGGTGGACGGGGAGGCGGTGGCTGACGCGGTCGTTCGGGAAGTGCGTCCGAGCCTCGATCTCCTCGCCAGCACCCCGGTACTGGCTGGTGCCGAGGTCGAGCTGGTCGCCATCTCCCGGCGAGAGCGCCGGCTCCAGGAAGCGTTTGAGCGCGTCGCCAGCGATTATGACTTGGTGATCATCGACTGCCCTCCCTCCCTGGGATTGCTCACCGTCAATGCGTTGACAGCGGCAGACTCGGTCGTGATCCCGATCCAGTGCGAATTCCTCGCTCTCGAAGGCGTCAGCCAGTTGATCACGACGATCGACCTGGTCAAGCGTCAACTCAATACCGACCTCGATCTGCTCGGCGTGCTGATGACGATGTATGACGCACGAACACGGCTGTCGTCCCATGTGGTCGCCGAGGTCCGGCGCCACTTCGGCGAGCGGATGTTCGAGAGCATTGTTCCTCGCTCGGTGCGGCTGGCCGAAGCGCCAAGTTACGGTCAATCAATCACGGAATACGATGCCACATCGCGTGGCGGAGCCGCTTATCTGGCGTTTGCCACCGAGCTTGGGCGCAGGGTCGGGCTCACCCCTCGAGTCACGTTGTCGTAGTGATGCAGACGGTTCAACTCCGGGCACCGGAGCGATCCTTGGAAGGACATTCAGGCATGAGCGGCACCCTTACTCGCGACTCCCTTCTGGGCACCGCCCCTTCGCCGAACGGTGTGGCAGCACCGGCCATGCGCGACGACAAGTT
>CADCWI010000111.1 GCA_902806355.1 uncultured Thermomicrobiales bacterium | reverse complement strand
ACCAGGCACCATCTCGCGACGCGCATCGGAAGCTTTCCTTTATCGAACAGGAGACAACGATGAACCGCTCGAAGACTCTCATTCTCACGCTGGTGATCGCCGGCTTCGCGCTCCTGGCATCCGGCACTGCCCTGGCCGACTATCAAGCAGCGGGCCAGGAAACACCGCCTCGGGTGGTCACCATCGCCCCCGGCGTAATCACCCAGTCGCTCAGCGCCGGCATGCCCGAGGCCGCGCCCGGCCGGCGGCTCGTCCTTTCTCGCCTGACTCTGGAGCCTGACGGCCTCGGGCCGGCCCACCTGCACCCCGGCATGACTGTCGCCTATGTCGAGACGGGAGCGCTCGGTTGGACACTCCTCCTTGGCTCCGCGACAGTCACCCGCTCCGACGGCACGATGGAGCAAATGACGGAGCCGGGGCGCGAGGTAGTGCTCGGAGAGGGTGACGCCGTGGCGTACGATGGGTACGTCGCACATGAGGCTCGAGGCGCCGCTGACTACCCCTCCGTTGTCCTGAACGCGCGGCTCGTTGAGGAGGACAAGCCGATGATCATCCCGACCAATGATCAGGGAACGCCACAGGCGTAGCTCGAATCCTCATCCAGACCCACGGGTGCGGTGTTCGACATCGCCGCACCCGTGGGTCAGTGGCCGGGAAACCCCGCAGCTCAACGACCGCACGTGCTGAGCACCGGTTTCATCTCCGCCACCGACCAGACATTCGCAATCGACTTGGCCCCTGTCTCCTCGGGGCGATGGGGGAATATGGGATCGCTACCCTGTCAATAGTGGCGATTCACCACGAGACGCGAGAACAGGAGCATGCCTTGGCGACCATCCGCGTGGGGATCCAGATCACCCAGCAGCACGCGACCTACGAGCAGATTCGGCGAGCCTGGCAGGCGGTCGATACGAGCGGTGCCGATACGCTCTTCAACTGGGACCATTTCTTCCCCCTTTCGGGCGACCTGAACGGCCCTCATCTCGACAATTGGACGGCGCTCGGGGCCATGGCCGAGGTAACCGAACGAGTGCAGATCGGCTGCCTGGTCACGTCGATTGGCTACCGAAACCCTCATCTGCTCGCGGATATGGCCCGGACGATCGACCACATCTCCGACGGCCGCTTCATCCTCGGCGTCGGCAGTGGATGGAACCAGCGGGACTACAAAGAGTACGGCTACGAGTTCGGGACTGCAGTCTCACGACTCCGGGATCTCGATCACGCCATGCCAGTGATCATGGACCGGCTCGCCAAGCTGAATCCGGGTCCGGTTCGGGGATCACTCCCGATCCTGATCGGTGGTGGCGGAGAAAAGGTGACCCTCAGGATCGTTGCTCAGCATGCCACCATTTGGAACGGCATGGCCGAGCCCGACGTCCTCGCGCGAAAGAACCAAATCCTGGATGACTGGTGCGCCAGGGTCGGTCGTGACCCCCAGGAGATTGAGCGATCCGCGCAGATCTACGGTCCCCAGCTCGACAAGCTGGACGACTACCTGGCCGCCGGGATCACCCATTTCATCTGTGATGCAAAGGGGCCAGACTACGACCTCACCCCGCTTCACAAGCTCATCGCCTGGCGGGACGCGCAAGGCAGTTGATCGATCCACATCTGTCCTGTCAGTCGGCACGGACCGATCTCGAAGACAGCGTGTGGTGCTTCTACGACGTCCTGGCCGACCGGGTTCGAGCCGGTCTCGTCGCGAACAGGCGTGACATCGCGAGAGTCACCCGGAAGCGCAACTCTCCGAACTGACCATTCGACGACGCGATGTGGGATCGCGTCGTCGGGTCCTTCGCCATAAGACACGGCCTCGCCTGACCAGGTATTTCGGGTACCCCCCCAAAATTGCCCGGTTCCCGTTCCCGGATGTGCCAGCCGCAATCAGTCAATTCTCCGGATGTGCCACGCCCTGAGGGACGGCATGATGAGAACCAGGTCCTCCAGCGCGGCCCAAAGGTGAAGCCGGCAGGCCGCCGCATCTGGTGATCTCTCCGTTCAGGCAAGGAATTCCCGTGAACAAACCACGCGACGCTCCCAGGCCTCGCGATCCCGCTGATTTCTTTTCGTCTCGCACGGCTTCCAATCCGACAGTTGGTGCCCGCATCGTTCCGACCTGGGGCCAGTCCCGCGATCCCAGCGATCGGTCACGGCGATGAACCAGCCGGGAGGAATCACGGTTCGCGCTGTCGCGGTCGGATTGCCCGTTGTGATCGGCCGCACCCGAAGTGGCGATGTGGTCAGTGGCATCCGCAAGCACCTCGTCACGACCGATACCGTGAGGGTCAGAACGTTGAACATCGAGGGCGACCGCCAGGCGGATCTGCGGGTCCATGGCGGGCCGGACAAGGCCGTCTACTGCTATCCGGCCGAGCATCTCCCGTTCTGGAAGTCCGAGATCGGATACGAGATGGAGGAGGCCCCGTTCGGCGAGAACCTCTCAACACTGGGCGTCACCGAGGAGGTCGCCCGGATCGGGGACATCTGGCGCTGGGGCTCGATCACCATGCAGATCTGCCAGCCGCGCTGGCCCTGCTACAAGCTCGTATTGCATTCAGGACACGCCGACATGATCACGCGCTTCGTGGACGCGAGCCGGTCTGGTTGGTACCTGCGGGTACTCGAACCTGGGGCGGCAGAGACGACCGAGCCGATCTTCCTCAGCCAGCGGGATCCAGCCGGCATTACTGTCCGCCAGGCGTTCGATGCGGCGCTCGGCCGTCTATCCCGGGACGATATCGCCGCTGTCTACGCCCATCCGGCGTTAGCCGCAGCCTGGCTAAGGTAGGCGCTGAGAGAGGAGGTCCGGGCAAGCCACACTCAATGCATTCGGAGGGGAACCATCATGATCCCGCGGCGCGCACTGGTCACCACCGTGGCCGCGGGATCGGCTCTCGCCACCAGCGGTGTGCTTACACCTCAGTCATCATCACCGCTCAGAAAGGATCACTCATGTCTCAGGCAACTCCAGGGGTCCCGGGCCAACCCACTGTCGTCCTCGTCCACGGCGCCTTCGCCGACGCCTCGAGCTGGAACGGCGTGGTCGAACGGCTTCAGGCCGCCGGCGTGCCAGTCATGGCCCCGGCGAACCCGCTACGCGGCGTAGCCCATGACGCTGCCTACGTTCGCAGCGCGATTTCGCAGATTTCGGGTCCAGTCCTCGCCGTCGGTCACTCGTACGGCGGCGCGGTGATCACCAATGCCGCTGGTGCGGCTGGCAACGTCGTTGGTCTGGTCTACGTCGCCGCGTTTGCCCCCGACGAGGGTGAGACTCTGCTCCAGATCGAAGGCAACTCGCGGGACAGCGTCCTCACCACGGCTCTGGTCGAACTCCGGTATCCAACCGGCCCCGGTGACGAGACAGCTATCGAGTACGCGATAGCCGCTGACAAGTTCCACGATGCGTTCGCCGCTGACGTGCCCGCGGAGCAGACGGTGGTGATGGCGGCAACGCAGCGCCCGGCCGCCCAGGCCTGCTTCGCCGAGCCGACCTCCGCGCCCGCCTGGAAAACGCTGCCCTCGTGGGCGATCGTGCCCTCTGCCGATTACGCCGCTGGCAGTGACGTGGTGCGGTCGATGGCCGAGCGGGCCGGTGCAATCTCGGTCGAGGTCGAGGGATCGCACGTGATCATGATCTCGCAGCCACAAGCCGTGACCGATCTGATCCAGACCGCCCTCGGCTCCCTCGGCTGATCCCCTCAAGACCCGGTTCCCGCGTTTTTCCGCTCCCGTTGTTCAGCAAGGAGATCTCCCGATGGTCGCATCCGCCAATCCCGACACCGCTCGTTCAACGTTCATTACGACCAAGGACGGCACGCAAATCTATTACAAGGACTGGGGATCCGGGCAGCCAGTCGTCTTCAGCCACGGCTGGCCCCTCAATGCCGATGCCTGGGACGACCAGATGCTGTTCCTGGCCTCCCACGGCTACCGCACGATCGCCCATGACCGGCGGGGGCACGGCCGCTCGAGCCAGCCATGGAACGGCAACGACATGGACACCTACGCCGATGATCTCGCGGCGCTAATGGACGCGCTCGACCTCAAGGACGCGGTCTTGATCGGGCACTCCACCGGCGGCGGCGAGGTCACCCGCTACATCGGAAGGCATGGAACGGCGCGCGTCGCCAAGGCGGTGCTGGTGGATGCGATCTCGCCCTTGATGCTCCAGACGGAGGCGAATCCGGGCGGGCTCCCGATCGACGCGTTCGATGCTATCCGGGCCGGGGTCGCCGGTGATCGCTCCCAGTACTACAAGGATCTCAGCATCCCCTTCTTCGGGGCCAACCGGCCCGGCAGCCAGGTCTCGCAGGGCACCCTCGACATGTTCTGGCTGTGGTCGATGCAGGCCGGGATGAAGGGCGCCTACGACTGCATCAAGGTCTTCTCCGAGACCGACCTCACCGAGGACCTGAAGCGGTTCGACGTGCCGACCCTGATCATCCATGGCGACGATGACCAGATCGTCCCGATCGGCGCCTCCGCCATGCGCTCCTCGAAGATCGTCAAGGACGCGATACTGAAGGTGTACCCGGGCGCCCCCCACGGTCTGCCGAGCACCCACAAGGATCAGGTGAACGCCGACCTGCTCGAATTCCTGCGAGCGTAGCCCTCGCAGCCCGGGTCTCCCTGTGGGGAGACCCGGGCGCCCTCACGACCCGCCCCCCGGACGCCCCCAGGTTCCACCCGGTGGAGGGAGCTGTTTCGTTTCGGCGGGTGATTGACACGAGAGAAGGAGAACCGCATGAACCCGGATTCAACGCTCACCCACCTGCCTCCCCTTGGCGGGCACACGCACGACGAGGTCGGGCGCGTGCTCCAGGCCACACTCGTTGAACTTCTCGATCTCTCCCTTGTCGGCAAGCAACTTCACTGGAGCGTGGTCGGCACGCAATTCCGGCCAATGCACCTGCAGCTCGACGAGTTGGTCGATGCCTGGCGGGAGCTCGCGGATACCGTGGCCGAGCGGGCGGTGGCGATCGGTTATTGGCCTGACGGCCAGGCCGACGCGATCGTGGCCGGGCGGGACGTCGTTCCGGTCGCATCTGGACCGGTAGCGGACCATGACGTGGTGCGCCAACTTGCCCGTCGGATGGCGGATGCGGACGAGCGGATCCGCGTCCGGATGGACCGTCTCGCCGACCTGGACGTGGTGTCCCAGGATGTCCTGATCGGGGTTGTCCGGGCTCTGGAGAAACAGCTCTGGATGGTCCGCGCCCAACTCCCGCATGGGACCAGGTAATGGTCTCGGGACGGAATGCGTCGGTCTCGGGGCCCAACAGGATAGATCCAAGGGATTGCCGGTGATGCGGCGACGCACCTCTCGGTTTCGGTCACGTCCGCGATCCAGGCGTCGCCTTTGACACTGCTCTTCCATTCCGTCGTGCAGTGCGGGACGCCGTCCCCGGAAAGAGGTGGGAAAGAGCCATGCAAAGTGAGAACCCCGGCACTGCAGCAGCTGGAGCCTTGCCACGGCTCGAACCTCTCCGGTACGTCCGCACCGATCTCCTGGAGATCGCCTACTTCGAAGCCGGTCCGGGCGATGGCGACGTCGTGCTTCTCCTGCACGGATTCCCGTACGACATCCATACCTATGTCGACGTGATCCCCCGCTTGGTCGAGGCAGGCCATCGGGTTATCACCCCCTACCTCCGCGGACATGGACCAACCCGCTTTCTCGACAGCGGCACACCGCGATCGGGGCAGCAAGCTGCTATCGGCACCGACGTGATCGCGCTGATGGATGCGCTCGAGATCCCGCGCGCCATCCTCGCCGGTCACGACTGGGGCGGGCGGGCCGCCTGTGTAGCCGCTGCATTGTGGCCTGAACGGTGTGCCGGGATCGTCTCCGTCAACAGCTATCTGATCCAGGACATCAGCAGCGCCATGATCCCGATCCGGCCCGATCTCGAAGCCGGGCTCTGGTACTTCTACTACTTCCTGACCGAGCGTGGCCGCGCCGGCCTTACTGCGAACCGGCGCGAGATCGCGAAGGTAATCTGGACGCGGAATTCTCCGAAGTGGCATTTCGACGACGCGATGCTGGATCGCGCCGCTGTGGCCTTCGACAATCCCGATTACGTCGATGTCGTGCTTCACTCCTACCGTCATCGACTCGGGCTCGCGCCAGGCTACCCGCCGTACGACGAGAGCGAGAACTTGCTGGCCGCGCTGCCGGTCATCACGGTCCCGGCTGTTACCTTGGACGGCCTCGCGGATGGCAACTTTCCAGCAACGGACGGAAGCCCATCGGCGCGGTTCTTCAGCGGTCCCCGAGTGCACCATCAGGTACCGGACGCGGGACACAACTTGCCTCAGGAATCTCCGGACGCATTTTCCAGTGCGATCCTCGAGCTGGCACAGCGTCGGTCATGACCCAGCGATGTGACACGTTCCTCGTCCGGGAGGCGAGGACAAGCTTTGTGGGAAGGCATAGAACCAATCCACTCTTGGGAGCCGCCGCTCTCCGCCAGACCCGGCGATTGGGTTGTCCGCGTTGCCTGCCCCACTCCGGAATCCGGAGGGCATCTTCGATCGCTACCGGCACGACACCATTCTCGAAACTGAGGGGCCGGCATGGCTGAAAGACTTGACGAGGCCCGCCGGATGTCGGCGGCGATGCTCAGTGACGAACACATCTCGCAACTGCGGCCGTATGGCAGGGTCCGTCGGACGACACCCGGCGAAGTGCTCTTCGAGACCGGTGACGCGGAGTATCCGCTCGTGGTCATCCTCTCGGGGCGAACCGAGATTCTCGATCGATCTGATGGCGTGGATTCCGTCATCGCCACCAGCCGCCGGGGCCAGTTCGATGGTGAGATAAGCCTCCTGACCGGACAAGCCCTGTTCGCCACCTGCATTGTCCGCGAGGCTGGTGAGGTCCTCATGGTTCCGCGTGCAGGAGTCCAGGAAGCCATTGCGACGATTCCGGATCTGGGTGACGTGCTGGTCACGACCTTCGCCGCTCGCCGCGAGCTGCTGATGCTGACGGCGGCACCGACATTGACCCTGATCGGTCAGGAAACGTCCCAGCGCCTCGAGCGCCTTCAGGAGTTCAGCACGCGGAATCGCCTGCCCTCCCGCTGGCTCCACCCGTCGGATCCGGCTGCCATTGCCCTGCTCGAGCGGCTCGGGGCAAGCCAAAGTGACGGCGTCTGGGCCGTCGTCCGGGGGCAGCAACTCCTGGCCGATCCAAGCCCTTTGGCGATCGCCAGGGCAATCGGCCTGGACCTGACCGTGCGCCAGGACGCTCCCGCTGATCTCCTGGTCATCGGAGCCGGACCCGCCGGACTGTCGGCAGCGGTCTACGGCGCGTCGGAGGGGTTGTCGACGATCGTCGTCGACGACGTAGGCATCGGCGGTCAGGCCGGATCCTCGTCGCGGATCGAAAACTACCTGGGTTTCCCCACGGGGATCTCCGGGGGCGACCTGGCATTTCGAGCGGAGGTCCAGGCGCTCAAATTCGGCGCCCGCGTGACCGTTCCACGGCAGGTAACCTCTCTTGCGATGGAGGATGGCCTGATCATGATTCGTCTTGACGACCAGACGGAACTAAGGGGCCGGAGTGTCGTGATCGCAACCGGTGCCAAGTATCGCGATCTCGGGTTGCCGGAGCAGGACGCCTTCGAGGGCATCGGTGTCTACTATGCCGCCACGGAGCTCGAGGCTCGACGCTGCCGAAACGGTGACGTCCTCGTGGTCGGGGCGGGCAACTCGGCCGGGCAGGCAGCGATGTTTCTTTCCCGAGCGGCAGGCACGGTCCATCTGGTGTGCCGCGGCCCGGATCTCCATCGCAGTATGTCCCAGTACCTGATCACCCGGCTGGAGCGCACCCCGAATGTCCGCATCCACACCGGGTGTACCGTGCGGGAACTGCACGGGCAGGAGCGCCTGGCAGCGGCGACGATCGTAAACGTCCAGGAAGACCCGTTGCGGATTCCTGCCTCTGCCATATTCGTGATGATCGGCGCCGATCCTCACACCGAGTGGCTTCGGGGAACGATCGCGCTGGATGACAAGGGCTTCATCCTGACCGGTCCCGATCTCGGCACAGACGGCTCCGGGACGATGCCGTCGCCGTTCCAGAGCAGTCAAGCGGGCGTGTTCGCCGTTGGCGATGTCCGGAGCGGTTCCGTGAAGCGCGTCGCCTCGGCGGTCGGCGAAGGGTCAGTCGTCATTCAATCGGTGCACCGGTTCCTGGCAGAGACGCACCATGCGTGAGTTGATGCACACGGCCCGTGGTGATGGCGGAAGGGCACAAGCACCGGCTCACCGTCGGTGCCACAGCACCGCATTCACCGCCACCCTCCCGAGTGACCTCAAGGGCGAGTCTCCCCGTGGACGCAAGGTATGATCGAGTTCCACAGGAATTACCCTGAGCGGGTACGCCCGGGTGCCATAGTATCCGCTCGGGAGAAGGGGGGATCATGACCGTCACCGAGAGAAACGTCGAGCCATGGCCCGCATTGCCGCTCGGCCTGTGGCAAGAGACACAGGAAACGCTCCACCTTTGGCTCCAGATCGTGGGGAAGATCAAGCTGGAGCTGACTCCGTTCCTGAATGAGTGGTGGAACGTCGCATTCCAGGTAACGCCGCGTGGCCTGACGACCGGAACCATTCCCTATAGGACCGGGGCGTTTGAGATCGTCTTCGATCTCATCGACCACACCGTCTTCATCCATGCCAGCGACGGGCGCACCCGATCGTTGCCGCTAGTCCCGCGCCCGGTCGCCGGCTTCTACGCGGAAATCATGGAGACGCTGCGGACGATGGGCATCGACGTGACCATCAATCCTCTCCCCACAGAGATTCCCAACCCGATCTCGTGCGACATCGATGACGTTCACTCCGCCTACGATCCCGAGTTCGTCGAACGCTGGTGGCGGATCCTTCTCCAGACCGAGAAGATCCTGCAGCGGTACCGCTCATCGTTCGTTGGCAAGAGCAGCCCGGTCAACTTTTTCTGGGGATCGTTCGATCTCAGCATGACCCGCTTCTCCGGCCGGGAGGCCGAGCCGCCAGCAGGAGCGCCGCGCTTCCTGCAGATCGCTGAAAGCCAGGAGAACGCCGCCTGCGGCTTCTGGCCGGGCAACCCCACGATGTCCGGTGTCACTCTTGGCGAACCCGCGTTCTACGCCTATATCTACCCCGAGCCTCTGGGATACAAGGACGCCGTGGTGCGTCCTGACGCGGCGCACTACGATTCCAGGCTGGGACAGTTCCTTCTCCGGTACGATGATGCGCGCCGCGCTCCATCCCCGGAGGGGACGATCCTTGACTTTTTCGAGAGTGCCTACCAAGCTGCGGCGAAGCTCGCGGACTGGAATCGTGATTTCCTCGAACGCACTCCACCAGCAGGAGCAAACCAATGAATGTGCCATGCACGCATCTGGACCAGATTCAGGATGTTTCACCGCGCACACCTGACGGGTGCGAGGAGTGCCTGCAGATGGGAGACACCTGGGTCCATTTGCGCCTCTGCCTGATCTGCGGTCACGTCGGCTGTTGCGATAACTCGAAGAACAGGCATGCTACCAGGCATTTCCACACCACTGACCACCCGATCATCCAGTCGTTCGAGCGCGGCGAGGACTGGATGTGGTGCTATGTGGACGAGGTCGCGATGGCCCCGTAGCACCCGGCGAAATCGCCATGGAGACGGGTGGGGACACGGTGCAGTCGCGTAGGGAAGAGGCGAGCATGGCGGAACCACCGGACAACGCGGACACCCTCGACGAACCTTCGGTCACCTTGAGCACCACTCGTCGCATCCAGTCCGGCCGCGAACAAGAGTTCGAAGCCCTCCTCCGCCGTTACGAGCGCGAGGCTTCACCATTTCCCGGCTACCAGGGCATCCAGGTTCTTCGCCCCACCCGTGGCAGTCCCGAATACCGGATAATCCTGCGCTTCGCCCGCGAGAGCGACCTCGCGCGCTGGAAGGCATCCGACGAGGCCCGTGCGTTGTTTGCAGCGAGCGATGAACTCGCGGAGACCGCTCCGGTCGCCGAGAACATCACCGGTACGAGCCAGGAGCGGGCCCTCGCACTCAGGGTGACGCGGCTCCAGGACTTCGTCGGAGCCAGTGTTTCCGGGATCGGGCTTCTCCTGCTTGGAACGGTGCTGGCGCTGCTGATGGCGAACCTCCCCCTGTCCGATGCGTATACCGACTTCTGGGAAACCGAGCTTGCAATCGAGGTCGGACACTGGATGATCGCCGAGTCCCTCCGCCATTGGGTCAACGATGCCCTGATGGCGCTCTTCTTCTTTATCCTGGGTCTCGAGATCAAGCGGGAGGTGCTTGTTGGAGAACTGCGTTCGCGACGGCAGGCGACCCTGCCGATCGCCGCCGCCGTCGGTGGAGCGGTAATCCCGGCCCTCATCTATGTCCTCATCACCGCTGGACGCGGTGGCACGAGCGGCTGGGGGATCCCGATGGCCACCGACACGGCCTTCTCGCTGGGGATTCTCAGCCTCCTCGGGGGGAGGGTCCGGCCGATGCTGATTGTCTTCCTGACCGCCTTCGCGATCGTTGACGACATCATCGCCGTGCTGGTCATCGCGGTGTTCTATACCGATCAAATCTCCTGGCCAGCGCTCGGTCTCGCCGCCCTCCTCCTGCTCGTGCTCTTTGCCGCCAACCGGGCCGGCTTTCACCGCTGGCCGGTCTATGCCTTCGTTGGCCTTGCCGTTTGGCTCGCGATCTTCGAATCCGGCGTGCATGGCACCCTCGCCGGGGTACTGGTCGCCATGACCGTACCTGCCCAATCCTGGATCAATCCCAGCCAGTTTCTGGTGCGCGGCCGGTCCCTGATGGACGATTTCGAGGCGGCCTGTTTTGTGGCTCCGAACGTGCTCACCAACGAGCCGCAGCAACAAGCCACCCAGTCGCTCGAGCGCCTGTGCGAGGACGTCGAAACGCCGATGACCCACCTGCAGCATAGCCTCACTCCGTGGGTAGTCCTTGGAATCGTGCCTTTGTTCGCTTTCGCCAACGCCGGGATTCCGTTGGTGGAGGGGTTTGGAGAGGCGATCTCTTCGTCAGTCCTGTGGGGCATTGTGGCCGGCCTGGTCGTGGGCAAGCCGATGGGAATCCTCGCCTTCGCCTGGCTGGCCGTGAAGGCTGGCATTGCCATTCGACCGGGAGCGATCGAATGGTCGCATCTCGCGGGCGTAGCGATGCTTGGCGGCATCGGCTTCACCATATCGCTCTTCGTCACCGAGCTTGCCTTCGACCCGGGACTCCAGGCGGATGCTGCCCGGATCGGGATTCTCATCGGCTCGGTGGTTGCGGGCGCTATCGGGTATCTGCTCCTGCGATCAACACTCCCAGCACAACGACCCGAGGTGTCTGCCGAAACAACCCAAGGGTTGGCAAGCTGATCCCTGGCTCACGATCGAACCCGGAGGATGTCACCTTGGCAGAGGGACTCATCTTTCGAGAATCTCAGTCGTCGTGATCGCGGCCTGGAGGGTCGCCTGTCACCGCCTACGTCCGCTTCACCGGGCACGCGCGAATCGACGAACACCAATCCGGCGGCTTCCCAGACAGCCGGGAAGAGGATAGTGGCAGGAACCCGTCACCGTCCTGGCCAGTCGATACGGTCAGGCCGCGCCAAGGCGGAAGAGGAGTGGCCAAATGTAGCCGGGCGATACCACGTCAGAAGAGGATCACCCCGCACTCGGCCGCAGCCCGGTTGCAGCGTCGCTGGTCGGACCATCAATGTAGGCGTCGCGTGATCACTGCATTGCGAACCGCCTCGAGTGGTTGGGTTTCACGGTAGTTTCGAGCACGTATGCGGCCCCCGTGAAGAGCGGCTTCCCACTCTATGGAGACGGAGGCGACATCCGACGAGCTTTCGTTATGCCGCTGCCTTCTTCTGCGCGTACTTCACCATCGCGATCACATCCTGCCATCCCAGACGGCCCATTGCGCCCGAACTGTAGACCGCCAGCAGGATGCGGCGGTCAGGACCCAGGATGAAGCCGGTCGATTGAAGATACGGAGCCCTATGCGTCGACTCGCCATCGTAAAACGCGCCGGTAGCCTGAGCCGTCTCTATCACCGGCAGTCCGTGTGCGATGGGGTACGTCAGTCCAAGCGACTGGATTGTGCCCGCGCTCTGCTCCTCTTCGTCCACCGAGGCCGCAATGACGCCGATACCTTCCTTCTCGAGTTTCCCAAGTGCCATTTGGTATGACGTAAGTTGCGCTTGGCAATACGGGCACCAGTGGCCACGATAAAATAGGATGGCCTGGAAGGGATGGTCGATATCCTCGGGCACGCGAAGTTGGCGACCACCGGTGAGGGCAAAGGTGAGCGCGGGAAATGAGTCGCCAGCATCCAGGCGCGCGCTATCCGGAACAATCATGTGGTGCTCCTGGCGGTAAAGTTGTGACCGTTGCATTGAATATGAAGAGGCGATGGCTGTTGGAAGCGGGTTCTGGTAATCGACCCGCCAATGCCGTCCACACGGACGACGGTGCTCATGGTGCAACTCTCTTCTCGAATGACTCGTAAAACATTACGATCCTGGGTACGACTGTCAACGATCCAGCCGGTTCACGAGCTCGCTTCTCAGGCCAAGCCTGGTTGTCTCGCCGCATTCCGCGTCCCTTTACTCCCGTCGGAAATGGAGTCGATCATGCCAACGATCCGCATCACCGCGGCGCTCACGTCGATAGTGTCGCCGGCTGAACGCCGCGAATAGCGCGTGAAAGCGAATACATATCAAGTCCAGGCGCTGAAACGCCTCTCTGATGGGATCGCAAATTCATTCTATCGACGGAATCTGGCCTGTCAAATCCAAAAGGCTGCTATGCTCTTCGTATGAGCCACGGTGTCCCGGCCATTGCTGCACCATCTTCTGGAAGCGACAGGGTCGGATGGCTCTCGTGGACGTGGAGATTCAATTCTTGGCCATCCAAACGGTCAGGAGGTACGCACCATGGCAGAAGGATTTATCTCGCGTGGGTTTCGTGGCCGGCAACGCGATCCGGAGCTGGGAGATCGTCTGCCGCCTGGACAGTATTCGACCAGGGACTTTCCAGTCCTCTCCGCGGGGCCGACTCCGCGCACCAACCTCGAACAATGGGACCTTCGCCTCACCGGCGAGGTCGAGCAGCCCGCCCGGTGGACGTGGGAGGAGTTCCAGGCGCTGCCGCGCGAGACGTTCACTGTCGATATCCACTGCGTCACCAAGTGGTCGAAGTTCGACACCGAGTGGGAGGGTGTCTCGATCGATACCCTGCTCGACGGGATCGATCACAGTGGGAGCTTCCTGATCGCGCACTGCGACGGTGGCTACACGACCAACTTGCCGATCGAGGACGTCACCGATGGAAAGGCGTGGGTCGCCTTCAGGTACGACGGGGAGGCGCTGGCTCCCGAACATGGCGGACCGGCTCGCCTTCTCGTACCGCATCTCTACTTCTGGAAGAGCGCCAAGTGGCTCCGTCGCCTCGAGTTGGTCAGCGATGACCAGCCGGGGTTCTGGGAAGAGCTTGGCTATCACAACTATGGTGATCCATGGCAGGAACAACGATACCAAGGCGACTGACCTGGCTTGTTGCCGACGTCGTCGAAATCATCGTCGAGACACCGAAGGTCAGAAGCCTCATCCTGAACGTGCCTGGCTGGGTCGGACACCGGCCGGGGCAGCACGTCGACATCCGGCTGACCGCCGAGGACGGCTATCAAGTCCAACGCAGCTACTCGATCGCGTCTGCACCTGATGGCGAACGCGTCGAGATCACGGTCGAGCGGCTGGAGGATGGCGAGGTCTCGCCCTACCTTACCGGCGAGCTGCAGGTGGGTGACAAGGTGGAGCTGCGCGGTCCGATCGGCGGGTACTTCGCCTGGGATAGCGCAGACGGTGGGCCGCTGTTTCTCGTCTCCGGCGGGTCGGGCGTGGCGCCGCTGATGGCGATGATCCGGCAGCGGGCCGCGACCGGGAGTGACGTCCCTGTCCGCCTGCTCTATTCGTCGCGTTCTTTCGAGGAGATTATCTACGAGAAGGAGCTCGCCCGCCTCGCCACGGACGTGACACTCGAGGTGATTCACACGCTCACCCGGGCCCAGCCGCCGGATTGGAACGGGTACCAGCGCCGGATCGACGAGGCCATGCTGGCGGAGGTCAACTGGCCACCCGCCGAGCGGCCGCTGGTGTATGTCTGCGGGCCGACGCGACTCGTGGAATCGGTCGCCACGTCGCTCGTCGCGCTCGGCCATGAACCAGCCCGCATCAAGACGGAACGATTTGGCCCGACTGGAGTGTAAAGGGGAAGTGATGGACGACAACGACCTTCGACTCGATGGCAATGCCGCGGCCGGCCCACTCGCCGAGATCTTCTGCCACGAGATGACAACCGCCATGGCTGTCTGCAGTGGTTGCAGCGCCGAGGCACCGGTGGGAAGCCTGGTCGCCTACGATCCGGGTCTGGGAATCATCCTGCGCTGTCCCGTATGTGACACCGCCATGATCCGGGTCTCTCGCGTGCGGAGTGGATACTCGCTCGACGTGCGCGGGACACGCGTCCTCCGTATTCAGGCGGAGGATTGACTGGCGCCAGTCAACCGCGGTGGCACGCCCGTTCGTGCTCGTGCACCTCGGCCGGGCGTGTCACGGCAATCACGGCGGAGATGTCGTGTCCCCTATGAGACACGCCGGCCCACTCGTCACGCTTCGCCACAGG
>CADCWI010000110.1 GCA_902806355.1 uncultured Thermomicrobiales bacterium | reverse complement strand
GCAGAAGGACCATAGACGACCAGTTTCTGCAAAGTTCTTGGCCGACCACACCGTATGGGGGTTCAGCAGATCACGCAGCGCAGCGGTTTCAGGCAACGCGGGAAACCCGGTCAAGTCTGCAGATGCCGCGTGCAATTTCTCGAATCCGACCGATTCCCCATTGGCGTCGACATCCACGTAGACGGAATCCCAAAGCTCTACCGTTTTCACGATTGTGTTGGTGGAGAAGCGGATGTAGAGAGCGTTAGCATCGCGATCATGGGCCAGGGTTGGGTTCGTCATCTTCTTCCTCGAAGTCGTACCAGGGTCAAAACCCATGCGGTGCCGTGAATTTTTGGTGATCACGATGCGATACCGACCTGCTTATGGGCGTCACCAAACAGCAGGCGATAGAGCCCGGTACCTGTCTGAATGTCAGCTGCACCCTGAATCCCGCCGTCCTGCACTTCGGATAGACTGCGTCGACTCGACCTTGACTCTACTTCGCTTCAATCGATCCATGTTGATTCAAGGATTCATCACATGTCCGTAGCACTGCATCACGTCCAGATCGCGATGCCGGCCGGCGGCGAAGAGGACGCGGTTGGCTTCTATGGCGATCTCCTCGGCCTGGAGCAGATCGTGAAGCCAGGCAATCTCGCGCGCCGCGGCGGAGTCTGGTTCGCGACCGGCACGCTGCAGGTGCATCTCGGTGTCGACAAAAATTTCGTTCCGGCGACAAAGGCGCATGCCGCTTTCGAGGTGCCGGATCTGGATGTGTTGCGGACGCGTCTGGAGGAGGCGGGCATCGCCATCGTCGACGATGAGCCACTGGAGGGATACGATCGCTTTTACGTCAGCGATCCGTTCGGGAATCGGGTGGAATGCCTGAGTGCTCATGATTGCGAGGGGCACCAGACGGGTCGAACGTCGGTTTAGCGAAAGTCAGATCCCTGAGCACCTGACAGCGTGGGCAGATGGTCGTGCCCCGTCCGCCGACGACGAGCCGCTCGAATGGCGTTCCGCACCGGGGACAGCGTTCGCCGGTGCGGGAGCGGCCATACGCCTTCAGAAACGCCGCATTGGTTCCTGCCTCACCATAGGGATTCTCGAACGACGAGAATGTCGTTCCCTGCCGATCGATCGCGAGCCGGAGGATGAGCCTGATCGCGCGGAGCAGCCGCGTGCAATCGTTCCGGTCAAGCGAGCGGGCCGGTTGCTCGGGATGGATCCGGGTGCGATAGAGCGCCTCGTCGACATAAATGTTGCCGAGCCCGGCGATCAGATCCTGGTCGAGGAGGACATTCTTGATCTTGCCCGGTCGCCGCTTCAGCTTCTGGTGGAGCGTTGTGCCGGTCAGCCAGGGGTCGAAGGGTTCGGGCCCGAGCCGGCTGTCGAGGCGCGCGATATACGCGTCGTTGACGATCGAGACCCGGCCGAACTTGCGCTGATCGGCGAATCGAAGATCCGAGCCTGAATCGAGATGCAGCGCAAGGTGCTCGAACCGCACCCGGTCCGCATGGCGAGAGGTGAGCAGCACACGACCGGTCATGCGGAGATGGATAACGAGCAACAGCCCGGTCGAGAGTGGAAGGATCAGGTACTTGCCACGACGGTCGACGCGTTCGAAGCGTGACCCGATCAGTGACGGACCGGGGTCGATGCCGGGAAGCGATGTTTCCAGCGCGGCTGTGAACGTGTGCTGCGTGACGCCAACGATTGTCCGGCCCGGAAGGGCGTCTGCAAGTGACCTGCGGACTGTTTCGACCTCGGGAAGCTCTGGCATACTCTCTCGGAATGACTGGATTGGCTGTCGATGAAAAATACACCGGATCGGGAGGCTCGATCAGCCATGACGGACGAACGGGATTGCATCTTTTGCCAGATCGCCGCCGGGAATTTCCAGACGCCGTTCCTAGTCGAGACGGATTCGGTCGTGGCGTTCGATGACGTGGCGCCGCAGGCCCCGACTCACGTGTTGATCGTGCCGAAGCGGCACCTGACGAGTATCGCAGCTCTGACCCGCGAGCACGATGCGTTGCTGGGTGAGATCCTGGAGGCTGCCAACGAGATTGCCACGCAACGGGGCATCGATGACGCGGGATTCAGGTTGTTGACCAATGTGGGACCGGACGCCGGACAGACGGTATTCCACCTGCACTGGCACCTGCTCGGGGGACGACCGCTGAGCGCGCTCGCCTGAACCCCCGCCAGGATTCGTATCGAAGAGGAAAGAGGCACACACGGTGACACTCCGGGAACGGCTGTCGAATGACCTTAAACAGGCGATGCGCTACAGGGAGGTGGAACTCCGGGATACGATCCGGTTCCTGCTCTCCGCGGTCAAGAATGCGGAGATCGACAAGCGCGAATCGTTGACCGAGGAGGAAGAGCTGGCGGTTCTTCGCTCCCAAGCGAAGCAGCGGCGGGATGCGATCGAACAGTTCCGCGCTGGCGGTCGTGACGATCTCGCCGGCAAGGAGTCGGCACAACTCGCCATTCTGGAGCGCTATCTGCCGCAGCAGATGACCGATGAGGAGCTGGAAACCTTCGTACGCGAGGGAATCGCGGAAGTGGGTGCGGAGACGCCCAAGGACATGGGCAAGGTCATGGGGCTGCTCTCCAGGCGAAGCGAAGGTCGCGCCGACGGCACAAGGCTGTCTTCGGCGGTACGAGCGGCCCTTGCGCCCAAATGAGCAATATGTCGCTCGATGTACAGCTTGCGAGTGATGTCGACGTGCCGGAGGCCGCGTCTGAGGCCCACCTCACGGGGCTGATCCGGCATGTCCTCGTTGAGGAGGACGCCAGCGGGAATTGGAGCATCGCCATACAGTTCACTTCTGATGCCGAGATCCAGCGGATGCATCGCGACTTCATGCGGATCGACGCTCCGACGGACATCATGACGTTTCCGTATGACGGCTCCGACGAGGCGTTTCCCGGCGTCATCGAAGACGCGGCCGGCGGCGATCTGGTGATCTCGGTTGACCGGGCGCGGGAGAATGCCGGGCCGGCAGGGTGGACGACAGCGGACGAGTTGCTTTTCCTCGTCGCTCACGGCGTGCTTCACCTGCTGGGCTGGGACGACCACACCGATGCGGAGCGTGATGGGATGCTCGCCCGTCAGCACGACCTCCTGAGGGCATGGCAAGGCGAGATTCCACGACCGTAAAGGGTCTCTGAGGACTCCGGACGATGGACTGGCGAATGCAGAGCCGTGCCCCGGAATTCACAAGCGGCTCTTTGCCGATGCAGCCGCCCGGTGCGGCTGGCATGACGGGCGCCGAATTCGACCACGAGCGGTGAGGCAAGGGTTCACCCCGGTCAATTCCAGATTGTCCCTGCAGGTTCCTCGGGGGTGAGGGAGCACCCGGTGTCCATGGTACCTGTCAGGTCGCAAGGTATTGGCGAAGCGCGTCGGCGGTGTGGAGTGCTGCCCGACGCTGCACTTCGGCCAACGTCGAGCGCAGGGTCGCTGGCGCGAGGAGCGTTGGCTCGGATCCATCGCGTTGAACGGCGACGTTGAGATCGCCGGTAACGAGGCCGAGATCCAGCAAGGAGCCGGTGAAGACGATGGCGGCACCGAGCGATGCACCATTCATGCCCCGCGCCTCGCGTGCGAGTTTCAATGCCAGAGCCTTGCCGTCTCCCGCCATGTCGGCGACGAACGGCTCGACCGTGGATCCCGCAAGGGCGTCCGACGTAACGGGATCGCCGCTCAGCAGCAGCGTGAACGCCCCACCAGTGCCATGTTCGATCACACCGAGCTTCAGGCCGCGGACGCGGATCCGGTCGGCGATCACGCCCGGAAGGGTGTCGGAGTCCACCCCCCAGATATACCGCCGGAGTCGCTCCCGGACCTCGGCGAGCCCGCTGTCGCGACGCGCACGGGTTTCCGCGGTATCGTCGCCGACCGCGGTGATCCGCACGTGGACGCCGTCATCCTTGGCATACGTCGCGACGACAGGATCGGCGCGGAGCACGAGATCATGAAGCACCTGTTCCGCCGCCGACTCGCCGATTCCGATTGTCTTGACGATGATCGAATCGATCACGCGCTGACCAGCGCGTTCCTGGAGGCGGGGAAGCGCTTGCTCCTTCCACATCCTGAACATCTCCCGGGGAACACCGGGCATCGCCACGATGATCTTCGGTCCGCCACGATCCGTTTCGACAAACCAGCCTGGCGCCGTGCCAACCGGGTTCGGAAGAATCCTCGCCGACGGAATGACCCATGCCTGCTTCGCGTTCCGCTCGGGCATATCCTGGCCGCGACCGCGAAAGAATCCCTTGAGATCGACCAGCAGGTCCGGATCGATCTCCGGCGTTTCCCCAACAACGTCTGCAATCGCTTCACGGGTCAGGTCATCATCGGTCGGGCCGACACCCCCGGAGCAGATCACGAAATCTGCCAGCGAGAGCGCGTGTCGGATCGCATCCGCAAGCTGCTGGTGATCATCGCCGACATGGGTGACATGAACGAGATCGATACCGACCGCCGACAGCTCCTGGGCGAGATACGTCGCGTTGGTGTCGGTCAATTGACCGAGGAGAAGCTCCGAGCCAATGGAGAGGATGTAGGCCCGCATGTTCCGTCTTTCGGTGTATGGCGCCACATTGGGGTGGCGCACGGAGGTACCCTCGGAGGGACTCGAACCCCCAACCTCTTGGTCCGAAGCCAAGCGCTCTATCCGTTGAGCTACGAGGGCATGTTGAGGATGACCTCCGCGGAGTATAGCAGCCTGCTATAGGCATGTCAGGATTGGCCGGGAGTCAGGCGCGGATGGTTGAACATCCGGCACGCATACCGTTCAGCGGCGCACGCATCTGGAACAATGGTCCTGGGGCGAGGGGCTCTCTTCTCGGCGAGTCATCGCATGGTGTAATGACGCCGATGCGGCGGCTGTCGGTTTGCGCGTCACGTCCATTCAAGAATCCATGGTTATGCGACGCGGGCTGGTGGTGATACCGAGTGTGGAGAAGCCAGGAGCTGGCACAGGAGAAACAGGACGATACGATGGGACTGGAACGATCTGGCACCGCGCTTCTCGTTCTCGCGACGCTCGTGGTGGCGGCGTCAATCCTTGCGGGCGGCGACGTTGGCCGGGCTCTCAACGCGTTCGGTGGCATCGGCTGGTTCCTGGCCGCGGGAATGCTGGTCAGCGCCGCGGTCAGATCATCACGCCAATACATGACCTGGGCCGCTGTCATCGGCCTCACGGCTGTGGTGGCGTTCGTGGTGCGACCGTCTGATCTCATCCTCGCGGCTGTCGGATTCGGGAGTGCGGGGATAGTGGTGGGGACGCTTGCCCAGAATCGCGAGCTGCTTTGGGTGACGCTGGTCCCTGCGCTCTATCTGCCATTTCACATCGGGACGGCGGTCCTCAAGGCGACGGTGCGCTCCCTGATGGGCACCGAGCCCGGCATTCGGTCGGATCCACCACCAACCGCCGCGATCGTTCCGATCGTGATGGTCGTTGCGGCGCTGGCTGGAGGGTATGCGGCCATGTCGATCAAGGCCCACCGATCTGATCCCGACGAAGGCAGATTCTCGCCCACGAGCCCACATCGACGGGCATGACAAAAGCGCCGGTCGTCCTTGCGACGACCGGCGCTTTTGCACAAGCTGGGGGTGCCTTACGGGGATCGAACCCGTCACCTCCGGATCCACAGACCGGCGCTCTGCCGAATGAGCTAAAGGCACCACAGGCACATCGTTGAGGGGAAGAGAGTAAGCCGGGTTCTGTTCGTGATGATCATCTCTCTCAACCGATAAAGGCTGGTCACGTCGTCGCCTCGGTGACTGCTCTCGACTTCCGGCCTCGGCGAGCAGCCTGCAAGCGGCCGAATCGGAGATTGCTGCGGGGAGGATTACCCTTTTCAGCCCGGAGACCTGGGCCCCGGGAATGGTTTCTGTTGCTCTCGCGCCCCTTACAGACGCGCCGATCTGGACTGTCGACACGACGCATCGTGTCTCCCCGGCTTTCACCGGGCACCCTTGCTCTGTGCAGCCCGGACTTTCCTCTGGCCCGCAAGCGGGTCAGCGATCATCCTTCTTCCCCTCAACGATGCTGGGGTTCGCTTGTCAATGTGCGTCAGCCGGCATTATGGACGATACCGCGCCGACTCGTGCCGAAGGGGAGATTTGAACTCCCACGGGATTACTCCCACTACGCCCTGAACGTAGCGCGTCTGCCGGTTCCGCCACTTCGGCGTGGCTGTCTAGGGGGTCGTCGGGAGCCGACCGTCGGACTCGAACCGACGACCTGCTGTTTACGAAACAGCTGCTCTACCAACTGAGCTAGGCCGGCGCTCGCTCCCGCTAGAGCGGTCGCAGTATATCAGGTCCGTCAGGGCATTCGCAAAGCCGGTTCGCCCGGATTTTGGTAAGGTGGCCACAAGCTGGTCTCCGGACATTGCCGTACCGGGCTCCCGCCTGGCACCGTTGATCCGTACCGGCCAATCAAGCGACACCTATTACCTGGAGGCATGCATCCGTGAGCCAACCGTGAGCCAACGTCGTCGTTCAACCCGCACGCAGCTTCCCTTGAGCCGAGACCGGACGTCACGGTCCGGCATGCGACGAATGCAGCTCGCGTTCGTGATCGTCTCATCACTGGTGATCTGCGGCATGCTGGGAGCTGCGGTCGTCACGATTTCGCCGGAAGATCTCTTCGGTTCCACGGATTCCCCGGATGACGGTGACGCCGAGAACTTCGAGGATCCGAACCAGGGCGTGATCGGGGAGCAGCAGACGGTTGTCGCCAGCCAGCCGGATGACGTGGAAGAAACTCTGCTTCTCGCCAATCTTCTCGGGAACTCCGGCAGGCTTGGCGAAGCGATTCCAATGTACGAGCGGGCTATCGATCTTGCGCCGGATGATGCCGGGGTCCGACTCGCGTTCGCGCGGGCGCTCGCGGACGGTGGGATGAGTGCGGATGCGGAACTGCAGTTCGTCAAGGCTCTCGAGCTCGACTCCAACAACCAGGAAGCGCATTATTATCTGGCGGAGCTGTATCGTGCCTGGACACCGCCGCGAGAGGCAGAGGCGGTCGTGCACTATCAGCGGGCCGCGGAGATCGATCCCACGACACTGATCTCCGAGCGGGCGACCACCCAGCTTGCCTCGTTCGGGATCGCATCCCCGACCGGAAGCCCGGCTCCAGCCACGCCGCCGCCCGCTTGACCTGAGAGGAGAATCCACATGACCATGGAATCCAACACTTCGGACGCCGCGAACGGATCTGCCGCGTCTCTCGGCATCACGAGCGACTTGCTAGACATCCTGGTGTGTCCGGTCGATCACGGCAAGCTGGAGGTGGGTGCTGGATCGCTCACATGCACCATATGCCAACGTACTTTCACGGTCGAGGATGGTATCCCCGACATGGTGGTCGATGTCAGCACGGAAGGCGAACGTTAGTTCGAATTCACCGTATACTTGAGCCATGGACAGTTCTTCATCGCCGGCTGGCGACTCCCGATCACACGCCGAGGCTCGCGACGCATCGCGAACCGTTTCGGCCAGGCAGAGGCCCGAGGATCTGGCCGACGAGCGCTCGCTGCGCCCTCGGCGTCTCGAGGAGTACATCGGCCAGGATCGCGTCAAATCGAATCTCCGGATCTTTATCCAGGCGGCACTCGAACGTCAGGAGCCGCTCGATCATGTTCTTCTCTATGGCCCGCCAGGACTCGGGAAGACGACTCTCGCAAGTATCATCGCGGCGGAGATGGGTGTCAGCCTTCGTGTTACCTCGGGGCCAGCGATCGAGCGCCAGGGTGACCTGGTCTCGGTCCTAACAAACCTGAAGCCGGGAGACGTGCTGTTCATCGACGAGATCCACCGGTTGAACCGTGTGGTCGAAGAGGTCCTGTATCCCGCGATGGAGGATTTCGCGGTCGACATCATCATCGGCAAGGGTCCGGCCGCGCGCACGATGCGGATCAACCTTCCCCGTTTCACGCTGGTTGGAGCGACTACCCGGCTGGCACTCCTGACGGGACCGCTGCGCGACCGTTTCGGTGCGGTGATGCGCCTTGATTTCTACGATCAGGACGCGATGGAGCAGATCATCCGCCGATCAGCCTCCATCCTGCAGCTCCCGATGGAGGACAGTGGCGCCAGGATGCTCGCTGGCCGGGCTCGTGGCACGCCGCGAATCGCCAACCGGCTCCTGAGGCGCGTGCGGGACGTCGCTCAGGTGGCGGGCGAGGCAGTCGTGACGGATGAGATCGCCGATCAGGCACTCAACCTGCTCGAGATCGATACGCTCGGGCTCGATGACACGGACCGGCGCATCCTGGTTTCGATGATCGAGAAATTCGACGGCGGACCGGTCGGGATCGATACGCTGGCGGCGGCGACGAGCGAGGAAACGGACACGATCATGGACGTCTACGAGCCCTACCTCATCCAGCTTGGATTTCTGCAACGCACGCCCCGGGGCCGGATCGCGACCAGGCGAGCCTACGAGCATCTCGGGGTCCCGTACAGGGATCAGTTGGGTGGGCAATCGTCATTCCTGCCATTCGAAGAATGACGATGTCAGGTCTCCCGCGGACGGAAATGCGCGCGTTCGACTACGAGCTCCCGCCCGAGCTGATCGCTCAGGAACCGCTCGATCAGCGAAGCGACAGCCGCCTTCTGCTCCTCCCTCGTGAGGGCGGTCCTCTCCAACATCATGTCTTCAGGGACTTGCCGGAGCTCCTGATCCCCGGTGACCTCCTGATCGTCAATGACACGCGCGTCAACGCCGCACGGCTGCATGGCAACAGGGAGACCGGTGCCGAGGTGGAAGTCCTTCTCCTCCGGCAGATAAACGCGGAAACGTGGCGGGCACTGGTCCGGCCGTGGCGCCGGATCAAGGAGGGTGAGCGGATCCGGGTTCGGCCCAGACACGGTGGTCCCCCGTCCGGCGTAACGGTCATCGAGAAGCTGCGCGAGGGTGAAGCGATCATCCGCTTGGATTCCGCCATTCACGAATCTCTCGACGAATACGGGCGTGTGCCGCTACCGCCCTATATCACGCATCACCTGGAGGAAGACGATCGGTACCAGACCGTTTACGCAGAGCATCCTGGATCCGCAGCGGCACCAACCGCCGGGCTACATTTCACGAACGGGATGTTCCAACGGCTTGCGGCGCGGGGGATCGATATTGAGTCGGTCACGTTGCACGTTGGTCTCGACACGTTCCGCCCCGTCACGTCCGACTTCGCCGAGGATCATGTGATCCACTCCGAATGGTGCCGGGTTCCGGCAGAGACGATTGCCGCGATCCGGAAGACCCGGGCTCGCGGCGGAAGAATCATAGCGGTGGGGACGACTGCCGCCCGGACGCTCGAGTCTTTGGGCCAGGGCCGGGGCGACCAATGCGCAGACACGTTCGAGGGGATGACGAACATCTTCATCATGCCCGGATATGAGTGGAAGCTTGTAGATGGGCTGATCACCAACTTCCATCTGCCACGATCGACCCTGCTTCTCATGGTCAGCTCGCTTGTCGGCCGGGAACGCCTGCTGGATGCGTACGACCAGGCAATCGCTCACCGTTACCGGTTCTTCTCCTTCGGGGACGCCATGCTCATTCTTCCCGCTCCGGGAGCAACGTCAGGAACGCCACAGTGACTCATCCGTATCCGGACATGAACGGCAAGACACGCGATGACGCATGGGCGCTCCTTGCGGAATGGGTCGAGGGGCCCAGCCTGCGGCGGCACTGCCTCGCGGTAGAGACGGCGATGCGGGCCTATGCCGTCAAGCATGGCGAGCCGGAGGAGGCATGGGGACTGGTCGGAGTGATCCATGACTTCGATTTTGAACGGCACCCTGATCTCGCCGAGCATCCTTTCGTCGGCGCCGGAATCTTGCGTCAGCAAGGATACCCGGAATGGGTTGTCGAGGCGATCCTGAGCCATGCGGATGTGCCCGAGCATCCGAGGCGTACGGCGTTGGAGAAGACGCTCTTCGCGGTCGATGAGTTGACCGGATTCATCGCCGCGGTGGCGCTCGTGCGGCCGTCAAAGGCGGTGGCCGAAGTCAAGCCTTCGTCGGTCAAGAAGAAGATGAAAGACAAGCGATTCGCGGAAGGAATTCACCGCGATGCCCTGCTGCGGGGTGCCGAGGAGTTGGGGATTCCATTCGACGATCACGTCGCGTTTGTGATACAAGCGATGGCTGCCAACGCGGATGCGTTGGGACTTGCCGGCGTAGAGGCGCAATCCGCCGCTTCCCAGACCAGTGGGTGAGGAAGTGCCGGAAGAAAGGAACACCTGTTTTGGCACTTAGGTCCACACCGTTCGATATCACGATCGATCCTCAAGTGATATATACCGCGACCCTCGAGACGAGCCATGGCCCTGTCGAAGTGGGGTTCTTCCCGGAAGATGCTCCGAAGGCCGTGAACAACTTCGTGAACCTGGCAAAGGAAGGGTTCTACGACGGCACGACCTTTCACCGGATCGTCAAGGGTTTCGTCGTTCAGGGCGGGGATCCGACCGGAACCGGATCCGGGGACGCGGGATACAAGTTCGAAGACGAACCTGTGACGAAAGAATACGAGCGGGGAACACTGGCGATGGCCAACGCTGGCCCGAACACCAACGGCAGCCAGTTCTTCATCTGCCTGCAGGACCTGCGCGGAAGTCTCCCGAAGAATTACACGATCTTCGGCAAGGTCATCAGCGGACTCGAAAACGTGGATGCGATGGCGTCGGTCCAGGTCAAGCGGGGACCGAGCGGCGAGCCATCGAGCCCGGTCGAGCCGGTCACACTCAACAAGGTGACCATCAACGAGTCCTGACCGGCGTCCATAGGCGGTGACGCCCTCAAGCGCATAGAAACGCCGCTGGCACTATCGTCAGCGGCGTTTCCTTACATCTGCTTCTTCTGTTGTGCTCAATCAGGCCGCCTGCTCCATCTCGTCGCACAGCTGTTCATACGAACGCAGGAGTGATATCCAGAACTCTTCCCAGACCTGAACGTCCTCTCCTCGCGAGAGCGCCGACTCGATCCGCTGATAGCCATCCGCGAGCCGACTCTCCAGGATTTCCATTCGAGCTTCACGCGCTGCCGGAAGCTGCTCTGGCCTCTCCACGATCCGGAGCGATCCAGCGCTCATGTTCATCACGTCCCTCGCCGAGATCATGCCTGAATCCCCTTGTTTCCGCCCACTACAGATGGCGGGCTACCCGTCGGCCCTAGGCCGATCGCGGAACCTGCCGATTCTGGCGGTCCTTGAGAACCTCGATCAGGCGTGACGCTTCCTTCCGGGAAAGATCGTCAGTCGCTCGACCGGTCACCTCAAGTGACAACTGATCCAGCGCCTTGGTTTCAAGGCCAAGCTCACGCTTGATGACCCCGATCAGATTCATCTGGCGAGAAGTCGCCGTCTGGTCAGCACTGACCGGCTCCCGGTCGAACGATCCTGTCGTGACATTCGCCGGCGCCGATGGCGTCGCCTTCAGGTTGACCGGCGCATCCACGACATGGTTCTCACTCGCCCCGAAATCGAAATCCGGGCAGAACTGCGTTCCGAAGCCAAGCGCCGCAAGAGCGCGACCGATTGCCTTGGTTTCCGCGGCTTCGATGTAGTTGGGAAAATTGAACGCTCCCTCACTGCCCCAACCAGTCGCGACGGCTCCATCGGGAACGGAGACCCGCGCCTTGAAGACCGCTCGATTATCTTCGTTCGTGACGAGTTCGGTCTCGATATGCGCATCGGGATGGACGTGTCGAAGCCAGACGAGACGCCACTTCACTTCGAGATAGTCGCTGCCATTGACGACGGTAAGATATCGGCCTGGATCGAAAGACGTTTGGACTGCCATTGCTCGGTACCCTCCATGAGAACGGATGTTCTTCATCTAGTATAGAACATGTGATCTACTTTGCCAAGATGTCATCCGGGATGGTGGAGGCTGGATTCACATCTCCGCAAGCTCGCGCTCTGGCGCCAGGCTGGAATCCCTGCATGCTATACTCGACATCGCTTATGGCGTACGGACACGTGAAGAGGGGTTGGCGCGTGAGGGTTTCGTGCCTTCAGGAAAATCTGCAACGAGCGTTGGGCCGGGTCGGTCGCGCCGTCGCGACGCGTACCGCGTTGCCAGTGCTCGGTAACGTGCTGATATCGACGGACGAGGGGCGGCTTCGCATTGCCGCCACGAACCTCGAGATCGGCGTGACGACATGGATCGACGCGAACATCGAGGAAGAGGGCCGGATCACGATCGATGCTCGCCTGCTGGGCGAGTTCGTGAATACGCTGCCCTCTGGGCCGGTGGACTTGTCGGTCGATCCGACGCGCCTGACGCTCGTCGTCCAGGCGGGGCGGGATTCCGCCTCAATCAACGGGATCGATGCCGAAGACTTTCCGGTCATCCCGTCCATCACGGAAGAGGGGTTCACGGCTTCGGTGAACGCCCAGACATTGCGGGAGCTCATCTCGCTCGTCGAGTTCGCGGCGGCGACCGATGATTCGCGTCCAGTCCTGGCGGGCGTCCTGACACGGTTCGACAACGATACGCTGATGCTCGCATCCGCCGATGGCTTTCGGATGGCGGTCAATTCAGGGCAGCTTGACTCGACCGTCGAGCAGCGCCAGGACTTCATCGTACCGGCGAGGTCCTATCGCGAGCTCGCACGGATCATTGGTGACCACGATGAAGCGATCCGCCTTGCGGTCACGCCGAACAGGAGTCAGATCCTGGCACGGGTGGGCGACACGGAATGGGTGTCCCGCCTCATCGACGGCACGTTCCCCGACGTCCAGCAGATCGTTCCCAAGGACTTCGTCACCCGGCTGGAGCTCAGCCGTGACGGCCTGTTGAACGCGGTCCGCCGGGCCGGATACTTCGCCCGTGACAACAACGATGTCGTCCGCCTGGTCGTCTCTCCGGGCGAAGATGACCTGACGCCCGGTAACGTCGAAGTGTCCGCCAATGCGGCGGAGCGAGGGAATAGCCACAGTTTCGTGGACTCGAGCGTCAACGGCGCCGAAGTTCAGGTCGCGTTCAATGGCAAGTATCTGTCCGATGTCCTCTCGGTGTTGAAAACCGGACATGTGACGCTCGGGCTGAACGGCCCAACCCAGGCCGGGATCGTGCGGCCGGGCGGCAGCGATGCATATACGCACGTGATCATGCCGATGGTCATCGGGGGCAGGTAGAACGCCCGTCCGGCGTAGAGTGAAGCGGTCATCATTCCACAGATGACGCCCTCGCATCATGCTGGTGGAATGAATGTTCCATCGAGCGACTCGTATTGCAGAACGCCCGCGATCGGCGACAGGAGCGCATGCAGGTTTCTCGTCTCTCCCTTCAACAGTTCCGCACCTACGATGTACTCGATATCGCAATCGATACTCAGGGGATGCGAATCTCCGGCCGCAACGCCTCCGGGAAGACGAGTTTCCTGGAGGCGATTGTCATGCTCTCGACGACTCGCTCTCCCCGCGCCGGTTCCGATCGCGACGTCATCCGCTGGAACAGCGGCGTCGATCTCTCGGTTCCGCCGTACTCGAGGATCGAGGCATCGATCCAGACCCGGGCTGGATCTTCTGTCGTCGGCCTGACGCTGGAGCAGGAGCAGGGAGTGTCGGGACAGGCGCGCAAGCAGTTCCTGCTCGATGGTGGAGTGGCGAGAGCCCAGGATGTCGTGGGGGTGCTGAAGTGCGTCCTCTTCACGCCAGAGGACGTGTATCTCGTTTCCGGCCCCCCCGCGGAGCGGCGCCGGCAGATGGATATCCTGATTTCCCAGATCGATCGTGGCTACCTCAGCTCCCTCTCGAGGTTCGGCCGGATCCTGGCGCAGCGCAACGGGCTGCTTCGGTCGTTCGCGCGGGACCGGCGACACCCCGGAGATTCGCGGGCGGTCACGGAGTTGTCTTACTGGGATGAAGAATTCGTCGCTTCCGCGTCATACCTGGTGAGCTCGAGGACGATCGCCTGCGACGGGCTCGCCCGGCTGGTGGAGAAGCGATCACTGGGTCTGGTCGATGCGGCGACCATTTCCTTTTCCTATGCGCCACGGATGGAGATACCAGAGATAGAGCCGGGCACCGATTCCAGCGCGCGCCGTCAGATGATCGCGGCGGCGCTGGAGCAGCAGCTGGCGGCACGACGCGAGGATGAGTTCCGGCGCGGGATGTCACTTGTCGGTCCGCAGCGCGATGACTTTCTCTACAGCATCGATGGACGTCCACTCGCGCAGTTTGGATCGCGTGGGCAGCAACGCCTCGGTGTCGTGGCGTACAAGCTGTCCGAAGCCGATCTAATCGCGGAGGTGTCCGGTGAGCAGCCGGTCCTGCTTCTGGATGATGTGCTGTCCGAACTCGATGCCGTTCATCGAGACCTGCTTCTCGCGGCAATCGCCAGGGGATCATGCCAGCTGTTCGTGACCTCGACGGACCCTTCGTCGCTCGATCACCCCGCACTCATTGGGCTGGAGGCGGTTGATGTGCAAGGCGGTCACCTTCATCCGAGACTGTAGCTCAGGCGGTCGAGAAACTTCGGGCATTCGCAGATCGCGACGACGATGGACCTTTACAGCCGCGTCATGCCGGCTGCGCACCGCGATGCGGCCGACCTCATGGACCGGCTGCTCGAACCCAGCGGTTAGGACTGCGGCGGGACAAGGGTTGGAAGATGGGACTTCAACTGTAGGTTGAGAGTCTGCAATGTGTTCCGCCAAGCATCGCTTCGCGCCTGGAGTCGATCGGCTTCTTCGGCAAGACAATAGACGGCTACCAGCCCCGTCCTCATGCCGCCTAAGAACAACGTGGGATGGTAGGTAGCACCGAAGATGCTTCTGTCCGTCTGTTGTTCTCGCGTCTGAACAATCCCAATGGCGGTGGGGTGAGAACCATTGCT
>CADCWI010000109.1 GCA_902806355.1 uncultured Thermomicrobiales bacterium | reverse complement strand
ACGACGAAGGACTCAGTTCGGTGAGAAAACCACGAGGGGCAATGCCTGGGACCGTTCTCGTGGGGTCAAGAATGGAAGCAGGCGACCCGGTCTCTTGCCAGTGCGTCGGGACGGCCGCCAAAAACCGTTATCCCGTGCCAACCGGTGCGAGGTCAATGGCAGACTCACACGCCCACGTCCCGGAACCCTGCTCCTCCAGCTTCCAGACGCCGTGCGCTCCGTCGAGAAGCAAATCCATGCTCGCCTCAACGAGATCGCGCATGAAGGCGGCGTCCACATCGGGATCATGGCCGTTCGTTGCCGGGTTGGGCACATCGAACGTGCGCGATCCGGAGAACGGCTCGCTCCAGACGATCAATGCCTCCGGATGTGCACCGAGAACCGCCTGTTCCACCGCCAGCGCCGCCCGGCCCCGGTCCTCTGGGGGTTGCGGCGCGTCAGGTGAGCAGAAGAGGAAAGGAATGCCGGAATCGACGCAGATCCGGGCAACCGCGGCGGCGCCTTCGGGCTCGATTTCGGCTGCCGGCGTGGTCAGCACAACCGCCCAGGGACGTTCCGATGCGATCGCAGCCATTGCGTTTGCCGCCCACTCAGACGGCGTCCGGGAGTCGCGGCGGGCACAGGGGATGGCGCGGATCGCGCTTCTTGCCACGAAGGTGTCCGCCAGTGGAGTAGCAGGCCCCAATACAAGGATGCCCGGGGCTTCCGCAGGTAATTCCGGCTCGTCTGGCGGCAAGATGTCCATGCCATTGCGATCCACCGTGGGGTAGTGATACCGGGACGGTCGCCGCCACCAGCCGGGCACCTCCAGCACCGGATGCTCCAGTTGCTTGCCCGCTGCAAGGTCCGCTACCAGGTGTGCGATGGCGGTCGGCCGGGGGCTCGGGGCACGTAGGTCGAAAACGCCTGGTTCGTAATCGCCGCCTTCCTCGGTCACCAGCCGGTTCCACCCGAATGCCCCTAGCAAGGACCAGACGGTGACCGCCCGAATGTCAGCTCCTTCGGCCCGAAGTTCATGCGCGGCGGACCAGGCTTCCGCCACCCAGCGGAGCTGCTCTTCCCGGGTGCAGCCGAGGTGAACCTCCGTGGCGGCCACGGGGAGGCCGTAGCGCTCCCAAGTTGCCTTGAGCATGCGTCGCCAGCCGCCCGGCCCATCCGCGCAGACCCGCACCGCTTCAACGTCGGCATAGGCCTGTTTGCCGTTTCCGCCGTGGGACCACTCGGGGTAGCGCTCAAGGCGCTCATCGAGCAAGCGTTCGCTTGTCAGGTAGTGGTTGATGCCAATCACGTCTGGAGGGCATGGGTCCTCGGATAGAGGCCGCAGTTCCGCTTCAGTGATTCCCGCTGTCAGCAACGGCTCCCACAGGCTGTGACCCGGAACCACGCGGCCGGTGAGGAGGTCGAGAGACAGCCATCGCCGTTCGTTCTCATACGCGGCCTGCGCGGCGAGGACGGGCCGGGCGAAAATCTCGCCCATGTCCTCGGTCTGGATCAGTCGTGCGTCCGGGTTGACCTTTCGGATCGCCCGCATTGCCTCCGCCACGCCGTTGCATTGCGTGAGGACGGCCCGAAAGAACGAACCCTCGTCACGGTGGTGCGGGTACCAGAAACCGTAGAGGGCACTGAAGCGAGCTGTGGTCAGGGGCTCGTTGACCGGCGTGTAATCGGTCGCCCATGGATAGCGCTCCGCCACCGCGCCAGCGTATTCTGCAAGCATGCCCGGGAACCCGGGATGCAGGAGATCGGTTCCCAACGGACCGCTTCCGTGATGGACGAGCCCGACAATGGGTCGAACTCCGAGCTCCCGCAGTCGCGTGAGCCGGCGATCCGGCCAGGACCAGTCAGCGGACGCAGGACCCTCCGGTGCGGTTCGCTCCCAGAGCACGGGATAGCGGATAGCGGTGATGCCGAGGTCCGCGAACTGGTCGAGATCCTCGATGCGTCGGGCGTGGCCATTCATCTCCAGTTGGTCGAGAAAACGATCACCGACACGATTGACGGTGCACTCCAGACCGCCCCACATTTCGAGAGGGGCAAGCTGGTCAAGAATTCCCGGCACGATGATCTCCTCGCTGACACTGTGGATCTCGGTGTCACTGACACCGGAACACTCCTATGCAGGAACAGGACCACAGTGACCATGTGCCAAAGGGGGCTACGGCAGGACCAGTCGCCCACCGCCAGTTGGCATAACTCCTGCATTAGCGGTACTGGCCGACGCAAGTATGTGAGCCCCGCTGGGGCGTGTTCGGTTCTCGACGCTTCAAGTGGCAATTGAATATGGATATTGGTCTGGCAGTGGCTTCCAAGGGTCGAACTCCGTTGCGGTCCAATCGGCCATGGACCGGAGGGCAAACACTCTGCAAGGTCGCGCCTACAAGCTCGGCCATTCGGCGTTTGGGCAAGAATTCGCCGATGGGCTGAAAGGACACATCGTCATGGTAGTGGTGAGCGAACGTGAAACAGGATCCGTAGGGGCTGTGGAGCAGCGTCTGGGGCATAGCGCGCCAGCGCTGATCGTGTTCTCTCACCTGCGTTGGAGTGGGGTCTATCAACGCCCGCAGCATTTGCTCTCCCGGTTTGCGCAGGACATCCCGGTGATGGTTGTCGAGGAGCCGATGTTCCTCGTCGAGGAGGGCGCGGAAGCCTACCTTCAGGTTGCCGAGGACGGCGCTGTCACGGTACTGACCCCGATGCTGCCGATTTCTCCCGGACTGGGAATGGGGTTCTCCGAAGATTCGATCGGCGAGATCACCAGACTCATAACGCCGAGCCTTGTGGCGTTCGCAAGCGACACCGCCAACCGCTCCGGTGACTTGGAACAAGGCCCGATCGTCTGGTATTACACGCCAATGGCGCTCGGTATCTTGCCCGAGACGATCAAGCCCAGCCTGGTCGTTTTCGACGCCATGGACGATCTTGCCAGCTTCCGCAACGCGCCGCAGGCACTGCGGGACAAGGAAGCAGCGATGTTTCGCCAGGCGGACCTCGTGTTCTCGGGCGGACCGTCCCTTTATGAAGCGCGCCGGGATCGACATCCATCGGTCCATTGCTTTCCCTCGGGAGTGGAGGCGGCGCACTTCGCTCGCGCGACCGACGGACTTGCCCCACCGGATGGTCTTTCAGCCCTTCCCTACCCGGTGCTTGGCTTCTATGGAGTACTCGACGAGCGGCTGGATTTCGACTTGATAGCCGCGGTGGCGGACGCTCGTCCAGAGTGGAGCCTGGCCCTGATCGGCCCTCTGGCCAAAATCGATCAGGGCGAACTTCCCCGACGACGGAACATTTCCTACTTTGGTCAACAGCGGTACGCCGATCTTCCGGCCTTCCTGGCCGGTTTCGACGTTGCGATCCTTCCGTTCGCCATCAACGAGGCGACCCGCTCGATCTCTCCCACCAAGACGCTCGAATACCTCGCCGCCGAAAAGCCGGTGGTTTCGACGCCGATCGCCGATGTCGCCAGTCTCTACGGCGATGTGGTCCGGATTGTCAAGGACGCGCCGGCATTCGTGGCGGCAGTCGATGCGGCGCTCGGCGAGTTAGCCGCTGACCGTCGAATGCGCCTTGCCGCAGGGCGGGCTCATCTCCTGACACATGACTGGGACACGATCGCCGAAGGCATGGCCACCCTGATGGTTGAGACCTTGACGGCGCGAAGCGGAACGTAGCAGCGATACCCCCGCCTTACGGGGAAGCAGACGGGATACGACAGTGTTTGATTTCATGATTGTTGGGGCTGGTTTCGCGGGAAGCGTGCTCGCCGAGCGCCTGGCGACGCAGGATGGACTCAAGGTCCTTGTGGTCGAAAAGCGACCGCATATCGCGGGAAATGCCTACGATCATTACGATGACGCCGGGATCCTGGTTCACAAGTACGGGCCTCATATCTTTCACTGCAATTCTCCCGAAATCTACGGATACCTCTCGGAGTTCACCCAATGGCGTCCCTATGAGCATCGAGTGCTTGCCAGCGTCGACGGGCAGCTCGTGCCGATCCCGATCAACCTGGACACGATCAATCGGCTGTATGGCCTGAACCTGACCTCATTCGAGGTCGAAGAGTTCCTCGCTTCGGTGGCTGAACCGATGGAGCGGGTGGAAACCGCGGAGGATGCGGTTGTCAGCAAGGTCGGCCGCGATCTCTATCGCAAATTCTTCCGTGGCTATACCCGCAAGCAGTGGGGCGTGGAGCCCACGGAGCTCGATGCTTCCGTCACGGCCCGGATCCCTACCCGGACCAACCGGGACGACCGCTACTTCACCGACACATATCAGGTCATGCCGCGGCACGGATATACCCGAATGTTCGAGCGGATGCTCAGCCATCCCAACATTCACGTACTCCTCAATACCGACTATCGGGAGGTCGCGCCGTACTTTCCCTACCGGGAGATGATCTACACCGGACCGATCGATGCCTTCTTCGACCAGCGATTTGGCAAGCTGCCGTATCGATCCCTCCAGTTCGGCTTCGAAACACTGGACACACCCGATTACCAACCGGTGGGTACGGTGAACTACCCCAACGACTACGAGTTCACCCGGGTCACCGAGTTCAAGCACTTGACGGGACAGGAACACGCCCGAACGACGATCGTGCGGGAGTACCCGTGCGCGGATGGGGATCCCTACTACCCAATCCCCAACGCTGAGAACGCCGAGCGATACAAGCGCTACCAAGCCTTGGCCGAGGCCACGCCGGAGGTCCATTTCGCTGGCCGCCTCGCCACGTACAAGTACTACAACATGGATCAGGTGGTGGCGCAGGCACTCGCTCTCCATCGCCGGCTCCAGGCACGACACCGTATCGACGCCGGTGCAACCGTCGTCTCTCGACAGTCCGCGGGATTGACGAGCCATACGAACGGCAAGCATTCGGTGGCCGTTTCTCGCTCCTGACCGGTTCAGCCCGGCCTGTTGAACCGGGCTCCGGGGGGATGGCAGGCGGACAGAGCGATCCTCAGGCGGAGAAACGGGCGGACAAAGTCCTATTCAAAAGGGGATTGCGCAGGATCCAGCGGTCACCGTGCGATGCGGACCATCGCTTGGTTCCGATGCAGGTGCCAAGGCAAGCTCCTTGGCCACGCCTGTCAGGACAGAAGTTCGTCTCAGTCGCTTAGGACCATTTCACCAACACAAGCGGTTATCGCGCCTGTAGCGGCAGCCCTGTGTGGCTGCCGAAGGTAGAGGCAACCAGATCTATTCGCTTCGCTCAGGACAGGCTCCGGTCGCCGCTACCTTTGACGTTCCAGATCGCCACTGGCGCCAAGATGTACGCACAAAAGCGGTTCTGATTCACCTCACCAGCTCGGGTTGCCGGGACCTGGTGCTCGTGGGAGATTCAGTGCAACCATGGCTTGATCAGATAGTGTGCCACGGACAGCGCGACTCCAGATCCCGGCCGGTCACGGGATATCGGTGCCACGCTTGCCAACCGGCAGCGGCGGGCCCGTGTGGCTGCCGACAATCGGCGACCAGATCCATTCGCTTCGCTCAGGACAGGCTCCGGTCGCCGGTACAGAGGGCAAGGGTCCTTGTTTGCGCCCGAGTTCGGCGCTAGCCAGCTGTCAGGGCTGAGGTGATTTCATTGCGGACATAGTGATCGGTGTCGGTTCGCAGGGCGCGATCGAGCGCGGCCCGGGAATGAATCCCGCCTATCCTGCCAAGCGCCCAGGCGACGTGCCCGCGAACGAGTGGTTCGTCGTGGCTCGCGAGTGCTGAGGTTAGCACGGGGATGTCGTCCGCGGTACCGATGTTGCCCAGCGCGACCGCCGCGTTGCGGGCGAGTCCCCGGCGCTTGGTGCGCGGCACCGGCGTTCCGTGGTAGGTGGCGGCGAATTCGTCCTGCGTCATCGACAGCAGCCATGGCAGGGAAGGGTAGGCGTTGTCGAGGGCCTGTGGCTCGAAGTCGGGATCGCGGGTGATCGCCGCCGCGCCGGTATACGGGCAGACCTCCTGGCAGACATCGCACCCGTACACCCAGTCGCCCATCTTCGGTCGCAACTCAAGCGGGATGACGTCCCGGAGTTCGATCGTGAGGTACGAGATGCAGGAAGGCGCATGGACCGTGTATGGCGCCACGATCGCGCCCGTTGGGCACCGATCCAGGCAGATCGTACAGCGACCGCAATTGCGGTCGAGCGGCACGTCCGGAACGAGATCGAGGTCCAGCACCATCTCGCCGAGCAGCACCCATGAGCCGTGCCCTGGCACGATCAGGCATGAGTGCTTTCCGTACCAGCCGAGACCGGCACGGGCGGCGACGGCACGCTCGACGATCCGGGCCGTGTCGACGAGGAGTCTCGCTTCGACCGGATGGCCGAGGTCTTCCTCTATCGCGGCATGCAGCGACTTGAGGCGACGCTTAATCACCCGATGATAGTCCTTGCCCCAGGCGTAGCGTGAGATTCGGCCACGGGGAACACCATCGTCGGGTTTCTCGGCTGGTCCACTCCAATAGGTCAGTGCGACCGAGAGGATCGATTGGGCGGTGGGCTGGAGGTTCCGGACATCACTCGCGAATCGTCCTCGCTCCTTGGTGAACCAGTCCATTCCCGCCATATGCCCGGCGTCGATGTGTTGATCGAGATGATCGGCGACATCGGGGAACGGCTCGGCGGTCGTCACCGCCGTGACATTGAGCCCGTGATTGCGGGCAAGGAGCTTGATCCGGGCGGTGAGCTGTTCCCGGGAGGTGGCCGGCGTGCGGGGTGGGCTGAAGGTGAGAGGCTGCGGGGCGTTCATGGGTCAAGTATACGGCGAATCGTCGCGAAGGCTTTCTCGAGAGTAGCTAATGAAGGCTTTGGAAGCCCCTTCGACGATCTCCGGGTAGGGGTGCCGCAGGGCCATACCGAGGGCAACCGTTGCGACAAATGACGCCCATGGTGCGGAACCGGGTGCCTGTGGAGCATCGCCGGGTGAGAAGGTCACGATGTCCTCAAGAGGCTCCGCCAGGGCTGCGGAGCCGTCCTTGTCCCAGCTCACGAGGGCGCGGACGTTGGTTCCGTGCATCCGCCGGTGCAGGAGGGACATGACCGGGACGCCGGCATCGATGCCGATCCGAAGGTTGCTCGATGTACCCCAACGCTCGAAGTCCTCGGCACTGCCGACAATCGTGTCGAATCGGAGCACATCCGCAGGATGCTCGCCGGGTGGTACGCCGTCTTCGAAATGAATCAGCGCGAGAATACGCACATCGGGACGGGTGTGAACGGGAAGATCGGCAAGGAACCGCCGCAGCCGTACGTCGCGACTTGCGAGGACGACCACGTCGCGGCCGAAGATCTCAGTGATGTCGATGGGATCACCCATTCGCAGTTCAGCACGCACAGGCCCGTGCGCCTGATGGGGATCGGGATCCCGAGTCGTCAACCAGGTGGTGATGTCGCTCCGCCGGAAGCGGGCTTCGAGCTGCTCCCACGATGTGCGATCGGCGGCGACCGATCGGAATCCGACATCGGCACGGTCAAGAAGCGCCAGCTCGGTGGCGATGGCGCCGGCGTCGGTCAGCTTGCCGTGGACGAGTGTGGTGTCGCCGATCACCGCGATACGTGGCCGCCTCATACAGGATCCGCGCCGGCGTTCAGGACATCCCCTGGCGCATGCCGATTCGATGGCACCTGCGCCGAAACGTGTGGCGTGGGAGCAGGGGTGCCCGCCGAGAGCCACTGGTCCGTGAGCATTCGGCCCCTGCCGGTAACGATCTGGTTCGGAGCACAGGACATGAGAGCGGGCGCCTTTCGCTCAGGCATACTTCAGTGAGGTTCGGACAGGTCGACCGCTTGGCAGCGTATAACGATGCCCTCGGCCCGAATGCTGCTATGGCGGATGTTGGCTATGTTTCTCCAGAGGATATAGAGCTGTGCAGCTTCAGCCGCAGAGCGAAACACGCGTCGAACGTGCCACGGAGAATCTTCAGCAGGCACAAGCATAGGTGATGACCCGGTCCTGGAACCCGGAATGCGACGACCTTCGTCGATGGCCAATGGCGCGTTGACAGTACCTTCCTGCCCACCATCACCGTGCCGCCTGGGACGGTGCCCGATGATTCGGATCGTCGGAAGGTCGCCGTATTATAGAGGGCCGTGACGTACGTTCCGCGCGTATTTGAAGTAAGATGTGCGGGTAGTCACGCTGTCCCCAACCGCCTTCCTCGCCCGAGGATGGCTCCAACCCGGATCGAAGGACCTCCCTTCCTTCCAGCAGCTCACGTCGTCAGGAAGGTCCGATGTCCACGCCCCGTCCCGCAGCACCCGCTGAACCGACATCAGGATCGATCCTTGGACAATGGATCCGCAAGACCCGGGCGGATCAGGGGCTGAGCCAGCGGGCACTCGCCGACCGGTCGGGGTTGAGCCGCTCATACGTCTGTGACATCGAACGGGGCCGGGGTGCCCAGCCAAGCGTGACAACCCTCGACAAGCTAGCGGCGGCGCTCGGGTTGTCACGCGCCGATCTGTTGCAGGCGTCGGGGCTGATCGATCGGGTGATCACCCCCCGCGAAACTGAAGAAGAGCGGCGGATCCTGTCGGTCTACCGAGACCTGACCGAGTCAGGGCGCGCCAGCGTCATGCGGTTTGCGCGGTTCGTGCATGCGGACGAGCACCATTGGGTGCAGCCGCACTTGCTCGATCACCAGGACGACGCAGACGACACGGGAAGCGGACCGGCGTTGGCCAGGATGCGGTCGCTGACCCGACCATTGTTCGAGAGCGAGTCACAAGCGTCCTGAGCGTATGGGACGTCTAGCCGTTCGATACACAAAAACACCGGCACGAACATCGTCGTGCCGGTGTCTTCATCTGCATATCACCAGGAATTACTGAGCGGTCGCCTCGACGGCTTCGTCCTCAGTCTCCTCGGCGCCTTCAGCCTCGTCGAGCGGAGCTCCACCCTGCTGGCGAGCTTCGATCCGGCGCTGGCGCTTCGACTTGCGGCCCGCGTTGGCGGCTGCCGCTTCCTGGCGCCGCGTGAACCGCTCAACCTGTCCGGCAGTGTCAACAATGCGCTGCTCGCCGGTGTAGAACGGATGGCAGACGCTGCAAAGGTCCGTGCGCAGGGTCGGACGCGTCGATCGCGTCGTGAACGTGTTGCCGCACGAGCAGGTCACCGTGGCTTCAACGTAGTTGGGATGGATAGCGGGCTTCATGAATAAGGATCTCCGTTTGTTCTGTAATAAAGGCGGACGTCAGTCCGCGGGGGTGGTGATGGTGTCTGGAGTCAGCAATTCCTTGCCGCCGCCGACAGGATAGACATCAGGCGTGTAGACGCTGATCCGTCGCTTCTGGCGGGACACCGGCTCGAACCGAACGACACCATCGATCTTGCTGTAGATCGTGTGGTCCTTGCCAATACCGACGTTGTTGCCGACCCAGAACTGCGTTCCGCGCTGACGAACAACGATGGTTCCGGACCGGACGAACTGGCCATCGGCACGCTTGACGCCGAGGCGCTTGGATTCACTATCGCGGCCGTTTCGGGAGCTACCGACGCCTTTTTTGTGAGCCATGACTGATGTCTCCTTCGAATAGGGCCGCCATCCGACACGGGGTGCCGAGCGGTACTCCTGGAATCTAGCCGCTGATGCCGGTGATCGTCAGGCGAGTTTGTTCCTGGCGGTGGCCAGTCCGGCGTCGATACCGCTTCTTGGCCTTGTACTTGAAAACAACGATCTTTTCGCCGCGATCCTGTGCATCGACGGTCGCTTCGACGCGAGCGCCTTCAACGATCGGGGTTCCGATCCGGGTCGATCCGTCGCCGCCAAGCAGGAGAACCTGGTCGATCGTGATGGCGGAACCAGCGTCGACGTGTAGCCGCTCGACGGTGATCCGATCACCGACCTTGACCCGATACTGCTTGCCGCCGGTTGCGATCACCGCGTATGGTGCGGGGCCATCAACGACGGTAGCTGCCCTAGTTGTGGCTGGCTTGCGGGAAGAAGGCTTCGAAACCTGGAACTGTCTCGGTTCGGTTTTGACGACGTCCTCCGGCTCCGGAGTTCCTGGTTCCCCGGTCGTTTCAGCCGCCTGGGTTTCTCTTTCTGAATCTGTCATCACATGTATCCTGGCCGATTGGCTCTGTCGTGGTCCTTGGAGCGCTCGACATCAGGAGGCCGCTTCAATCAGCGGATGGTGGCCCGAGTCAGCGTATGGTTCCACAGCTAGCACACGAAACGGGGCGCACTCCGGCACCCAGACATGAAAGTGTACCATAGCCGTCAACGCGGATCTCCCGATTCCAGTTGCAACGATGGGTGGCGCTGCTTAAAATTGGTGGGAGTTGCGGGGGGTTCTGAACTCCCACGCCTAACCAGCCCTCTAGACACGTCAGGCCCCATCCCGTGCCCCAGGCAGCTCCTTCAGCCGCATTCCCGCCCGTCGCCCCTGATGTCATCCGGATCGGCACACGCGGCAGTGCCCTGGCGCTCTGGCAGGCGCGGCATGTCCAACAGGCACTCGCCCGTCACTATCCCGGCCAGGCGTTCGAGATCCAGGTGATCCACTCCGAGGGCGATTTCGACAAGGAATCACCGTTGACAGAGATCGGTGGTCGGGGCGTGTTCACGTCGGCGCTGCAGCGGGCGTTGATGGCGGGGGAGATCGATCTCGCTGTCCACGCGGCGAAGGATATGCCGACGCTATCGCCCGAGGGACTCGCGATCAGTGCCTTCACCGAGCGCGAAGATCCCCGGGATGTGGTGGTATCCCGGCACGGCGTTGGGATCGATGCACTGCCGCCCGAGCCGATCATCGGCACGTCCTCGCAGCGGCGGGCGGTGCAGGTGCGGCAGCTGCGCTCCGATGCCCGGATCGTGGACCTTCGCGGGAACATCGACACTCGGCTCCGAAAAGCGGCGAGTGAGGAATACGATGCGGTGATCCTGGCCGCGGCCGGGTTGATCCGGATGGGGTGGGAGGATCGCATCACCGACTTCCTGCCGGTCGCCCGGTTCACTCCGTCGCCGGGGCAGGGAGTGCTGGCGATCGAGACGAGGGTGGCCCCGGACCCGATGGCGACGATCGCCGCGGCACTGGCCGACCGCGACGTGACGACAGAGGTGTCGGTCGAGCGGGAGTTCCTGCGAGATATCGGTGGCGGCTGCACCGCGCCGATCGGAGCCCATGCCCGCATCGAGACATTCCATGGGCGGGACATCGTGCGGTTCTGGGCGATGCTTGGCAGTGATGACGGCACGCGACTCGAGCGAGTCTATGACGAGTTTCCGCCCGATGCGGCCGAATCCGCCGTGATGACCATCAGCCAGACTCTCATCCGGTCGGTGACTCCAAATCGTACCGGAGACACGCCCGCTGAACGCGACACTCGGGCCCTCATGAACAAGCAGGTGCTCGTGACCGGTACGGGCCCGGTGGCGGCACCGGTAGTCGCCGAGTTCGAGAGGCATGGTGCAGTAGCTCACCATGTGCCGTCGATCACCGTCCAGCCTCCCATGGATAGCGTGAAACTCCACAGGACCATCTCGAATCTGCGACAAGGTCACTATGGATGGCTGATCGTCACGAGCGGCAACGCGGTGGACACGATCGCCACCACCGCCCAGCGTGGGAGGGAGCCGTGGCCGGTCCGGGTCGCGGCGGTCGGGCGGACGACGGGGAATCGCATGCGTGAGATGGGGTTCGACGTGGCGGTCGAGCCAGAGGACCAGCGGGCCGAGGGGCTGATCGCGGCGATGGCCGATATCGACCTGGCGAGGCAGCGGGTGCTCTGCCTGGTCGGGAACCGGGCCCGGGCAGAGATTCCGGAAGCGCTCCGGGCGCGGGGTGCGGAGGTCGATATCATTGAAGCGTATCGCACGGTCGACGCAACGGAGATCGATCCGGCGATCAGGAGCCTCGTCCAGGCCGGAACCGTCGATGTCGTCACCTTCGCCTCGCCGACATCCGTGCGGGCAATGCGTCATCTTCTCGGCACGGATCTCGCTGCACTCTCCGGCGCCTGTCTCGCCGCGATCGGACCGACGACAGCCTCGGCGATGGAGGATGTCGATCTTCCGGTGCACGCATTGGCCTCAGCGCCGGACGCACCTGGCATCGTTCAGGCAGTGATGCGGTACCTGACTGGAAGGGCGACATAAACATGAAGAGACCAGAGGTGTTCCATGCGTGACCGCGCTGCGTCCGGTGAGGCCGACCTGTTGACGTTCGACCGCCCTCAGGACGGCGGAACCTTCGTCCGGACACGCCGTTTCCGGCGCTCGCCGGCCCTCCGTGCCTTCGTCCGGGAAACCCGGCTGACAGTGCAAGACTTCATCTATCCACTGTTCATCGTCGAGGGCGAGAACGTCCGGCGCGAGATCTCATCGATGCCGGGCCAGTTCCAGTTGTCGCTCGACCAGCTCGATCGCGAGCTCGATGAGCTGGAGGCATTGCGCATTCCCGGAGTTCTCCTGTTCGGGATTCCCGATCGCAAGGATGCGATCGGGAGCGGCGCGTTCAATCCAGACGGGATCGTCCAGCGGGCGGTCCGGCACATCAAGGAACGTGCGCCGACGATGCTCGTCATTACCGATGTCTGCGCCTGCGAGTACACCGACCACGGGCACTGCGGGATCCTTGCTCATGGCGAGGTCGACAATGATGCGACGCTTCCCTTGCTGGCGCGAACGGCGGTCAGCCACGCGGATGCCGGGGCAGATATCGTCGCGCCGTCCGACATGATGGACGGCCGGGTGGCGGCGATCCGCGCCGCGCTCGATGAAGCGGGACGCACTTCGACGCCGGTCATGTCCTATGCCGCGAAGTACGCCTCCGCCTATTACGGTCCGTTCCGTGAAGCCGCCGAGAGCACCCCGGCGTTCGGCGACCGGCGATCTCATCAGATGGATCCCGGAAACGCCCGGGAAGCAATGCGAGAGATCGCGATCGACCTCGACGAAGGCGCGGACGCGATCATCGTCAAACCGGCCCTGTCGTATCTGGATATCATCCGGAGCGCCCGCGATACGTTTGACGTGCCGATCACGGCCTACAACGTCTCCGGCGAGTTCGCGATGATCAAGGCAGGCAGCCGGCTTGGCTGGATCGACGAGCGCCGGATGACGCTGGAGACCCTGTTGTCGATGAAGCGTGCCGGCGCCGACCGGATCATCACCTACCATGCCAAGGAGGCGGCGGCGTGGCTCTCCGACGAGTGAGCGCCACGTCTCATGCCGCAACGTTCTCTCTTCTATTCTGCACGAACCCTGAAGAGGCAGCATGACCGAATTTACGCTTAGCTCCGTGAACCTGACGATGAGTGGCCGCCAACGATTCCTGGCCGCCGCCAACAGAGAGGCGGTCGATGCGACGCCTGTCTGGTTCATGCGGCAGGCGGGCCGCTGCCTGCCGGAGTACAGGGCCTTGCGGAAGGTTCACAGCTTTCTAGAGGTGGCGCGAACGCCGGAGCTCGCGGTGGAAGCGACACTGATGCCGATCGACCGGTTCGGGGTCGATGGGGCGGTGCTGTTCGCGGACATCATGCTGCCGCTCGAAGGGATGGGAGTTGATTTCGAGATCCGGCCCGGCGTCGGGCCAGTGATCGCCAACCCGATTCGCACGGCCGAGGATGTGTCGCGGATTCGCGTCGTCGATCCAGAGGAGGGCACGCCGTACGTGCTGAATGCCCTCCGGTTACTCCGGCAGGAGCTGGGTGACCGGGCGGCAAGCCTCGGGTTCGCCGGTGCGCCATTCACCCTGGCGTGCTACCTGGTCGATGGCCGGTCGAGCCGGGAATATCCCCAGACGAAAGCGATGATGTACGGTCAGCCGGAGTTGTGGCACGAGCTGATGGAAAGGATTACGGAGGTGACGATCCGCTACCTGCGGGGACAGGTCGCGGCCGGCGCTGATGCGGTCCAGCTCTTCGATTCGTGGCTGGGGCTGCTCGCTGCGGAGACGTACCGCACTCGCGTCGCCCCGTATACCTCCCGGATCTTCTCCGCCCTCCGGGGAACCGCGCCGACGATCCACTTCAGTACCGGAACGGCGCAGCTGCTGGCGGAGATCGGCCGGACAGGCCCTGATATTGTCTCCGTGGACTGGCGGCTGCCTCTCGATACCGCGTGGTCGACGCTCGATTTCGCGACCGGCATACAAGGCAACCTCGATCCGACGATCCTGATGGCGCCCTGGCCGGTCGTCGAGGCTGCCTCACGTGACGTATTGCGACGTGCCGCTGGACGTGCGGGTCACGTCTTCAACCTCGGTCACGGCATCCTGCCGGAGACGGACCCTGACCAGCTTGCCCGTGTGGTCGAGACCGTTCATGCGTACCCGTCCAGGCAGGAAGGCTGACCGGTTCATACGTACTGCGGATCACGGGTCGGTGACGAGACATACCCACCAGCCATGCTCTCCGGAGTCGGCCGTGGCCCTCTACTCAATCGTGTTCCTCACTGCGCTTGGGGTGGATTACAACATCTACCTGATGGCGAGGATTCGTGAAAAGACGGCACGGCTCGGGTTCCATGACGGGGTGCGACTGGCAGTCGGCCGGACCGGTGGCGTGATCAGCTCGGCGGGCCTGATCCCGGCCGGGACGTTTGCCGCGCTGATGACGCTTCCACGGCGGGACCTGTTCCAACTCGGCTTCGCGGTCGCGTTCGGCGTGCTGCTCGACACGTTCATCGTGCGGCCGATCCTGGTGCCGGCGATCGTGCTGTTGCTTGGGCGCTGGGACTGGTGTCCGGGCAGGCGGTTTGGCGAGGAGGAGCGATCCGATGGCGCGCGGCTGCGAAGACCGATCGCCGCGGACTGACCCCGCCATGGAGGGAGTGCCCGTTCGCTCCTGGACGACACGGGCGGGCACGCGGAGGTCGAATGGTACCGTCTCCGGCGCGGGTTCATCCATGCTGGTAAGGCCCATTGGTTGCGCACCTGCT
>CADCWI010000108.1 GCA_902806355.1 uncultured Thermomicrobiales bacterium | reverse complement strand
AGCGGTGTTCGCCTGTGGCAGGTCATGAACGTCGACGACGTCTCGCACGCGGAGCAGCAGCGAGAAGTTGATGATGTTCTGCGCCGTCTGGGAAATCGCCTGCACAATCCAGAGACGCAGGAACGGACCGTTCCGAAGAACGGCCCGTATGGAGTCGTCAGATGGTCCCGGCGTCCTGCTCATGCCCGATCGGTTTCGAGGACGGCCTCCTCCAGACCAGGTTCAGGCGCTTCCGGACCTCGCGAGACGAAGAGCTTGAGACGCTTCTCGATGGTCCGCCTCGGCAGCAGCACCCGTCGCCCACACGTGAGGCACCGGATCCCGATGTCGGCCCCGATCCGCACTACTCGCCAGTCGTACGACCCGCATGGATGTGGTTTCCGAAGACGGACCACATCATCTATGAAAAATGGAACTGGCTCCTTGAGTTGCATGACCGGACCCGCTTCTCGATCTACATCAGTCCGGGAATCTTCATGCCGCCTGTCAGTGCGCTCATCTTGTCCTCGGCCAGTGCCTGCGCCTTCTCCATTGCATCCTGCACCGCGGTCACGATCAGGTCTTCGAGCATTTCGACATCTTCCGGATCTACCGCCGATGGATCTATCTTGATGGACCTGAACTCGCGCTGGCCGTTGACCTCGGCCCGGACCACCCCGCCGCCCGAGGTACCTTCGATCGTGGTTTCCTCCAGCTCCTGCTGGATCTTGGCCATCCGATTCTGCATCTGCTGGATCATCTTCATGTTCGGTTGCATCGGGTTCTCCATCTTTTCCAAAGCACTCGCGGCGGTGTGTCCAAAATCGCCCGCAAGAACACTTCACTTCACGAAAGTATAGCCGCTCCATGCGCAGACACCGCTGAACCTTGAGTGGCGGCCCGCGCCCGCGCTTGTCAACTGCCGGCTCGCGAACGCGCGAGCATGTCTGTGGCACTCGCCAAGGCATGATCGGTCAACGGCAACCCGTCGATCATCGCGGCGAGCTCCTCGAGCCGCTGCCGCTCGTCGAGCTCCCGTACCTCACTGATCGTCCGTGAACCCTTGTCCGATTTCGTGATCGCGAAATGACGTTCGGCGTGGGCGGCGATTTGCGGTAGATGCGTGACGACGATCACTTGGTGGTCGTCCGCCAGTCGCCGTAGCTTGGTGCCCACCACCTGGCCGGACCTCCCACCGACCCCGACGTCGATCTCATCGAACACGAGGGTAGGTATGGTGTCGACATCGGAAAGGATGGACTTAACCGCTAGCATCAGCCTTGCGGTTTCTCCACCGGATGCGATCCGGCCAAGCGGCTTGAGCGCCTCCCCGGCGTTCGGTGCGATCAGGAACGTGACAGTATCGATCCCGGTTTCATCGAAATGCACCGTGCGTGTCGAGCCATCGAGCTCAACCGGGATGCCGCCCGGATCGTCACGCTGGCTTACACGGATCGAGACCTGGGAGCTCCCCATCCGCAGCTCGGCGATGCTTCCCTCGATCCGTGCGGAGAGGTCATTGGCGGCGTCTTGCCGTTTGTTGGACAGGGCAAGACATGCCTCGGCCAGCTCACGGGTGAGCACATGCTCCTGGTCACAAAGTGCGTCGACATCGAATGACGCTCCGGACAGTTCGTCGAGCTGCTCCTCCGCCCGCACTCCGAAGGCGATCACGTCCTCGATGCTCGGCCCGTACTTTCGCTTCAGGTTCTGGATCTGGCTGAGCCGATCCTCGACCGCCTGGAGGCGATCGGGACGCGACTCGACCCCCTCTCCGTAGGAACGGATGTCCCGTGAGAGATCCTCGGCGAGCACGACCAGCTCCGTCGCCCGCTCGCCCAAGTGCGCCGCACCGGGATCGATCGCGGCGAGATTGAGCGTGGAGCGCTCAACATCGCGGAGGAGCTGGGCAGCGTTCGGCGCATCCACCGCGTCATCCGCACCCACGAGCGACACGAGCGCGTCCTGCGCGCCGGAGCGCAACGCGTCGGCGCTCTGCAAGACAGTTCGCTCCTCGCTGAGCGCTTCGTCCTCGTCGGGCGTCAGTGCCGCCTCGGCAATCTCCTCTGCCTGGAACCGGAGCAGGTCGAGCTGGTGCTCGCGCTCGCGCGATCCTGTCTGAAGATCATGAAGTCGCGAGCGCACGGCGCGCAGCGATCGCGCACGCTCGGCGACGGCGTCTCGCAAGGGGGTCGCTCGTGCATACCGATCGAGAAGTCTCAATTGTTCGCTGGCTTGCAGAATGGCGAGATGGTCGGATTGACCGTGGATATCCACAAGGGCAGAGCCCACCCGCGAAAGCACACTCGCGGTCGTCAGGCGGCCATTGATCCGTGCGACCGAACGCCCCGACGCCTGGATTTCCCGGCTCACGATCAGATCCCCGTCTTCGTCGAGGTCGATCCCGAGCTCTTCAAGAACCGGCTTGAGCGCCGCCGCCTCAGCTGATGTCAGGGAGAACATCGCTTCGACCCGGGCCGATCGGGCTCCAGTTCTCACGAAGTCGCTGCTGACGCGACTTCCGAGCACGGAGCCGAGGGCGTCAAGGAGAATCGACTTGCCCGCACCGGTCTCGCCGGTCAGGGCATTCAGCGATTCCGACAGGCTGAAGGTCGTCTTCTCGATGATCGCGAAGTCGGAAATGGACAGTTCGTGCAACATGGTTATGACAGTGCCCAGTCGGTGATGTCTCTGCCGGGCCTCACCGCGCCCGTCACCTCTCGAACGCAAAGCGTACACCGCCGCTGAGTTTCAGCGGCGGTGCAGCCTCCAGGCAATCGATTGATGATGCGAGCACCTAATTCAGATGCGCAAGGACCTGTGGAGGACGAATCGGCAAGGTCGTGATTCTGGCTCCGGATGCATCCCGGATCGCGTTCGCTACCGCGGCGGGTCCAGGAATCGCCGGGGGCTCTCCGACACCCTTGGCGCCGTACGGCCCGGCATCTGACCCGACCTCCACTAGCACGACATCGATCTCCGGGATCATCGTCGAGCGTGGAAGGGCGTAATCCATCAGATTCGCCGCGTCCGGTTGTCCGTCTTCGGCGTACCCGATTCCCTCATACAAGGCCCAGCCGATGCCCTGCGCGACCCCGCCGTGAATCTGCCCTTCTACAGAGGCCGGGTTGATCGCGAATCCGACGTCCTGAACGGCAACGTAGCGGGTGACCTGGACCTCTCCCGTGAGGTCGTCGATCTCAACTTCCGCAAGATGGGCGGCGAATCCGGGAGCACTCTGGGTGATACCAGAACCGCCCCGGCCAAGGATCGGCTGGTTGCCGCCGCTCATCGACATGCTGAGGCCGGCGATCTCCTTGAGCGTCACGGCCGATCCTGGCACGCCTCGGACCCTCACCGATCCTTCGACGAGCTCGAGATCCTCCACCGAGGCCTCGAGGTGCTTGGCGGCGATGTTCTTGATCTGCTCGACGGCATCCTCGGCGGCTTTGGCGACGGCTGGGCCGACCGTGTACGTGATCTTCGAACCGCCGGTACCACCCGCATACGGTGCCGAGTCAGTGTCAGCGGTCTTGACGCGAACCGACGACGTATCGGTCCCGAGCGCCTCCGCGGCGATCTGGGCGAAGGTCGTGTTGGTGCCGTTGAGATCGACCGAGCCCAGGATCACGGAAAGCTTCCCGTCGGAATCAAGCCTGCAAGTTGCAGTCGCGGGCTCGATGCCGCCGGGCCATCCACCGACGGCGATCCCGACTCCCCGTCCATTCGCCTTCGAAGAGGCCCGTGACGCCCAGACTGGATGGTCCCTGAGTGCTTCGAGGCACTGTCGTAGCCCAATCTTGGGCCACGGTCCGCCGTTCGGACGCTCGTCGCCCTCCTCGGCACAGTTGAGCAAGCGCATCTCCAAGGGATCGAGATCGAGCCGGCGAGCGAGTTCGTCCACCGCCGACTCGATCGCGAACGTTCCTTGCTGCGCGCCGGGCGCCCTGTAGGAACCTGAGCTAGGCTTGTGAGTTTGGGTTTCGTAGCCCCGGATTCGCAAGTTCGGGAACTTGTAATACCCGCCCATCAGGATCGCTGCGATGCTGAGTGGAGATCCTGATGCAGAGCCGGAGTCGAAGATCATGTCGGAATCGAGAGCCGTGATCGTGCCATCCTGCCGAGCTCCCAGTTTGATCCTGATCTTGCATTCGGGAGCCGGGTTGCCGGCCAGGAAGTCATCGGTCCTGGAGTACTTGAGCAGTACCGGTCGTCCCACCGCCTTGGCAGCCGCGGCGACCAACGGCTCGATTAGGACGAACTTGCCGCCAAACCCGCCTCCGACCGGCATCGCCACGATGTTGACATCCTCGATCGGAATCCCGAGCGATGTCGCGACCTTCTGGCGTCCGTGAAAGGCGCCCTGCGTGCTGGTGTAGATTGTCAACCGGTCCGACCAGTCGGGCACGGCCAGCGCAACCTGCGTCTCGATATACCCCTGATGCACGGTCTGCGACGCGATCTCCAGCTCGACGGTCTCTGCCGCCTCGGAAAAGCCCTTGTCGACATCGCCACGGTCGAACGAGACCGAGTTGGAAACGTTCGGGGGCAGCGCTTCCTCGTCCGACGACCCACTTCCGGCGTCAGCGTTATGCATCGCCGCCTCGTCGTCGAATGCGCCCTTCCGGCCTTCGGTGACGTGAGGTGCATCCGGTTTGATCGACTCGTCGAGATCGGTCACCACCGGCAGGGATTCATACTCGATCTCGACCAGTTCGGCCGCGTCCTGTCCGGCAACGGCTGTCGTGGCCAACACGAGCGCGACGGGATGCCCGATATGCAACGCTTCCTTGCCGGCCAGGAGCTGCACGGTTGCGTTTCCGGACTCGTCCAGCGCGATCGGAAGATCCTCTTCCGTCAGGACCGCGACAACACCAGGGACCGCAAGCGCTGCATCCTTGTTCACAGACACGATCCGAGCGTGCGCGTATTCACTGCCGACGATGTGTGCCTTGAGCAGACCCGCGATCTGTAGATCGCCGGTGAATTGCTCGGCTCCGGTGAGCTTGGGAGGGGAATCGAGACGCTTGACCCGCTTTCCGACCGCTGTATATGTTGACGCCATGCGAGGGATACCTCCTCAGGATGAAGCAAGATCGATCATCGTCCGTTCCTGGACTGAGCATCGCATAATCGACGCCGTAACGAAACACGGTAGAGCGCTCGCTGGCACTCTCACGGCGATGCGGCGTCTCCAGCGGATGCGATCACCTCGGTTGGGCCCCACTCGTCGACCTGAAGTGGCTTCGCGTCCATGTCGTCAAGAAAACCGTAGTCGTGAATGACCTTGATGATCGCGTCGGCCGTGGTCGACATCCATAGTGTGAACAAGCGGTCATCGTTGAGGTCGGGCGTCCAGGATCGCAGCCATTGCGGGTCAGACCCTTCGCCACCATGATCCCTGGCGAGATCGATCATCCGGGACGGTGGTCTGAGCACATCCGTTTCGTCCTCATGAGGTGTATGGATTACAAGGTACAGGGCCATGGCGAACTCCTTCAGGCACTCGGATCATCGGCGGCGCTTCCGGACGGAGCACCGTTCTCGCCCGAAAGGGGGAGCGATCGGTGCTGGATTTCGACCACATCGGATGACATGTCGAGTCGCACGGAGACTCTGCCCTTGAAGACGTCCAAGGCGATGACGACACCGCTACCGTGATGGGTCGTGATGCGCCCGCCAAGGGCAGGCATGTCCGCTTTCAACAGTCGATACTTGATGCTCTCGGGGGACTCCATCTCCTCAGTGGCCACGCTCTTCACGGGTCCAATGTGGTTGCCAATCCGGCCCCAGGCGCCTGGCGCGGGCGCCCGGACCATGTCATCGAGATCGCTGTCCTTATCGCCGTCATCGACGGCAGACACTCTAGGTAGCGAGTTCGTCTCGTACACACCGACAGCCTGGCCAGGGGCAACCGCTATCCTGCCGAGTTCCCCGGTATCGAGCATCCTCACCCACTGATACAACGCGGGTGGATCGTCGCCGGTCCAGACCGCCCACCGGACCAGGTCCGAACCTCGGGTCCGGACCCCGACGAGTCCACTGGTATCGGTGCAATCGGCTCGAGTCCGTGTTGCGATCACCGCGAAAGTTCCGGCCAGGCCATCACCATCGTCTGCAGGGCGAGACGCGGTCGAACGTTGGCTTCGAGGTCGGTCAGGCACTCATCCAGCGAAGTCATTGCCCGCACGATTGTCATTCCCGACAATGATGCCGTGCCGGTTGGCCACAGATCGATATCGACTATTGTCCCGACTCCAACGACACCGTGACGGCGATACAGGAGCGCTCGCCAGAGCCGCTGGGCGGCGAGAAGCCTCCGAAAAACAGACTCCCGGTCCTTGCTGAACTCTTCGGCCAGCATCCACGCATGGAGGAGACGTTGATACTGGCTGGCCTTCACCCACTCAATCGTATCTGATTGGTCCGCGAGTCCACGTTCAAGCAGCGCCCGGTCGTTCGCCGCCGTAATCGCCCAGCCGACCCGGCCATCGCTGAGCGCGGCGATGTGCGCGGCGTCCTCTCCCGTCACGCCACGTTCGGCAAGAGCGCCCCGGATCACCTCCTCATTCACCACTTGCATCCGAACAGTCACGCACCGGCTGCGGATCGTCGGCAGGAGCAGGTCGGCATCGGCCGTCAGCAGGAGGATCACGGCGTAGGCGGGTGGCTCCTCCAGCGTCTTGAGGAAGGCCTCCTGAGCCGTCTCCTGCATGCTTTCGATATCATCCACGATGATGATCTTCCAGCGCGATTCGGACGGGCGGTAGGCAATCTGGGAAGAGACGTCACGCACTGTCGCGATCGTCAGCGTGAGGTTCTTCCCACTGGTCCGCTCTCGATCCGCCTGCGTGGCGAGATCGAACACGGTGACATCCGGAAACACGCCGCGGTCGATACGGCGACAAATCCCGCACTCTCCGCAGAATTCACCCGGGACTGGCGGCCGGGTACAATTCATGGCTTTCGCGAAGGCGACCGCCAGCGTCCGCTTTCCGGACTGCGGCGGACCGGTCACGACATACGCATGCCGGGGAGCGGAGACGACGGCCCGCCGAAAGTCGGTGACCAGCCGTTCCTGGCCGTGCAATCCCCACGACCGGGACAAGACCATCCCTTCGTTATCACTCATGGGAGGCACTATGCGGCACGTCGCTTGACAGGACGACGCCGTACCGGCGCCTGCTGCGTGTCCGGAGCGTCGTCGCCACCCAGGAGCTCAACGACCCGCTCACGTTCGCGCGTAGTGAAGGTTGCGTCGACGGGAAGATCGGTGATGAATTGCGGGAGTTCATCTCCATGCAGGATCGGGTATTCGGGTTCCTCGACATCGAGCTCGGTTTGCGGGTGGAGGAACACCACGCACCCTTCAACATCGACCTCGAGCTGTTGGTCCGCAAGGTAGGTTTCGAGCGCCCCAATGGCACCATCCGTTTCCAACCCCGGGTTGCCGAGCTGCGGTCCGCTAAAGGAGAAAAACCGCCGGAGTCCCGCGCTCCGTCGCTTCCATCGATTCGCCTTGACATCGATCTGCCCATCGATCTCCTTGGCCGTTATCACCAACAGGCCGCCTGGATGGACGAGGAGATGTTCGACACGTTGCTTGTCAACTGGAGCGTAGTGAATCAGCGAGTACCGATCGGGAAGCGCCTTCAACTGATGGTCGAGAATCTGGTCGTTCCTCGGATTGCGTGTCCACTTGCCGATTTGTTGCATGCCTATGTTGAAAAGGACGAACGCCGCCAGCATGACGATGTAGGACGGAAGCAGGAAATTCGGCAGCAATGCCAGGAAGAGCGTTCCAGTCAGACCCAGGAAACCGGCGAGCGCCATGAGCTTAGCCCGCCGCTTGCGAGAGGCAATGTACGAACTATGACGATGGATTCGCATGGCGGTAGAGGAAACTCCCGATAATCAGTGTGTTCGGGCCAGGCCCGGCAAGGCGCCGCCGGAGCCGAATGGATAGGTGTGACATGGAGAAGACGCCAACTTTTCGATCCTGAATTTTACCACGGGCATGCGGCTGATTCGGTTGCCAATCGAACGGCTACATCATCGCGTTGGATATCCCGAACGTCTGCTCCATCCAGAAGCGCAAGCCCGCCAACGCCAGCATCACTCCTACTCCAAGCAGCGCCGCTACCGCACCGGGCACGTGGAGATGTCTGACCGTCCTTACCTGCTCGTCGAGTCGAAACACCAGCAACACGATCACGAGCATGATGATGCTCACGGTGATCCATGCCGACGTCACCAGCGCGATCGACAATGGGAAGTGCATCACAGCGGGGGCTGCCAGGAGAAGTCCGACATAGGGCACGAGGAAAAGCACCGGGACCAGCAGCTCCGGAATGGAACCGACTCCGTGACCAGGGCGCCCAAGGTTCCAGACCGACGACGCCAGCAACCACGTGAGCATCACCGACAACGCGATACCAGCCAGGTACCCGGTGATGACCCGCAAAATGTTCGCTGGCGGATAAGGGTGCCACAGCGCGAGATCATGCAGGAGAGAATTTGTGCCATCAATGGCCATCGCGATCACACATGTGGCGAGCCCCACGATGACGGGGCGAGACGGACTTCCGTAGTGGAAGAGCTTTCCCCTGATCACGATCGTCGCCATGCCGACAAGGAGACCGCCGTAGATCCCGGTCATTCGGGCATCGAAAGGCAGAGGCTTGTTGCCGATCAACAGCGTATGAGACGGCGTCTGTGCACAGAGACCGTGAAGCAGGTGGTGCGAGGTCGAAGCGTATCCTCCCGGATACGCCGTGAAGATCAACGCTCCCGTGATGATGATCCCGAACCACAGCCAGTATGACGTGATCATTTCTCGTATCATTGCCGCCTTTGCACCTGTGACCGCCGGTCTGGATCCTTGGTATTGTCACTCCACAGTGTAGTGGCTCTTGAGCAGCTACACCGGTTCCGCTCGCCCTCGCGGTTCCACCAAGGAAGCGGTATGTCTGTCGAGGGGACCGATCGACCGCAAACGCTCGAGAACAGGACTCATTGATGACGGTGTTTGGACTCCCGAGGCAATCAATAGTGTCGACATTCCGCGAGGGCCATCCAGCTCAGTTGAATCCTGATCGCGTGGTTTTTGCCCGCGGCAAGATCGGGCTCGGAATCGTCACCATTGCGCTGCTGGCGTTCTCGCTTCTGTTCGTGGTCGTTCGGCGCAACCGGACCGCGGCAACCGACGCCGCGATCACCCTCCGGCTGCAAAAGCGGAACCACCCTGCCTTCGACCGGCTGATGCACGTCGCCTCCTGGCCTGGTTTCCCGCCGCAAAGCCGGCTGTTGCCACCGTCCTTTGCTGCAGCGCTCTGGTTTTTCGGTTTTCGCATCGAAGCGGTGTTTCAGCTCATGGCCTGGGGAACCAGCGGGATTTCGTTCCTGATCAAGCGCGTCATGCGCCGGGCACGGCCTGGACCCGCGACGCCGGAAATCCGGGTCGTCGTCGCGAGGATCGGCGGCACGAGCTTTCCCAGTGGACACGTCTTGAATTACATGGGCGTATACGGATTTCTCGCCTACCTTGCGTTCACCTGGCTTCGTCCCGCTGCAATCCGGCGCGCGGTGATCGCCGTCATGTCCGGGCTGATCGCTCTCGTTGGACCGAGCCGGATCTACCTTGGCCATCACTGGTTCACGGATGTGCTGGCATCCTACCTGCTCGGGACAGCCTACCTGATCGGTCTCAGCGGGTTGTACCGACGGGTCCGCATGCGAGTCTCAGCCGGGCGCCACGGTTCGGGCTGATCCATGACTACAACTGGTACACTGGAATGAGAAGCATATCGGCGTTGATGGAGAGCGCCGGGCTCGAGCACAGCCAAGCAAGTCCAGGACGATGTGAGCTGGATCTCTGCATGCTCCGCCCGGGAATCACTCCGGAGCCATCACCCGACGATCTGAAATGGTCCGAGGCCTGATCGGACGCTGCCCGTTATCGCAGCCTGCCACATCTCTCGATTTGACAGTTCAGCGATGTGGCCTAAGCGAGCCGGCCTTGCCGGCTAACTGAGGTGGTACCGCGGCACTGCTCGTCCTCTAACACAAGAGGCGAGCTTTTTTGCGCCCCAGCCCATTCGATCATGCCCCTCAATGATTTCACCGTCTCCGGAGCGCACACGATGCAGACATCCACAACCCGCACTTTTCGCGAAGTTCCAGCCAAGGTCGACTTCCCAGCCATGGAGCGCGATCTCCTCAGGCAATGGGAGGAGGAGCACATCGTTGCGCAATACTTGACCCGCAACGACGATTCGGACGAGCGCTTCTCGTTCATTGATGGCCCCATCACCGCCAACAACCCGATGGGCGTCCATCATGGCTGGGGCCGTGCCTACAAGGACATCTTCCAACGATACCAGGCGGGTCTTGGCAAAAAGCAGCGATTTCAGAACGGGTTCGACGCCCAAGGCCTCTGGGTCGAAGTCGAGGTCGAGAAGGAGCTTGGGCTCAAGAACAAGCGCGAGATCGAGGCATTCGGGATCGCCGAGTTCGTCGAGCGCTGCAAGCAGCGTGTCTGGAAATACGCCGCGCGCCAGACCGAGCAATCGATCCGTCTTGGTTACTGGATGGATTGGGACAACTCGTATTACACGATGTCCGACGAGAACAACTACACCATCTGGCACTTCCTGAAGACGTGTCATGAACGCAACTGGATCTACAAGGGCCACGATGTCATGCCGTGGTGTCCGCGCTGCGGTACCGGCTTGTCCGAGCACGAGATCGTCACCGAGGGGTATCAGGACAGAACCCACTTGGCGATCTTCGCTGCATTGCCGCTTCTCGACGACGACGCTTCGCTCCTGGTCTGGACCACGACTCCGTGGACGCTTGCCGCCAACGTCGCGGCTGCGGTGAACCCGGATCTGACATACGTCAAGGTCCAGCAGGGTGACAGGCGCTTCTATGTCGCGAAGGACGCCGTCAGGAACGCCGTGCGCGGTGATCACCAGATCGTGGGCGAACTCACAGGCGCGGAGCTGGTCGGGAAGGGCTACACCGGACCCTTCGATGAGTTTCCGGCTGCGAAGGGGGTCACCCACCGCGTGATTGCCTGGAAGGATGTCGATCCCCAGGAGGGGACCGGGATCGTCCATATCGCTCCGGGTAGCGGCAAGGAGGATTACGCTCTCTCGAAGACTCTCAATCTCGACGTCCTCGGCCCGATCAACGAGTTCGGCATCTACCATGAGGGATACGACTGGCTTTCCGGGCGGGAAGCGCATGATGTCGCGAAGGACATCGAGGCCAATCTTCGGAACAAGGGCCTGTTGTACCGATCAGAGCAGTACACGCATCGCTATCCCGTTTGCTGGCGCTGCGGCACTGATCTCCTCTTCCGGCTTGTCGATGAGTGGTTCATCAGCATGGATGAGCTCCGACCGCAGCTCATGGATGCGACCCGCTCAGCACGCTGGATCCCGTCGTTCGGCATGGATCGCGAGCTTGATTGGCTCGCGAACATGGACGATTGGATGATCTCGAAGAAGCGCTACTGGGGGCTCGCCCTGCCAATCTTCGACTGCGCGGCGTGCGGAACGTTCGAAGTCATCGGCTCCGAAACCGAGCTTAGGGAGCGGGCCGTCTCAGGGTGGGATCAATTCGAGGGCCATACGCCACACCGGCCTTATGTCGACGCGGTGCAGATCGCCTGCTCGGGTTGCGGTGCTCACGTCTCGAGGATCCTTGATGTCGGGAACCCGTGGCTGGACGCCGGGATCGTTGCCCTTTCCACCCTGAACTACCGACACGATCGAGAGTACTGGGAGCAGTGGTACCCGGCCGATCTGATCACCGAGAGCTTCCCGGGTCAGTTCCGGAACTGGTTCTATGCCCTGATCGCCGAGAGTACCGCGCTCACGGGAAGAGTTCCCTTCAAGAACGTGTTCACCTACGCATTGATGCGCGATGAAAAGGGCGCGGAGATGCACAAGAGCAAGGGCAACGCAATCTGGTTCGATGATGCCGCTGACAAGATCGGCGTCGATACCATGCGCTGGCTGTTCGCCACGGTGAACCCGAGCACCAACATGGCATTCGGCTACAACGTCACCGATGAAGTCCGCCGACGATTCATCCTGCCGTTGTGGAATTCCTACTCGTTCTTCGTTACCTATGCCCGGATCGATGGCTGGGTCCGCCCCGAGACGGCGACCCCGGTGGCGGACCGGTCGTTGCTCGACCGCTGGATCCTCTCCCGGATCAACGAATTGGTAACGCTCGTCCGGGCTCGGATGGACGATTACGACATCATGTCAGCCGCCCGAGCGATCGAGTTCTTCGTCGTCGAGGAGCTGTCCAACTGGTACATTCGTCGCAACCGGCGTCGCTTCTGGAAGCCTGATAGTGACCAGGACAAGGCGTCAGCGTATGAGACGCTCTACGACGTGCTGGTGACCGTCTCGGGGTTGATCGCGCCGATCCTCCCGTTCGTGAGCGAGGCGATGTACCAGAACCTGGTGCGCTCGCTGGATGCAGACGCCGCGAAATCGGTGCATCTCATGGATTTCCCGGGTGCTGATCCATCGCTGGTCGACCCGGAGCTGTCGCGGTCGATGTCGACGGTGTTGGAGGTCGTCCGCCTCGGACGGTCGGCACGCGCCGAGGCCAACATCAAGACACGCCAGCCACTGCCGGCGATTTTGGTCCACACGACGGATCCCGCCGAAGCACAGGCCGTCGTTCGGCTCAAGGACCAGATCCTCGACGAGCTCAACGTCAAGGACGTCAGGGCACTCGAAGACCTCGAGGGAGTCGTGACTCAGGAAGTGCGGCCGAACCTGCCGGTGCTGGGTCCGAAGTACGGAAAACGGCTCGGGGCGATCAGGGGGGCGCTCTCGAAGGCGGACCCCGCGGCGGTCGCGAGGTCAGTCGAGGCCGGACAACCGGTTTCCCTGACTTTGGACGATGGTTCGGAGATCTCACTGGAGCCAGCCGAGGTGCTTGTCTCACTGCGGAAGCACGAGGGCTACGCGGCCGCCCAGAACGAAGCGGCAACGGTGGTGCTGGACACGACGCTTACGCCTGGGTTGATCCAGGAAGGTCTCGTGCGGGATGTCGTGCGCGCCGTTCAGGACGCTCGCAAACAACTGGAGCTGGACATCGAGGACCGCATCACGCTCGTCGTCTCCGGCCGGGAAGCGATCACGGGGGCCATCAGCGCGCATTTGGATTACGTCAGACGCGAAGTCCTCGCCGATAGCGTAGAGATCGTTGAGCATGTCAATGCTGGCGCTCCTGGGTACGTCCAGGCGAAGGTCGGACCGGAGACGGTCGAGATGGTGATCAGACGGGTCACCTGAGTAGACACGTCTTCACGTTGTGTCTACGTCTACTGAGGCAGCACATTGGCTACAAAACTTGTGATCATCGGGCTCCCCGGCTCGGGAAAGACAACCGTGTTCAACGCACTGACGCGTGCTGAAGCCGCGACAGGAACGTACGGTGGAGGCAATGACGAGCCGAACCTGGCGACCGTCAAGGTCCCCGATCCTCGCCTCGACACACTCACCGAGCTGTTCAATCCCCAGCGAAAAGTGCCCGCGGACGTTCAGTACCTCGACGTTGCGGGAATTGCCAAAGGCATCTCGGAAAAGGGAATGAGCGGGCAGTTGCTCGGACATCTGGCTCAGGCTGATGCGCTGGTTCACGTCGTTCGGGCATTCGAGGATCCGAACGTGCCGCATTCCGAAGGATCCATCGATGTCAGGCGTGACATCGAAACGCTGAACCTTGAACTCACGTTCAGCGATCTTGCCCTTATCGAGAAGCGGATCGCCCGGATCGAGAGCCAGATCGGAAAGACGCGGGGACCTGAGCGGGAACTGCTTGATCGAGAGCTGGTCCTGATGAAAAACCTGCTCGCGTCGCTTGAGAATAACTTTCCATTGCGTGAGATGGTGAACGATCTCGACGAGGACGACGCCAGGATGCTCCGGGGATTCGGATTCCTGACCGCCAAGCCGCTCCTGATCCTCCTCAATATCGGCGAGGATCAGCTCGGTGACGAGGCGGAGGCGCTGTTGGCATCGACGCGCGAGGCGTTCACGATGCCGAAGGTGTCGATCGACACGATCGCTGGACAGATCGAAATGGAAATCGGCCAGCTCAGCGCCGAGGATGCTCAGGTCTTTCTCAACGACCTCGGGATCGAGGAATCTGGGCTTGGCCGGATCATCCGGGAATCCTTCGATCTTCTGGGAGTGATGCCGTTCTTTACGGTCGGCCCTGATGAATGCCGGGCATGGACTATCCGGCGCGGCGCGACCGCCGTCGAGGCGGCATCCCAGATCCACTCGGACATCCAGCGTGGATTCATTCGTGCCGAAGTGGTCAGCTACGACGCCATGATCGCCGCCGGATCGATGGCCGATGTTCGGAAGGCCGGCCAATTTCGCCGCGAGGGCAAGACCTATGTGGTCCAGGACGCCGACATCATTAACTTCCTGTTCAATGTCTAGCCAGTCATGGACAGGGAGTGACGATGACGAGTGACCCGGGCGGCGAGGACGAATTCATCGATATCCGGCCATGGCCGGTTCAGGTGCTGGTCGGGAGACTCGTTTCACTGGTGACGCTCGGACGACGGGGGATTCTCGAAGCGCAGGAATCCGACGATCTTTTCGAAGCGGAAACTGACCGTTTCGATCTGGAGTCGTGGGCCGCGCTCGAGCTGCAGACCGCACTCGCGCCCGACGAGGCGCGGATCCTTCACCTTCCCGTTTCCTCGCTCAATGATGACGACCTTGCGGCATGTGCGGACGCACTCTTGGCGGCGGACGCAATCGGATGGGCACTGCGCGTGATCCCCTCCGGGACCCTCACGATTCCAGTTGACGCCAGTGACGAGCAGCGGATACTGGAATGGAGTCCCAAACCCTGGACCCGGGTCTGGCCGAGCGCCCGGTCGGTTAGGCTTCGCAGCGATGAGGAACTCGCTCACGAGCGGGAGAAATGGGACATCGTCACCTGGCGACTTTCATTGTTCCAGGACCCCACGGACCTGCAAACCGACCGCGCGGCGTTGAGGGATACGATTGCCGAGGCATCGGCGGCGGGTTTGCTTCACACTGACGGGGACGACTTGCTGACAGACGCTGGAGCGTCGTTCGCCCACATGACCGACGACGAGCTGTCCGAGATCGATCATCTCGCCCGGATTCGCTTGCGGACCCTGAACTGGGTCTGCGGCTTCGGAGAGGACTGGGAATCCGCGCCTCTCTTTCTCGACGACTGACCCCGATGGCGGATCCGACTCAGGTTCCGTGTCATCCGTTCCGGAGCACCTTGAGCAGACCGCCGTGGGCAATTGGGCATCAGCGATTTGATATCCGCTACATCACGCCCTCGACGTCTCTCCGTACGGTGGTCAATTCCTCCGGTCATCCTGAGCAACGTGATGGGCCGTTCACGCGCAGACAATAGCGAGACAATTGATCAGACGCGATCCATTGACGCCTCCAGCACCCCCTGCGAAGCCGGTCCTCTTCGGAGCAGCCACCGTACCGGTGTAGTTTGGTCCGACGATGTCGGATGCGCTTTCGCGCGCGACGCAGCTGATGAGAT
>CADCWI010000107.1 GCA_902806355.1 uncultured Thermomicrobiales bacterium | reverse complement strand
GATGCGGCTTTGCGGCATAGGGACAGTCGCAGACGCGATACACGATCGTCCTCTACAAGCGGGCAAGTGACACCGTGCGTTGAACGCCCACATTGTCGGCGCAGCCGAACCATGCCGAGCCATGCATTCGATAAACGCCATGGAAGGTTTGGTCAACTACTCGCTACCGTCCCGTTTGGTGTCAAAGAGTTCGGGATGCCGAAATCTCGCGAACGCGACGATGATCGCGTCCCGGAATGTTCCCTCTCGCATGAGCGCATCGCCCGTCAACAGGCCGATCAGCCCGGTCGCGTGCTTGCTGCTCATCGTGCCGAACACGCGATCGGTTGCCGCTCCCAGTTCCAGGCCCTGGTCAAGCACCAGTCGCATGGCCGGCAGCGGTACCGGTTTCATGATCGCGCAGGCCAGGCCCTCGATGCCATGCCGGTCGACGATGGCGATCCAGCCGTTCGTGAACCATGTTCCGGCGATCTGCTCCAGGCCGCTTTCGATCCCGATTCCGAAATCGGCATCACATGCGATTCGGCATGTTGTCGCCCGGTTTCGGGCGCCGGTAATCGCCTCCACATGGGACATCGGCTGCGCAGATACGCCGGATGGAACGTCACAACACTCGATGGAATGGTCTGCTAACGGATCGATCGTGCCGAAGGCAGATCTCACCGCCGCCACTTTGACGGGATTGTGCGAACCCACGGCGATGATCATGCTGGTCACCGCTGGCTCCTTCAGGCCGGGCCGTCGAACTGGTTCTTGGCGTGGGCGGTCTCCTCGTCGGTCGGGGCGATCGTCTGCAGCGCTGGATCGCGCTGGCCCTCCTCCGTGGCGGCCACACCGTCGTCGAGTGAGGCTGCCGGTGTCCACGGCCGCTTCCCATCGACCCGCGAGGCCAGCACCTCGGCGATGTGCCGCGTCGAGCGCTCCGTGAAATGCTCGATCTGCTGGCGGCAGGAGACCCCGGCGACGCTGATCTGGACGGTCGTCGCCGTCTCTTCGACCGCGGGGAAGAGGCGCTCCTCGCCGATCTTCCGCGACACTTCGTAGTGCTCGCTTTCGTACCCGAAGGACCCCGCCATCCCGCAGCAACCGGCGCCACTCTCGGTCGGGCGACAGCCGGACGCCTTGAGGATCGCCATCGATGGCCCGATCCCGATCAGCGCCTTTTGGTGGCAGTGGCCGTGGAACAAGACCTCGGGTCCGGTGCTCTCCTTCCAATGAATACCGAGATCGCCATCGTTGTCGAGCTTGGCCAGGTACTCGTCGATCATGTACGCCTGCGACGCCACCGCCTCGACATCCGGATCATTCGGGAGCAGGTCCTTGTACTCGTCACGCAGCGTCAGGATGCAACTCGGCTCGGTGCCGATGATCGGAATCCCCTGCTTCGCATACGGGGCGAGCAGCGCAACGTTGCGCCGTGCAGACCGGCGGGCGGCGTCGATCAGCCCCTTGGAGAGCATCGGACGGCCGCAGCAGGCACGTCGTTCCTCGATGATCACCTCGTACCCGGCGGCTTCGAGCAGCTTGACGGCGGCGAGACCGATCCGGGGGTAGTTGTAGGTCGCGAACGTATCGTGGAAATAGACGATCCGGCCGCGAGTCCGCGCCGGGACCGGGTTGTGCTTGCGGTGCGCCCGCCAGCGATGGACGAAGGTGCGGCGCACGAACGGTGAGAGCTTCCGCTCCCGGTGCACGCCGACCAGGGCCATGCCCGGTTTGCCGAGCGGCGTCCTGAGCGCGAGGTTGGCAAGCGGCGCGACAGGCGCTGCAACCCGCGACAGCGTGTGGATGTGTCCCATCAGGCGGGCGCGGAGCGGGGTCCCGTGCCGCTCGTGGTAATGGGCGAGGAACTCGGTCTTTAGCTTCGCCATGTCGACGCTGGACGGACATTCCGTCTTGCACGCTTTGCAGGAAAGGCAGAGGTCAAGCGTGTCGTAGGTTGCCTTGCTGGCGAAGTCCTTCGGGGTCAGGATGTTGCCAGCGAGGGCGTTGCGAAGCGCGTTGGCGCGGCCTCGGGTCGTGTCGTTCTCGTCCTTCGTCGCCATGTACGACGGGCACATCGTGCCCGCCTGGAGCTTGCGGCAGACGGCGGCGCCGTTGCACATCTCGACGGCGCCCATGAACCCGCCCTCCGACGAGAAGTCGAGGTGGGTCCTGATCTGGACCGGATTGTACTTCGGGCCGAAGCGGAGGTTCTCCGTCATCGACGGCCCGTCGACGACCTTGCCGGGATTCATCAAGCCGAGGGGATCGAAGATGTGCTTGAACTCCCGCATCGTTGCGTAAAGTTCCTTGCCGAAGATCACTTCGTTCAGCTCGGACCGCTGCAGGCCGTCACCATGCTCGCCGCTCATGACGCCCCCGAAGCGATGAGCGAGCTCGGCCGCGGCGTGGGCCATTTCCTCCATCGCCGCGATCCCGTCGAGCGTCTTCAGGCTGATCAGCGGACGAATATGCAAGCAACCGGCGGATGCGTGCGCGTAGTAGGCGGCGGTCGTGCCGTGCCCAGCGACCATCTCCTGCACGGCAGAGACAAAGGCCGGAAGATGCTTGACCGGGACGGAGACGTCCTCGATCACTGGGATCGGCTTCGCATCCCCGCGCACGCTCATCAACAGCCCAAGCCCGGCCTTACGCACGGACCAGACATCCGCCTGGCGCTTCGGATCGAGGATCACCTGCGGCTCGGTGTCGAGGCGGACGTTGCGCGTGCGGAGGTGATCGGCCAGGTGATCGCACTTGCGCCGGAGGTCGCGCTCGTCATCGCCGTAGAACTCGACCGCGAGCACACCGGCGGGATCGCCCTTGATGAATGCGATCTGGCTGGCATACCCGGGTTGCTGGCGTGTCAGGCCGATCAGCATCCTGTCCATCAGCTCGATTGCCGACGGCTCCGTCTCGAGGATCGTGGCGGTGGCCTCCATCGCCCTGATCAGGTCATCGAACTGGAGCAGCACAAGGGCTGTCTGGCGCGGCATCGGGACGAGGTTCAGCGTGGCGCTCAGCATCGTGCCGAGCGTTCCCTCTGACGATGCCAGGAGGCGGGCAGGGTTGAAGGTTTCGTCCGGTTTCAGGAACTCGTCGAGGGAGTACCCGGTCGCGCGCCGCCAGTGTGGCGGGAAGTCGCGCTCGATGACCTCGCGCTTCTCTTCGCGAAAGGCCAGCAGCTTGCGGAGCAGGCGACCGGTCGGGTCGTCGGCATGGGCGCGTCTTCGCAGATCCTGGACTGTTCCAGGGACTGAGCCGTCGGCGTCGCCGCCCAGCTCCACCGTGCCACCATCGGCGAGCCGCACGCGCGCGCCGATGAGATGGTCGGCGGTCATTCCATAGAGGATCGAGTGTGCCCCGGCGGAGTTGTTGCCGACCACCCCACCGATCGTGGCGCGATTGGACGATGACGGGTCGGGACCGTACATCAGCCCATGCGCCTTGACCTGCCGGTTGAGCATGTCGAGATTGATGCCCGGCTCGACGGTGACGGTCTGCGCTTCGGGATGGAACGCCAGCACCCGGTTGAGGTACTTCGAGGTATCGATCACGAGCGCGGCGCCGACGGCCTGGCCCGCGAGGGACGATCCTCCCCCGCGTGGCAGGATCGGCACGCCATGGCTGGCCGCCATCTCGATCGCGGCAATCACGTCGTCGTTCGATCGGGGGATGACGACGCCAATCGGTTCGATCTGGTAGTTGGAGGCGTCGGTCGCGTAGAGCATGCGACTGACCGCATCGAACCGGACTTCGCCCTGGATCCGGGCGCTCAGCTCCGCCTCCAGGACGGTGGCCGTCTCGAACGCGGCCTTGCGGTCCCGTTCCTCGGCGGAGATCGGTGATGTCGCCAGCCTGACCGGCGATGTCGTTTGACGTGGAGGAGCGCCTTCGGCCTTGGCGGAGCGTCGGATCGGAAGCATAAGCAGCCATCTCCATGGGACGGTTGGGAGGACGAGAGACGCGGGCGACGAGGCTGACGGACGGACACCGCAGGCAATCATGCCGAGACATGAATCAGCCCGAATGGGATCGTTCCGCGACATCCTCGGTCAGTCCCTGAGTGTAGCATCGCGCATCAACGCGGAGGATGGAGAGGGCGCTCGTACAAGGCATGAAATAGGTAAGATGGAGTGTGTGGCATCGAACGTGCCGCTGGTATTGGTTGGCGCGATTCGGGGCCAACGCAACCATGCACGGCTGGACCGGCCACGACGGATCGGATACGGCATACAGGCAGGGAACGCGATCATGGATACGACGTTTGTGGTGATCATCGTTATCGTCGTGCTGGCGTTGCTCGGCGCCGTCGCGTATCTCTTCGTTCGCGAAACGGGATTGCAGCAGGCAAAGCTCTGGTTCGTCAGCTCACAGACGCTTCGCAAGACCTTCGGGGGAGCCGGAGGGGCCAGGCGGGGTGCTGCCGATGCCGAGCCGGACGGCGCCCGGGAAACGGTCCGCATCAATCGAGCAGCGCATCGGGCAACGGATGGAGCACCGCATCATGACGATGCCAGTGCGGCGATAGGCACGCGACCGGGCGCTCTCGCCCTTGATGACAGCGCCCTGCGCGAGCTTCGCGAGGAGCTGCAAGGGGAGCTGCGTCGGACGGGTGGCGTGACCCGCGAGTTCGACGCCCGGCTGACGCGGATCGAGACAATCTCGACCGAACTCCCGCAGGCGTCCGAGCAGTTGCAGCGGACGCTGGACGCGAAGACCGCCGAGCAACGACGCGAGATCGAGCAACTGAAGAACGATGTGGCCCGGTTCCGGCAGGATGCCGGACCGCGCGGGCAACGCCGGAGCGAAGCGGTCGCGGACTTGTACAAGCATCTAGCCCAGGTCGAGGCCTCGCTCGCGGGGGTCGTCAACCCGATGCTGTTGCCGGGGGAAGCATTGACGGTCCCGGACGAGTTCTTCCCTGACACGCTGAACTGGGACAACTGGAGCGACACGGGAGAGCGCGCGTACGCGTTTGGCGATGCGTTCAACCAGACCCGGTTCGTGCTCGATCCCGTCACGGCGGACGAGATCGAGCAGTTCATCAGCACCCTTCGCCAAGGGTTGACCGGAGCGGTCTACCCGGCCCTGCGGTCACCATCCCCCTCTTCCGCCCAACTCGCCCAGATGCGCGCGGGTGTCGCCTCGATCGTCGACGCGCTGCCCCGTGTCCGCCGGATGCTTGAAGAGGTCTACCGCGGCGATCCTCCAGCGGACCACGGTACCGACGCGCCAGCATAACCCATCCAGTTCTGGATCCTGGAGCAACGAAATACGGGCGGGTCTACGCAAGGTAGACCCGCCCGTATTTCGTTGCTCGGTATATCCGCATATACAACGCTTTTGATCGAGCTTTGGGCGCCATTGGTACACCAGCATGGTCTTCAGTGCCATTCTAGCGAGAATAACCGCTAACACCTATTGACGAGGCGAATGGCGGATGGTATACCATATACTCAACACGACAGAATCGAACAATCGAATAACTTGGGGAAAGGAAGTGCTATGGCCAATAGCAGCGCATCCCTTGCGACCGGCACGACGGAAGATTCGAGAGAGTCACTGTCGGCGCTCTACAAATACCTGAGAGTGGTCGATGTCTGTGACGCGATGGACGGGATTGGGTACTTCAACATCGGCCTGATGTCTCCCCAGATCCGGCCGTTGTGGCTTGGTATGAAGTTTTGGGGAGAGGCGCTGACGATTCGCGCCGTTCCGTCCAACCGGCCAATGTGGAAGCTCGATACCACCGAGGACATCGTTGCCGCGCATCGCATCTGGTTCGAGGAAGTTGGAAACATCGGCACCAAGGGACTGATCCAGCCTGGCAACGTGATCGTCATGGATAGTGGTGGCGGTCCGGAAGTGGGCTTCTGGGGATCGGAGAACAGCCTTGGTGCCGTGGCCGATGGGGCAGTCGGGATCATCACTGACGGCTACTGCCGGGACACTGCCGAAGTCGCCCACCAGAAGACGCCGATCTGCGCGCGGGAGCGCGGCCGAACGATCATCCCTGGCCGCATTCAGGTCGTGGAAGTCCAGGGAACGATTGCCTGCGGCGGGGTCCAGGTCCGGCCAGGGGACATGGTCGGCTGCGATGACGACGGGGTGGTCGTGGTCCCCGCCGAGATCGCCGAAGAGGTGGCCACCCATGCCCGCGCGATCCTGCTGGCGGACATGCGGGCCCGCCGGAAGCGGTACGACCGGTTGAGCATGACGCCAGACACCACTGTCGATGCTGATGCGGTGATGGCCTATTACAGCGGCTTGGGGCTGGACTAAACGTTGCCTGGCGCCAGGCAACGGGTGGCGCCTCCGCCGGAAATCGTCACCAACCGAGACTCCGAACACCGATCGAATGGACTGATGGTGTCGACGGATCAGTGGTTACATTGAGGGAGCGAGGAGCATGGAGATGAACAAACGGTTGCAGTCCATATCGTTGTCTCGTCGTGAGGTCCTGAAGCGAACTTCGGCCGGTGCCGCCGGTGCAGGTCTGGCATCGGTCATTGCGGCGAGACAGGCACCGGCAGTCGTCCGCGCCCAAACGGCACTTCGCATGATCACACCTGCAGCTCTCGGTCTCGAGCGAGAACTGTATCAAACATTCATCGATGAGTTCCAGGCGGCGAACTCCGGAATTGCTGTCGACCTCAGCTTTGAAGCCTGGGAAGACTACATGACCCGGCTGCCAACGCTGTTCGCCGGTGGGGCAGTGCCCGATGTCATTCACCAGCACATGAGCATCGTTCAGGACTACGGCTCTCGTGGTGCCTTGGACGACCTCTCCCCGTACATGCAGCGGGACGGCATCAGCCAGGAAGCCTACATCCCAGCGCTCTTCGAAGCATTCAGCAGGGATGGCAGGGTCCTCGGCATCCCGAAGGACAGCGCAGCCTGGGGAATCTATTACAACAAGACCAAGTTCGACGAGGCCGGTCTCGATTACCCGGCAGATGACTGGACGTTCGATGACTTTCGCGAGGTGGTCCGCACGCTGACGATCGACGAAGGTGGTCGACGGGGCGTCGATGCCGGATTCAGCCCGGGCGACAACATGAAGCAATGGGGTATGTCCTGGATCGCCCCAGGGCCCACGGCATCCGAGAATGTACGCGGCTTTATCCGCGCTCGTGGCGGTGATTGGTACGACGACGGCTACACCGCTACCCGTATCACCGAGCAGCCAGCGCTCGACCATTTCCAGATGTTCCACGAGATGCGGTGTGTCGAACACAGTACCCCGTCCGATGCACTCGCGGCCGGGCAGGGTGACCCGTTCCGGCAAGGTCTGACGGCGATGGCGGTCGCCTTCCACAGCATGGATTTCTTCTGCCGGGAAGAGAAGGTCGCCTTCGAGTGGGATGTCACCTACATCCCGGCGGGGACCGGTGGCCAGTTCGTCCCGGTCGGGGCCAGTAGCTGGGCCATCCCCGCGCAGGCACAGAACAAGGACGCGGGCTGGGAACTCGTCAAGTACCTAACGAGCGAGGAAGTTCAGCGTCGGATCGGGGAGAACAAGCGCTGGGGAGTTTCTCTCAACAGCGTGATCGACGTCATCATCCCTGAAGGCGCTTCCGAAGCCTTCCGGCGCGTCCATGTAGATCCGCTCACCGGGCAGAGCGACCGCACGCCGATCGCGTTCCGGTTCCCGGCCAACCAGTCGGAAATCCAGCAGGTCTATGCACAAAACTTCGATCCGATCTGGAGCTGCGACAGCGATGACATCGCCGGCGCCGCGGAAGCGACGAAGTCTGAAGTGGACGAGATCCTGGCGGACTCCTAACCACTTCAGCGGTATCGCGGGGTTGGCTGCGTTACCACGGCTGTAGCTGGCCAGGTTGGGAAGAACGCGCGCCGGATGCCGTTGGCCGGCGCGTCACGGCGGAGGTCGCTATGGCGAAAACGCAAGCGGCGATGCGGCGGCGGGAAGCAATCGATGGCTATCTCTTTATTGCGCCTTGGCTGATTGGTTTCGTCGTTTTTGTATCCGGGCCAATGATCGCTTCGCTCGCGCTGTCGTTCATGAGCTGGGATCTGTTCAGCGATCCCGAGTGGATCGGGCTTGAAAACTACCGGGAACTGGCGGACGACCGGCTAGTCATCACGTCGCTGAAGAATACCGCCTTCTATACCTTCCTGAGTGTTCCGATCAATCTCGCCGTGGCGCTGATGGCGGCCTTGTTGCTCAACGCCCAGGTGAAGGGGCAATCGTTCTTCCGGACGGCCTTTTACCTGCCGGCGGTGATGCCCGTCGTCGCCAACGCGGTCCTGTGGTTCTGGATCCTGAATCCGGAAGTTGGGCTTGCCAACGCCGTTCTCGACGGTTTGGGGCTCCCGCAATCGCAGTGGCTCTTCGATGCCGATACTGCAAAGCCGACGTTCATCCTGATGGGGCTCTGGGGCGTTGGCAACACCATGATCATCTTTCTTGCCGGTCTCCAGGGAATCCCGGCGTCGCTGTACGATGCTGCCCATATCGATGGCGCGAACGCGTGGCAGCGTTTCCGGGCCGTCACCGTGCCTATGCTCTCACCGGTGATCCTGTTCAACCTCATCCTGGGTGTGATCGGATCCTTCCAGATCTTCACAAGTGCATATCTGCTCACGGATGGCGGACCGAACAACGCGACGCTGTTCAGTGTGCTCTATCTGTTCCGTCTCGCATTCGAACAGTTTCAGATGGGGTACGCATCGGCGTTCGCCTGGCTGATCTTCGCGATCATCCTTGTCTTTACCCTGATTCAGCTGAAGTTCTCCCAGCGCTGGACCTATTACGAGGGGGAGGCGGCTCGATGATTGGTCGCGTGGCGTCGGCCCAGCCCTCCGAACTGCGCCGGGAAGAGGTTGATTATCCTACCGTCTCCACCAGGCATGTCATGATGAGACGGCTATGGCGAGCTGTGCTCTATGCGGTGCTGATCGGGATGAGCGTCGTCTTCCTGGTTCCTCTGTTCTGGCTGATTACCACGTCGCTCAAGACGCAAGGTGATGTCTTCGCCTACCCGCCGGTCTGGATTCCGGACCCGCTGCGGTGGTCCAACTATGCCGAAGCGGCCGAGCGGGCGCCACTCGGCCAGTGGTTGAGGAATACGTCGATCGTGACCGGGCTGGCGGTGCTCGGCAATGTATTGACCAGCTCCCTTGTCGCATTCGGATTCGCCCGGTTGCGCTTTCCTGGTCGCGGTTTCCTGTTCATCCTCCTTCTGAGCACGATGATGCTGCCCGAAGTGGTCTTGCTGGTGCCACAGTTCATCCTGTTTCGCGAGCTTGGCTGGGTCGATACCCTGCTTCCGTTGATCGTACCGTCGTTTTTCGGTGGAGGAGCTTTCAACATCTTCCTCGTACGGCAGTTCTACCTGACGATCCCCCGCGATTTCGACGAAGCGGCGCGGCTGGATGGAGCCTCCAACTGGCAAATCTGGCGGCAGATCGTGCTTCCCCTCTCGACCCCGGTCCTCATTGCGGTCGCCATCTTCTCATTCGTCTCGCACTGGAACGATTTCATGGGCCCACTGATCTATCTCCAGAGCGAGGATCTCAAGACGCTTGCCCTGGGATTGCGTGCGTTCATCAGCCCGGTCGATGCGTCCTGGAATGTCAGCATGGCCGCCGCGATGTTCCTTCTGGTCCCGGTCCTGATCGTCTTCTTCGTCGGTCAGAAGTATTTCATCCGGGGTGTGGCGATGACCGGGATTGCGGGCAGATAGCGCGATGGCAGATGATGGTTAGCGAACACAAGGGGAGACCGGAGTGAAGGTTGCCTTTCTTGGGCTGGGCACGATGGGCCAGCATATGGCCCGAAACATTCTTGGAGCAGGCCATGAGCTGACGGTGTGGAACCGGACGTCGGCTCGTACTGCCGGGCTTGCGGACGCCGGGGCATCGGTGGCGACGTCACCTGGTGATGCCGCCACCGATGCCAATGTCGTCTGCTTGTCACTCTCGACTCCAGATGTCGTCTCGTCGGTCCTCCTCGGCGACGAGGGCGCTCTCGGTGGCGCGTCGGCGGGGACGATCTTCATCGATTTCAGCACGATCGATCCGGCGACAAGCCGTCACCTCGCCCAAGCCTGCGAGGCGCGAGATGTTCGCTTCCTGGATGCGCCGGTCAGCGGCGGACCGGAGGGTGCGGAAGCGGGGACGCTGACCGTGATGGTCGGGGGCGAACGTGAGGCGTTCGACGCCGCCGCGCCGGTCTTCGATGCCGTCGGCGGAAAGGTGCTGCATGTCGGTCCTTCCGGGGCCGGGCTGAGCATCAAGCTCATCAACCAAATGCTGGTCGGGACCAATCTCGCGGCGGTACTTGAAGCGTTCGTCATGGCCCAGCGGGCGGGGATCGACCTCGACGTCATGTTCGATGTGCTGAAGACCTCTGCCGGCAGCAGTGTGATGCTGACGCGCAACATGCCCGACTTCCTGTTCAACGAACAGTACGAACCCGGCTTCGCGCTCAAGCTCCTGGTCAAGGACCTCGACCTCGTCACCGAGATGGGACGGGAGCTGGGCGCGTCGCTCTTCACCCCGGCGGTGGCGTTGCAGCTCTTCCGCAACGGGATCGCGGCCGGATACGGTGACAAGGACATGTCCGCGGCGGTCATCCCGATGAAGGCTGTACACGAACCCGCAAGTCGGGGCGGAGGGGGATGATGGCGGGCGAATGGTGCCTGGCATCCTTCGACCGGGTCTCGCGGGAGGATGTGGATTCGGCCAGGGTGCTGGCGGCGGCGACCCTCTACGAAGCCCATGGGCAGCGTGGCGCGCTGGATCCGGCCATCCGGCAGATGGCACCGGGGCTCAACGTGTGTGGATCGGCGTTCACCGTCCGTTGCCAGTCGGGTGACAACCTGACGCTGCACGCGGCGGTGGCCCACGCGAGCCCAGGGGATGTCCTCGTCGCGGATGTCGGCGGTTTCACTGATGCGGGACACTGGGGTGAGATCCTGACCGTCGCCGCAACGTCGAGGCAGATTGCCGGCCTGGTGATCAACGGTGGAGTGCGGGACGTCGCCGCCTTAGGAACGTGGGGCTTTCCCGTGTTCGCGCGGGGTATCTCGATGAAGGCCACGACCAAACGGATCCGGGGCCTGATCAATCACCCTATCGTATGCGGCGGCGTCGAGATCCATGCCGGCGATCTCATCGTGGGGGATGCGGACGGCGTGGTGGCCATCTCCCGGTCACATGTCAGCGGTGTGATCGCGCTGGCCCACGAACGCGAAACACGGGAGGTGGGCTTGATGGAGCGTTTGCAGCACGGAGAGCTCTCGCTCGACCTGCTCGAACTGAGGCCGCTTCTCGATCCCACTGAACGTCACTGATGCTCCGGGTGTGGCAGGCTTCGTGAATCGATGCGTTCTGCGGGTGACGTGGGATACTCCCACCCCCTAACCCACCCGCACATTTTCTGGAACTCTGCTCTCGCTCCGACACAGGGTCCTTCATCAATGAGTAACCTGAAACCGATAACCCATATCGGCCTCAGTGGCAGCGTTCGTGAAGCGATCGAAGCCGCGATCGTCGAATGCGAGTTGGCGCCTGGTACACCGCTCGTTGACCGGCAGCTTGCGAGCATGCTCAATGTCAGCCGGACCCCGATCCGGGATGCGATCCGTCAGCTGGAACCACTGGGGCTGGTGCGGCGGCAGGGACGAGGCGGGATGTCCGGCTGGGTGGTGGCCGAGTTCCGAGAACGGGATGTCCGCGAGTTGTTCGAGTTACGGCGTGTGCTGGAGCCGATGGGCATTCAGCGGCTGGATCAGCATTGGGACGATGCGACAGGAAACCGGCTCGCGACGTACTTCGATGACTTCCCCGAGCATCTGGTGCGGGACCAGTACGAAGCCTATATCGTCCGTGATCGCGCGTTCCACAAGCAGATCGTCACCCTCAGCGGCAACAGCCGGATGATCGGCTTCTACGGGATCATGGAGAAGCAGATCGATCGTATACGGCATTTCCTGACAGTAGGGTACGAAGGGCGTATGGAAGGTATCACGGAGGAACACCATGCGTTGTGCTCGGCGATCGCAGCGCATGACATTCCCGCCGCCATCGCGGCACTCGTTCACCATCTTCACCGGGGAGAGAAGGCAATGATCATGTTCGCTCACGATCGCGGGCTTTTGGTCGAGGGAATGAATGGAGAGAGCGACGCGCATGACATCCGAGGATGAGCGGTGGGCTGTCCGAGCCCGGCAGCGCGATCCCGCCCGGGCGTTCGAGTATCAGCTCCCGACCGAGATCGTCTTCGGTGAGGGCTCCATTGACCGGATCAGCGAGCTTGCCGGGAAGTGCGGCATCCACAACCCGCTGATCGTCACGGATCGTGGTGTCCGCGCGGCAGGAATCATCGATCGTGTCGAAGCGTTCCTCACCCAGTCCGGGATCAGCGCCGATGTCCATGATGCAGTGACTTCCGATCCACGGACTTCCACGGTGGAGGAAGTGCGGACGCGCATCATCGAAAACGACCACGACGGAACGATCGGCATCGGCGGGGGAAGCGCCCTGGATGTCGCCAAGGCAGCCGCCGCCTTGGCGACCAACCCGGGATCGCCGCAGGATTATGTCGGTCGCGACCGGATCACCCACGACCCGCTCCCCATGATCGCGGTGCCGACGACCGCTGGTACTGGTAGCGAGGTCACGATGTGGAGTGTCCTCACGGACGACCAAACCGGGGCCAAGGTCAGCATCGGCTCGGTGCGGATCATGCCGCGAGTTGCGCTTTTGGATCCGGAACTGACTTATGGCTTGCCGCCTGCCCTCACCGCCGCGACCGGCATGGATGCGCTGAGCCATGCTGTGGAATCATATGGAAGTGTCTGGAACCACCCGATCGCTGAATCCCTGGCGCTGCAGGCGATCGAGTTGGTTGGATGTCACCTGCGCGCCGCCGTCGCAGATGGAACGAACCGTGACGCGCGGCGCGGCATGCTGATGGCGAGCCTGATCTCCGAACTAGCCGCCAATTCGACGCGTCTGGGCTTGTGTCATGCCCTCGCGATTCCGCTCGGGGCACGGCATCATGTTCCTCATGGACTGGCGAACGCGATCCTGCTCGCCCCTGTTGCGGCCTATAACGCGCCAGCCGATCGGGAACGCTACGCCGAGATCGCGTTCCTGCTCGACGGAACGGATGACGCGGCATCCGCAATCGACAGCCTTCGCCGGGACATCGGCATCGTCGATGGACTGGCGCAGTGGAAGGTCGGCGAGGACGACTTGGGTGAGATCGCGGATATGGCGCTGCGAAGCGACAACGTTCAGGCGAATCCACGGGAGGCTGATCGGGCACAGCTCATTTCCATCCTGAGGTCCGCGATGTAGATGGATACGCCCCGAGACGGTGGATCCCTTCAGGTCTTACCAAGGGCGGCATAGCGCTTGCGCGCCTCCTCTGATGAACCGGTCCAGGATGTCGGAGAAACCGGCGGCTGGACCCAAGGAGAGCCTTCCACCCATGAGCAGCACCCCCACGCTACGCGATCCGCTCGCACTGTCACGTCGCATTCTTCTTGGCGCTACTGCCGCCGGGGCGTTGGCCCTGACCAGTGGGGCACTCGCCCAGGATGCAACACCGGGCACGCCGGTTACACCGGGTAGTCCTGTCACCGGGGGACCAGCACCCGATGCCCAGATGCAGGAGGTGCTCGATGCGCTCGCCGCATTCGAGGCGCCGCCGCTCGAGAGCGTCACGCCGGAGATCGGTCGGAACCTGCCATCGTTCGCCAACGCGCTCCAAGCCGTGATCGCGGCCAAGGGGCTGCCCGCGTTCGAGCCCGTCGGTGCCATCGAGCACATCCTGATTCCGAGCGCCGACGGCGAGATCCTCGCCCGCATCTACCGTCCGCTCGAAGCCGGCAGCGATGCCCTTCCGGTCCTCGTCTACTTCCACGGCGGTGGGTTCGTGATCGCCAATCTCGACACGTACGACGCCTCCTGCCGGGCGTTGACGAACGCCACCGGCTGCATCGTCGCCTCGATCGCGTATCGCCAGGCACCGGAGCATTCGTTCCCGGCGCCGGTCGATGATGCCTACGCCGCCACCCAGTACTTCCTCGAGAATGCCGGAGATATCGGCGGTGATCCCGCCAAGGTCGCAGTCGCCGGGGAGAGCGCCGGTGGCAACCTCGCCGCGGTCGTTTCACTCCGGGCGCGGGACGAGGGAGCGCCAATGCCGGTGCACCAGCTTCTCGTCTATCCCGTGACGACATTCGCGCCGGAGGGCGAAGCCGCCGCGTCGCTCGAGCAGTTCGCCGATGCCAGGCCACTAAATGCGGCGATGCTGGAATGGTTCACCAGCCATTACCTGCCCGATCCCGGCGATGCGACAGACCCGGAAGCATCACCACTCGAAGCCGAAGACCTGAGTGATCTGCCGCCAACGACGGTGATCCTCGCCGAGATCGACCCGCTCCAGAGCCAGGGCGCGGCCTTCGCGGAGCGGCTCGAAGAGGCCGGAGTCGACGTCAGCCTGACGCTGTACCAGGGCGTGACGCACGAGTTCTTCGGCATGGGTGCGGTGGTCGACAAGGCCGCCGAGGCCGTCGACGAAGCGGCGGCACGCTTGACCGCATCCTTCGAGGCGGTGTAACAGGTCCGGAGATCGCGACATTGCCACACGTGTGTATCCGCGAGCACCCCGGATCGCTACCGCGATCCGGGGTGCTCGCGGATACAAGGAGGGCGTCATGTTCGACGGGTTCGACCTGAGGCGGATCGACACCGGTGAGGCGACGTTGCGGGTCCGGATCGGTGGCGCCGGTCCGCCGCTCCTCCTGTTGCACGGGCATCCCCAGACCCACGTCATGTGGCACCGGATCGCGCCAGACCTCGCCCGCGAGTTCACCGTCGTCGCGCCCGATCTCCGGGGGTACGGGGAGAGCTCGAAGCCGCCCACGACAGACGACCATGAGCCGTACTCGAAACGGGCGATGGCGCGGGACATGGTCGCGCTGATGCGGGAACTCGGTTACGAGCGGTTCGCGGTCGCCGGACACGACCGGGGTGGACGCTGCGCCTATCGGTTGGCACTGGACCATCCCGAACGCGCCGAACGGCTCGCCGTGCTCGACATCATACCGACGAGTGAGACGTGGCGCCGGATCGACATGCGGTACGGCCTGGCCAACCCCGGCTGGTTCCTCATGGCGCAGCCGTACGACCTTCCCGAGCGAATGTACGGATCCGATCCGGATCGCTTCTACCTCCGGCAGCGGAACATCTTCGATCCCGAAGCGCTGGACGACTACATGCGCTGCATCCGCGCTCCAGGGACGATCCACGCCATGTGCGAGGACTACCGGGCCGGGGCGACCTTCGACAACGACCTCGACGAGGCCGACCGTGGCCGCCGGAGGATTGCCTGCCCGCTGCTCGTGCTCTGGAGCACCCAAGGCGAGTTGTCATGGTGGGACCCGATCGCGATCTGGCGCGGCTGGGCGGACGACGTAACCGGAACCGGAATCGACTGCGGGCATTACCTCGCCGAGGAAGCGCCCGAGGAGACCTGTCGCCACCTCCGCGACTTCTTCACGACCGCTTGAAGGCGCACGAGCCCTTCCCGGTTCGTTATGTAGCCTCAAGGGCGGTGAGCACGAGGTCGATCATGACATGGATTGACGCGTCCTGATATCGGTTAGAAGCGAGCACTCTCTGCCGGCTCGGCGGTATTACTGTGAGTACAGTATTGCCCGTGCATACGACTTCCCCTATACTGGTGCGACGTATTTGCTGATTGAACCTCTTCAGTGCCACGGAGCAGAACCATGATCGAGTCGAAAATCC
>CADCWI010000106.1 GCA_902806355.1 uncultured Thermomicrobiales bacterium | reverse complement strand
GGAAAACCGTGCCCAGTACGTCTTCTCGTAGCGGTCGGAATCCTTCCAGATTCCGTTTGTCATGCCTACCCATGGCTCGTGGAGGACTAGCTCCCCGACCCCGTTCCGCAATGGCTGGCCTGTCTCGTCCACCACGTCGGCAATCATGCCGGGGACTGGTCCGGAGAACGAGCACGGCTTGATCGGCAGGATCGTGAATCCGGAGACGATCCCGCCCGACGTCTCCGTACCCCCAGAGTAGTTGATGATCGGACATCGCTCCTCACCTATGACTTCGAAGAACCATTGCCATGGCGCTGGGTTCCACGTCTCACCCGTGGAACCCAGCGCGCGCAGCGAGGATCGATCCGTCGCTCTCACGATCGCGTCTCCATGCGGCATCAGCGCCCGGATTGCCGTCGGCGCCAGGCCCAGTGTCGTGATCCGGTGCCGTTCCGCCATCCGCCAGAGACGATCCGGGCCCGGATGGTCCGGCGGACCTTCGAGCAGCACGATCGCGGCTCCCAATGTCAGCCCGCCCGCGATCAGCCACGGTCCCATCATCCAGCCAAGGTCCGTGAGCCAGAAAACGGTGTCGTCTTCCTGGACGTCGAAACAGTAGGCGAGGTCATGGGTCGCCTTGATGGGGAACCCGGCATGGATGTGGACCGATCCCTTGGGCCGGCCGGTCGTGCCGGACGTGTAGAGGATCATGTACGGCTCATCCGCCGCGGTCGCGACCGTCTCGGCGCCGGCACCGTCATCGAGCACCATCTCATGCCACCAGCGGTCACGACCCGCATTCCAATCGCATGAAGTCGACGTATGCCGGATCACGAGGCAGTGTTCGATCCCCGGCAATCGAGCCATTGCCCGATCCGCGACATCCTTCAGCGGTACCTGCTTGCTGCGCCGAAAGAACCCGTCGGCGGTGATCAGCAGGCTCGCGTCGCAGTCGGCAAGGCGGGTCACGATCGCCTCCTCGCCGTAGCCGGAGAAGAGCGGGACGAAAACCGCGCCGACCTTGCCGCAGGCGAGCGTTACGGCAACGGTTTCCGGCAGCATCGGCAACAAAATCCCGACCCGGTCCCCTCGCCTGACTCCCAGCCTGCCGAGCGCATTCGCGACCGCATCGGTCATCGAGCCGAGTTCGGCGAACGTCAGGGTCCGGGCCGATCCGTCGTCACCTTCCCAGATCACCGCGGTACGATCCGCGGCCTCTCCGGCCGCGTGTCGATCCAGGGCGCTGGTGACGTAGTTGAATCCGGCGCCGGGGAACCACCTTGGCCACGCCTTGCCGCGCGCGAGATCCCAGATCCGTTCGTACGGCTGGTGCCACGTCAGGTCGAGGTCATCCAGCACCTCGGACCAGTAACCCTCGGGGTCGCGGGCCGTGCGCTCAAGTAAACCGGCATACGACCCGGCGTCACTTCGCTCGATAAGGCGCCGCAAACGGCTTCGCTCGAGCGTGCGTTCATCGGGCGTCCAGGCAATCCGGTCCAGAGAGTCCTGGCTGGTGATGGCATCCGTCATGGTCTTCCCAATGTGACGCGCGCGATGATGGTTGGTATCGGCATGGACGATAGCGCGTATTGTTTCGGCTTCTCTGCGACCGGGTCAAGCCGTCGCTCAGGAGCGGTACCTGCCTATTGTGGTACAGCCGACGTGCTTCCGCAGTATGGGACAATGGAATGAAAAGAAGGATGGCTCATGCCCTGGAATCAATTCTGGAACCGATCCGAACGGAAGCGGGAAGAGGAGCGACGCGAGGAGACGCCCCTCGAAGCGCCCGCTCCGCTTCCCGCCGGATCACCACGCCTGCCATCTCACCTCGAGAGCGCGTTTGCCGAGCGCAGACGAGTACCTGGCCCGGACGGCGCCGATGACGAGGAGCGCAGGCGTCGACTCGACATCCTCAAACGACGCCGCGTCGCGATGCTCTATGACGTGCAGCAAGGTGAGCAGGCGCAGGCCGAAAACAACCCATGGCAGAACAGGATCGACCTGCTCAGTGAGGCGCTCATTACCGTCAGCGATGACCTCAAGCGACTCGCCGACGCCCCAAAAAGCCCGTACCATCCTGTGCCTCCCACACCTCTCAACATCGAGCAAGAAGGGGACGGTGACGTGGCAACCGTGGTCATCCGCATCGGTGACAAGCGATTCGAGTACTCCGAAGAGCTCGACTGGGCAGAGCGCGGTCACCAGATCACCCGACCCGAACTCGTCCTTCGTTCAGGCGATCCCGGGCGTCTCGTTCCTGAGGACACGCCAACGGAGCTCCGGCCCGCCCTGGAGCGACACCTGACCAACAGTCTCTACGTGCTGGCGACCGATCTCCGGGAGCGTATGCTGGATGGCGAACCGTTGCCCGAACGCATCACACTGGAGGAGCTGGCCAAGCCCTGCCCGAAATGCGGCGGCTGGACGGACTGGCGCGGTATCTGTCAGGCCTGCGCGCAGCGGATCGCCGCGACCGCGGAGCTCAAGCGCGAGGAACTCCGGCTCCTGGACGAGCGAGCGGCGGAGGCTGAGGAGCGGCACCGCCTGATCGAGCGCGTGCCACTCGCCCGGCGTCGGCTTCGTGACATCCACAATGAGATCGCCTCACTCGCTGGCGATACCGGAGAACCGTCCCGTTAGCATGTCGTCAGGGCTCTCGTGATCTGTACGGACCGTCAATCACCGACTCGGGAACAGGCCCACAACCATGATCGAGACCGCCAACCGGATCGAGGTCGCCATGATCTCGCCCAACGCATTTGGCATCGTGCTGATGCTCGTTATTGCCGTCGTGGCATGGGTTAACCGCCCGTTTCTCCGGGATGTCGCCACCGACGACGATCGTCCATGGCGTTTCCTCGCCAGGGCTGGCGCCATGTTCGCGGTGCTGACCGGGTTCTGGATCGGGTTCTTCGACAACTGGCTCCAACTCCTTGCCGAACCATTCCGCTTATCGCGGCGATGGGAACTGGAGCGGGTAGTGATCGATCCGGTGGATGTCGAGATCCGGATCGTGACCGGAGTGCTGCTTGCCGCGCTCCTGACCCTCGGCGCGGCGCTGTTCGCCCGGCACATCGGCGGGTATCTACTCCAGGCGGTGCTCCTGATCGTCGGCGTCGCGACCTGGATTCCCCTCTTTATCGTCCAGCAGCGGGCCGAGGTGATGGTGATCGACGGCGTCAGTGCCAGTCAAACGTTGGGTAGCTTCGCGGGAATCGCCGCATTCTGGGTTCTCCGAACGGCATTGGGTATCGCAATCGTGGTCTCGACGCTGATGATCTGCATGATGTTGATCGCTCCAATCGTTACGCTCCTGCTCGATCTCACGCGCTTGCGCCATCCGCGAATAACGCGGGAGGCAGATGCATTCTTCTCAGTGTTGCAAAGCCACGCGGCAGATCACCAGGATGTCCCGCTCAAGGACCGCTGGCGTCCGATCCGTCAACCGTCCTGATGGTTTACGGCGACATCCGAATGCTGGCGAGCTTCACCACCGCCCGAAAGATCCGGCTGAGCTCCACCCCGTCGGCGGGGCGGAACGCCACTGTTCGCTCTCCCGTCCGCTGAACGTCGTGGGCCAGGGCCGCCTGGTCAGCGCGTGCCTGATGATCGAAGTCCAGTTCGACGGTCACACCGGGAGCGAGCGTGAATGGCTCCGCCGAAGAGACGTTCCGGACCGCGCGCTCCGCACCATCGCGGATTCGTTCGGCCGCAACGCTCGGATGCAGGTGAAGCGCGGCGAATGTGGAGATGCCTTCCTTGACGGTGACACCCGTGACCTGTTCGCCCAGCAGCGCCTGGGTCTGAGCGACGGCCTTGTCATCACCGGTCACGAGCACGACTGGCACACCGAAATGACCGGCGATCACGGCATTGATCCCGAATTCACCGGTCGAAGCCCCGTCGAATCGCACGTCGTTCAACCAGCCGGTCCAGGTATGCGCCAGCGGTGCGGCAGGTGTCCCCGCCCGGGCGTGGTAGCCGGTGTAGAAGACAGCGCCGATGTCGGCGAGGTCGACACCCTGCATCATCCCCAGGAGTTTGTCAGAGCCGGAGATGAAACGGCAGGAAGGGTGCAGCTCTTCCGGGATCAGGTTGCGCATGCCGTCGTGGCTATCGTTGACGATGACCTCCTCCGCCCCGCCCACAAGCGCGCCCTCGATCGCGGCGTTGACCTCACGGGTCATCCGCAGCCGGGCGCGCTCGTACTCCACCTGGCTGGCAGGGTGCTCGCCCACCTCGGGCGGCATCACCTGCACCCACGACACAACGCCGCAGGTTCCCTCCATGTCGGCCGAGATCAAGACTTTCATCAGCTATCTCCTCCTTAGGAATCGTCACCCCCAACGGGTACAGCGTAATGCCGCCGAAACATGGGGACAGATCGAGCCGGGAACAGCAAACGCCCCGGCACATGTGCCGGGGCGTTTGCTCATCCTCTGGTCTTGCGAATTACTTCGCCTGGTTACGCCGGCGCCGGCGCTCGGCCTTGCGGCGCTTGGCGCGGTTCTCTTCCTGAACGCTGATGAACCGCAGACCCCGCCGGTGCTCCCGGATGATTCCGGACCGCTCGATTCCCTTGTTGAATCGGCGCAGCAATTGCTCGAAGCCCTCGGAATCTCGAATTTCAACACGCATAAATGCTCATCACCACCTTCAGCGTGAATACATAACTGGTTATCAGGGACGAATTGGCCGCTCCCGGGCAACGCCAAACACGAAGTCAAAGCTCAGCCCTTGAGCATTATACGCTATCGTCAGCAGGTGAATGAACGTTCGATAGAAACACCGACCCCCGCCGTTACCCATGTCCACGAGCACTCCGCTGTGCGGGCCTTCGCGTCCGGGGCTGGGCTTTTTGGCACCGTTGTGTTGCCGCAATGCAAATGCGCCACGGCACCATGCGGGAACGTTCAATCATTCGCACCGTGGTAAAGTCGCAGGTACATGAGCGAGCGCGGAACAATCGACTGAGTCTGAATTGGGGGTCTGGACCGTGACGTCGGTTGTCGGCGCCCGCGACGATCCGACGGTCCACCTCTTGGCACCGGCTCGCCGGAATTTGGCCCGCGCCACCTTATCTCTCGAGTGATCGCAGCGACTCGGTCCAGGGCATTGGATGGAGGGATCACTGGCGAGCTTACGGTTGCTGCGGGCGAGACCGGCACGCTCGAACCGCGCGGGAATGGCGACCCAGATGTGTCAGCGTGCTGTTGTCTCCGGGCGTCAGCTGCTGGAGAATCGGTCGTGTGTCGAGCAGTCAGGATGCCGGACCCGGATCTGGCCTTGAGAGGACACGTAACGGAGCAGCGGGGTTCCGCAGACGTAGCGATTCGCCGTGATGGCAGAGGAGGATATGGCAAGTGACGGACATGTACACCCCCCAGGCGAGTGACAAATTTACATTTGGCCTGTGGACTGTAGGCAATATCGGACGAGACCCGTTTGGCGATCCTGTTCGAAACCCTATAGACCCTGTCTACAGCGTTCAGAAGCTTGCCGAACTCGGAGCATGGGGCATCAGCCTCCACGACAATGATCTCGTGCCGTTCGACGCGACCCCGCAGGATCGGGAAAGGCTCGTCCGCGAGTTCAAGAAAGCACTCGATGACAACGGTTTGGTGGTGCCGATGGCCACGACCAACCTGTTCACCCATCCAATCTTCAAGGATGGGGCGTTCACGTCGTCTGACAAGGAAGTGCGCGCGTTTGCGCTGCAGAAAACCATGGCGTCGATCAACCTCGCTGCTGAGTTGGGAGTATCGACCTACGTCTTCTGGGGCGGACGTGAAGGCGCCGAGACCGATGCCTACCGGAACCCCGCGGACGCGGTGAAATGGTTCCGCGAGGCAATCAACTACCTCTCCGAGTACGTCCAGGATCAGGCTTATGGCATGAGATTCGCCCTCGAGCCGAAGCCAAACGAGCCGCGTGGCGATCTCTACCTCCCGACGGTGGGTCATGCGCTCCACTTCATCTCCACGCTCGATCATCCAGAGATGGTAGGTGTCAATCCGGAGTTCGCCCACGAGACGATGGCGGGTCTCAATTTCGTGCATGCGGTGGCACAGGCACTGGAAGCAGGCAAACTGTTCCACATCGATCTTAATGACCAGCAGCCGGGGCGGTATGATCAGGATTTCCGGTTTGCATCAGAGAATCCAAAACGGGCCTTCTTCCTCATCAAGCTGCTCGAGGACAGCGGCTACGATGGTCCCCGCCACTTCGATGCACACCCATACCGCACCGAGGACGAGGACGGCGTGTGGGCGTTCGCACGGGGGTGCATGCGGTCATACCTGATCCTCAAGGAAAAGGTCCAACGGTTCCATGACGATCCAGAGATTACAGCGCTGATCGCGGAGCTGCAGGAACAGGACAACGCCTACGCAGGTCCCGAGGCGAGTTCCGGCTTCACGAGTGATGGCGCCGTCGCGCTTCGGCAGCAGTCGTTCGATACCGGAGACATGGCGCAACGCGGCCGAAGGTATGAAGAACTGGATCAACTCGTAATGGAACTACTGCTCGGCGCACGCTAGGGACGCTCATATGAGGGCCGAGGTTCTCGGCCCTCATCCCCTGGCGCCGTCCCTATACCGGCGTGGCCCACCCGGAACGTCTCCTGGGCAGATGACCGCTCCTGATGTTGATGGATGCCAGGCACGATCTCAATGCGTGCGAGCGTCGGTAAGGACCCCTCAGCGTCACGCCAGCATGCATCCGTTCACCAGAGGAAGCCGTATGACTCGCTCCGTGGTTTTGGGGATCGATTCGAGCACCCAATCGACAAAAGTCCTCGCCCTGGACGTTCAGAGTGGCGAAGTCGTCGGCATGGGACGGGCGCCGCACAGTGGGGGAGATATCCAATCGCCCGACGAATGGTGGAATGCGCTCCGGCTCGCGATCCGGCAGATCCAGGATGCAGAAGGTCTCGAGGTCCAGGGCATATCAGTCGCCGGGCAACAACACGGATGCGTGCTTCTCGATGCCGAAGGCGAGGTCGTACGGCCCGCGCCACTCTGGAACAACACGGCTTCGGCGCCGGACGCCGACCGCCTCAATACGTTGGCGGATTTTTCAATGGAGATCGGTTCTCGACTGGTCGCCTCGTTCACGGTTACCAAGCTCGCACATTTCGCCCGTACCGCTCCGGATGATCTGGCCCGGACGGCGTCCGTCGGGTTGCCGCACGACTGGTTGAATTTGCGGCTCACCGGTGAGCTGACCACGGATCGTGGTGATGCTTCGGGTACCGGCTGGTGGTCCCCGCGCGATGGCGACTATCGACGCGACATGCTTGCGCTTGCCGTGGGCGAAGTCGATGCGGAGCGCCTTGGGCTGCCGATCGTGCGCGGGCTGGAAGCACCGGCCGGACTGCTTTCCGGCCCGGCGGCGGAAGCATTGGGATTGCCTGCCGGCATCACGGTCGGACCGGGAACTGGTGACAACATGGCAGCAGCGCTCGGGGTAGGAGCGCTGCCGGGAGAGATCATCATCAGCCTCGGAACGAGCGGAACCGCGTTTGCCGTGAGTGACACGCCAACAGCTGATTCCAGTGGCGAGGTCGCCGGGTTCGCCGATGCCACGGGCCGATTCCTTCCCCTGGCGTGCATGCTCAATTGCACGCGTGTGGTCGACACGATTGCTCAACTTCTGGGTCTGGAACGTGATGTGGCGCTCACCAGGGCCGGTGCTCTGATGCCGGGCGCTGGCGGACTTACCATGCTTCCCTATTTCAGCGGGGAGCGAACACCCAATCTGCCGCATGCCACGGGGGTGCTGCAGGGGCTGACCGAGCGGACAGCAACGCCCGATACCATGCTCCGGGCAGCGCTCGACGGGGTAGTTGCTGGTCTCGCGTATTGCGTCGATGCGCTGTCCCGGCTTGGGATTACGGCACCCGGCATCACGCTCGTGGGTGGAGGCGCAATGCATCCTGTCTGGCAACAAGCCGTGGCCGATGCAACCGGATTGCCAGTAACGGTACGTTCTGGTGTGGAACATGCGGCACGCGGTGCAGCGGTCCAAGTTGGATCGATCGTTCGCGAGGAATCGATCACTGATGTCGCGGAACGCTGGAGACCCCCGGTGGTGGCTGAGATCGTCCCGCGACCGGGAATGCGTGACGCCTTCGCCCTTGAAGAGAGGCAGCACATGATTCGGCAATCGGTGCATTCGGGCTCATGACCACCATCTCCGCCATCGCGACAGTCCCTGGCCAACCAGACTCACTGCATCGAACCACGATCGAGGTACCGGAGCCAGGCAGAGGTCAGGTTGCGATCCGCGTAATCCGGGTCGGCGTCTGCGGCACCGATCGCGAGATCATCCAGGGCGATGTCGGACACGCGCCCGCAGGAACGACGGAACTGGTACTCGGCCATGAGGTCATGGGCCGCGTCGATGCCGTAGGCGACGGCGTGACGTTTCTCCAGCCTGGCGACTTGGTCACTGTCTCGGTGCGTCGACCAGATGGCTGTCCCGCCTGCCGGGCCGGTGAGCCTGACATGTGCCTGTGGCTTGAGTATACCGAGCGCGGCATAAGCGGAGCCCACGGATTCATGGCGGAACGGATTATCGAGGATGAGACCTGGGTGATCAAGATCCCAGACGGATTGGAGGAGACGGGGGTCCTCACCGAGCCGCTGAGCGTTGTCGAAAAGACCATTCGCCAAGCCGAACTGATCCAGCGGCGACTCAAGTACTGGAACCTGAAGACCGCACTGGTCATGGGCGCCGGTCCGATCGGGATCCTCGCAACGCTCGTCCTGCGCAGCAACGGCGTCACGGTCTACACCATCGCCCGCACGCCCGCGCCGAATCTGGCCGCTTCTCTTGTAGAGGCAGCCGGTGCGGTCTACGTGTCGACCAGGGAGGAATCGGTCGCCGACCTCGCAAAACGACTTGGCGGGATCGACCTTATCATCGAATCAACCGGATCGAGCGCCGTCGTGTTCGAGAGCATGCAGGTGCTGGGCAACAACGGCGTGCTGGTGCTGCTCAGCATTACCGCGCTCCACAAGACCCGTACGGTACCGGCGGACGATATCAACACGTCACTCGTGGTCGGCAACAAGGTTGTCGTTGGCAGCGTCAACGCGAACACCGTGGATTTCGTCGGCGCCGTCGAGCGCCTGCGCATGTTCGAAGAGCTTTGGCCCGGACTAGCGAGCCGGATGATCACCCATCGCCTGACCTTGGACGACGATCTGACAGCGATCGAGCACAAGACCGAGGGTGTCATCAAGATGGTGATCGAGTTTAGCAGCGCGTCGGGCAGCGCGTCGGGTAGAGCGACGGGCAGTGTACCGGTTGGTGATCAGGCCTGAGGGTCAGGATCTTCCCTCTGTCTCCGCAAACTGCCGGTTATGCTCGATGACAGCATCAGCAAGCTCGGTCAGCGTTCGCACCCGGATCGCGTCGTGCTCGCCGTCGGCATGCCGGTCATACCGGTCGATCAACGCCGCCGCCATACCGATCGCCCGTGCGCCGGCAACATCGGAGAGCGTTTGATCACCCACATGGATAGCATCCTCTGGAGCGACCTCCAGCGGATCGAGCGCCGCGAAGAACGTCCGCTTGTCCGGCTTTTCCCATCCGACCAGGGCGGACGTGACGATCAGGTCCATGTGCTTCGAGAAGCCCAGGTGCAGGCAGAAGGCTGTGACATCCGCATCGGCATTGGAAATGATCGCCCGCTTCACTCCGTTGCGTTCGAGCGTTTCCAGCGCCGGCGTCACGTCATCGAACACCCGGTAGTTCCATCCGACCGCGTCGATCTCGCCAACGTACATTTCGCGCACCCGGTGCGATGTCTCCGGATCGTGCGGCAAGCCCGCCGCCTCCAGCATCCGCGTGTTGTAGTTCAACCGAAACGCTTCCACTCCCTGCTCGGACCGGTCCCGGATCGGCAGGCGGCCGTTCTCGACGGTGAAGTAGTCTTCGGCGATGCGATCCGCGACCCGGAATCGGTCCGCGTCCCCGTCGAGACCAGCCCGCTCCGCCGCTTTGGCGTATCGCACCCATCGCGGCGGGTCCGCTTCGACAAGCGTGTCGTAGAGGTCAAACGTGACGAGTCGAATCGGTCGTTCAATGCCGTGGAGGGTCACACCACATCCTTCCTTGCATGCTTATGGATTTGGGAACGGCCATGTGCTCCGTCATCCGCGATTCTCCCTAAGGGCGTCACCGCGGTCCAGCGCGAACGGGCGGATGTCCGTATCAACCGCGTTCCCCATCACCAGACGGGCAGCGATCCGACCGGAGTATGGACCGAGCTGGAGCCCAGTTGGCCCATGTCCAGTCGCGACAACGACATTGTCGTATCCCGGCACGCGACCAAGATACGGCAACCCATCGGCGGAAACCGGTCGCAGACCGATTCGGATCTCGTGGACCGTTCCAGCGGCCAGCCCCGGTGCCACCTTCAACGCATGGTCAAGGACGGTCTTCATGCCACCCGCGGTCATCCGTACATCAAATCCGGATCCCGTCTCCCTCGTCGCGCCCATCACCACCCGGTTCGGACCGAACGTCAGGATGTACTGATCACCGGATCCGCCAAGAATCGGCCATCGGGAGGTGTCGGCCTCGGGCATCACGAGGTGCATGATCTGCCCACGCTGCGGCTCAACGGGGACCGAATGGCCGATCGGCGACAGCACCTGGTTCGTCCACGCCCCGGTCGCGATGATCACGGCATCGGCGGCGACCGATTCTCGATCGATGAGAACGCCACGCAACGCGGTCCCATCCGTGTCGAGCGACACGTCACCTGAGCGGACCGTCGCGCCGTGATACCTGGCTCCCGCGATGAGCGCATTCCGCAGGTGATCCCCGTCCACCCGGGCAGCTTCCGGAACGTGAATCGCGGCCTGGACGTCTCCAAGGCCGGGAAACAGCGATTGCGCCTGCAATCTCTCGATGACGCTGATGTTGCCCAGGCCCGGCATGCCACTGGTCCGGCGTTCATCGAACAAATTCAGCTGACCTGGGAGCGCATCTGCTTCATCATCCGTGAAGGCGAGAATCAACTTGCCGACCACCTCGTAGCGGGAACCGGTCTCGCCGATCGCGGCGAGCGCCTCAATCAGCTCGGGGTAGTACCGAACTGCCTCCGCGGCAAAGGGATAGAAATCCGGCAACGGACGCTGGCTCGTCCCGGGCGAGATGATCCCCGCACCCGCTGCCGTGGCATGGCCAGGGTCATGGCGATCGACCAGGATCGTCTCAACGCCATCGCGCGCCAGGTGATACGCCGCGCTCGCGCCCACCACGCCTCCGCCGACGACCACCACACGTTGCATGTTCCCCGACCCTTCCATCCACCCGCGTTCGAAACACGCGACCCTCTCATCACGGCCCTGCGCCTAACCTTAGCCGCTGCATGCCAGTCACACCATCCGAAACCGGTGATCGGCGCCGACGTTGCGATCCGCTATACTTGTCCGGTCCAGTCCCGATCCGCGTTTCGGCAGCTGCGTCCAGGTCAGCCCTGGGTTAATCGTTCCTGTGCCATATCCACCATCACCAGGTGGCGTGGCCGATGCCTCGAGGGATTGCCTGATGGGGACGTTCGGATACATTTCGGGGTTCGCTTGTATATGGATCGTCATCTCCCCCGACCGCAAACTTGGAGGAATGATCCATACCTTGGTCAAACCATGCTCTTGCTCAGGACTCTGCCCCAGCACGCTCTTCACTCGACGCCAGACATGATTTCGTCTTCATCGGAATGGGACCTTAGTCACAAGTTCCGGTCAGTGTGCGTCTTCCGGGCCCGGCGCTCCCGCATCTCCACCGCCACTCCCGGTTCAATTCGCGCACCCAAGCGCTGAGGTAGACCTCTTTTGAGCCTTCGGCCCTGGTCTCTCCGCACCCGATTCGTGCTCTTCGCCTTGGCGTGCCTGGTTCCCTTGCTCGTCGTGGTGCTGTTCTTCCTTGACCGCGGTATCAAGCACAATACTGATCAATTGATCAACAACGAGAACACCATCGCGACGCTTGTCGAAAGCTCGCTTGTCGGGTACCTCGACCGGAATGTCACCGCACTCGAAAACCTTTCCCAGACCGAGCCAATAACGGGTTTGCGGGCTGTGGGCAGCGAGCGGCTTCTGGGGCAGGCCACCACGGTCCGCCCTGAGATTAGCTCCCTGTTCCTCGTCGACGCTCAAGGCCGCCTCGTCAGTTCCAGCACTAATCTCCCCCTTGAGATCCTGAGCGAACCAACCATCTCCGACCAACTCGACGGGACGATCGCCAACCGGCAGGTGAGGATTTCACAGGACATCCAAACATCGGAGGAGACGACGGTAATCGTCATCACCGTACCCGTCGTCACTGTCTCCGACACGACAACCACCGTGACCGAACCGGCACCAACCAACCCGTCCAACCCGAATCCGGTGACGGACGTACCATCGACGGAGACGACGCCTCCCGGTCAGGTCGTGGGCGGAATCGGGGCCGTCTATCAACTCGAGAACTTTGAGCAGATCGTCGTCCCGCTCGCCCAGAACCGCACCGAGATCGCGGTGGTCACCGAGTCCGACGTCTTCCTCGCGACCAGCGGCGTCCGCCGCGACGAGCAGGCATTCCTGGATCGCCAACGTTCGATTGTCGAGCGGGCAATCGATGGTGAGCCAGGTAGCTACACCACCGAGGACGCCGACGGCAACGACCGCATCGGCGTCTATCAGCCAGTGACGTACGAGGGATCGACCTGGGCGATCATCGTCACCAGCCCGACGTCGAGTGCGTTCGCGCAGAACTTCTGGATGCAGGGGCTGATCGTGCTTTTGCTGGCCGCGGTGGTGATCCTCACGCTCGCCGTTGTGCTCGGTGAGCTCACCGCACGGCCAATTCGCCTCCTTGCCCGCAAGGCGGCGGCGCTCGCTCATGGAGATTTCAGCACCTCGATCGAGCCGGTTGGGTCCGGTGAGATTCGCTCCCTGAGCTCGACGCTGGCAGACATGTCCCATCAACTCGAAGTCCAGGTTCAGGGTCTCGAAGACAGCCGCGCGGAACGCGAACGCCAGACGCATCAGATGCGCGATCTCCTGCGGCGCACCCTCCGGCTCCAGGAGGACGAACGACGACGGATCGCGGGCGAGATCCACGATGCGGTATCGCCACTGATCACCGGCGCGCTCTATCAGGCGCGCGCATTGCAGATGTCGAATGGCTCGACCCCGCCCGAAGAGCGCGACAACTCCCTCGATAGTGTCAGCCGTTTGCTCGAGCGGGCGTCCGAGGAGCTGCACGGGGTAGTCTTCGACCTCCGGCCACCGGATCTCGATGACATTGGCGTTGTCGCCGCGATCGAGGCATACGTCCAGTCGATCCAGCGCTCGGGACTCACCTACCACCTGGAAATGGATGCCGAACCTGCCGGTCTGACACCGGATGTTCGGCTCGGCATATACCGGATCGTCCAGGAGGCCCTGCACAATGTGGTGCGTCATTCAGGAGCGGACGAGGCGGTCATTCGCCTGGAATCGACCGATGACCTGCTGCGAGTCACGATTCGCGACAACGGCTCCGGGTTCGACCCGGCGACGGCTGTTCGTCCAACATCGCTCGGGCTTCTCAGCATGCGTGAGAGGGCAGCGGCGATCAGTGCCACCTTCACAATCGTGAGCCGCCCCGGCGGTGGCACGGCGATCGTCTTGGAGCGGGCCAACACCGGCAACGTGATGTACGATGATGTTCTGGCTGACCTGATCAGTGCCGATAATGTAGCGAATGGAGTGGCCGCCGGCGAGTTCCCGGTTGCTGTCCGCGCCCGGCACGGCTTGTCCAACTACCTCGCCCGCGAACAAGGAAGCGCCGATGCGAACCGGACCAACGACCGCGATGACGGAAGCTGATCGATGATCTCGGTGTTGCTTGTCGACGATCACCCCGTCGTTATCGAAGGCTTGCGCAAGCTGCTCGATACGGCTGGTGATATCGAGGTCACTGGCGAAGCCAACGATGCTTCCCATGCTATCGAGAAGGCGAAACAGCTCCGACCGGACGTGATCCTGCTCGACCTCCGGATGCCCGGTGCGACCGGCATCCAGGCCGCACGGCGACTCCGGGAACAGGAATTCTCCGGTGCGATCATCGTCCTTACCTCGTACGGAGAGCAGGCCTATGTCCGGCAGGCGCTCGAGGCCGGTGCAGACGGATACCTCCTGAAGAGCACTCCCTCGCAAGAGCTCATCACCTCGATCCGTTCCGCGGCCCGCGGTCGGCGTCAGTTGAGCCCTGAGCTGCTCGATGGCGTTCTGGAGGATTTTGGCGGCCTTGCCCGCGAGAAAACGGTACGAGATGCAGACCTGAGCGATGACGACCGGGCGATCCTCGTACTCGCCGGCCAGGGCGCCACCAATCGTGAGATCGGCATCTCCATGAACCGCAGCGAGATCGCGATCAAGAAGCGCCTGCAGTCGATCTTCGTCAAGCTCGGCGCCGTCGACCGGGCGCACGCCGTGGCCGAGGCGATGCGCCGGGGCCTCATCTAGCACGTATCCAACACGGAGTCCGGGTACATACTCACTCCTCCCGGACTCGCAAGGGCGATCCGGAATCGACCATCACGCACCCCGAACCTGAACGAATGTCGTCGATTCGGGCGCCTGTCCCAGCAGCCGCACCGGGAGGGATCCGCCCGCGGCGCTCCGCCGATAGGCCGTTTACCATCGACAAAACCCTTCACCCGAAGTCCGCAGGAGGTACAGGGGCGAGACATGTGGTTCGACCTTGTGTCGGGCCCGCAAAATTTATACTCGGATCGGAGCGATGAGCCGCACCTGCTCCATGCTGACGCCTTCTCTGCCGAATCTCCGTCAGCACCGTCCTCCTGGGGTCGTCACAGGGCGTGGCCATTCTCAATCGCTGTAGGATTGTCCCTGGTCATCGCCCACGGCAATGGCCACCGATCCTTCCGAATCCCGGGCGTCTTCAATGCGGCGCATCAGGCACCCGGTGTTCGTCACCTGCCCGCTCGATCTCACATCGAGCGCAGCATCTTCAGGGTCCGCCCAGTGACATCGCTAGACGAGATCATCCCCTGGTACCTGGTTTCCACGCTGGTGAGCCTTGCCTTCGCGCCAGCCGTCCTGGCGCTCTTCCGCGGTTTTGCCGACCGTGGGGCGAGCTTGACCCGACCGCTCTCGGCACTGGTCCTTGTTTGGCCGGCATGGTACGGCGCGGGAATCGAGTCCAGCCTGATCCCTTTCGCGCCGGTCACCCTGTGGGCCACGATCGCGATCGGTGGAGCGCTGAGCTGGATGGGGGGCATCCGGTCCGGCGCGCTGGACGGCACCGCGATCCGTCACCTGCTGATCGCGGAAACGGGCTTCCTGATCGCCTTCGCCGCCTTCACCTGGTTTCACGGCTACGGCCCGCAACTCATGAACCAGGAAAAGCTCTCCGACCTGATGATGCTCTCGTCGACGATGCGCGCCGAGCAGATGCCTCCCGCGGATGCGTGGCTCGCCGGCGAAACGATCAATTACTACTACGTCGGCTTTGTCGTCTGGGCCGGGCTCGCCGGGCTCGTCGACACGACCCCCGCGATCGCGTACAACCTCGCGTTGTCGAGCGTGTTCGCGATGACAGTGGTCACCGCCGCGGGCGTCGCCGGGAACATGATCGGCCACTGGTTCCCGGACCGGATCGCGAGGATCGGCGGCATCCTGGCGGTCGTCTTTGTCGGGCTGGCTGGCAATCCGTGGAGCGTTGTCCGGATCCTGCAAGATCCTCCAGTAGTGTGGGACACGTTTTTCTTCGATTTTGCCTGGCTCTCGACCCGAATCATCGACCGGGACAACGGGTACGGAGCGATTACGGAGCTGCCCGCGTTCAGTTTCACGCTGGCGGACCTGCATCCGCATGTCCTCGCCTTGCCGTACACCTTGACCGCGCTGGCGTGTGCCTGGCTGCTCGCGACGTCCAAGCGAAAGGACAATCAATCGTTCTTCGCCGCGCATTGGTCGATGCTCGTGCTGGCTGGCTGGATCACCGGTGCTCTCTACGCGATGAACTCGTGGGATTACCCGACCTACCTGCTGATTGCTTTGTTCGCGTTGGCGGTCGGTACGCGCAGCGCCCGCGTGGCCGAACGTCTGGGCG
>CADCWI010000105.1 GCA_902806355.1 uncultured Thermomicrobiales bacterium | reverse complement strand
ATGCCCCTGGTCAGGAATGCCGCCTTGGCATTGTCTCCGGCCGCCATCCCGTCGCCGATGCCTGCCCCGATCGCGATTACGTTTTTGAGTGCGCCTCCCATCTCGGCGCCGATCACGTCATGGGACACATAGACCCGGAACGCCGAGGACGTCAGGGCATACTGAAGGGCCGTCGCGACTTCGATCACCTCAGCGGCGATTACCGTGGTCGTCGGCTTTCCCAGTGCCACTTCCGAAGCCAGATTCGGGCCGGACAGTGCGCACAGCAAGCCTGTGTGATCGTCCCCGAGAACGTCGGCGAGCACCTGTGTGGGACGTCGCAATGTCCCGCGCTCCAGGCCCTTCGCCGCGCTCACGACGGGTTTGCCCCGTACCTGGGCCGCGAACGGCCGCATTGCTTCCCGCAGCGATTGGGTGGGCACAGCGACGATCACCGCGTCCGATGCCTCCATTGCCGCGACGGAATCGCAGCTCACCTCGATCGCTGCCGGAACGGTGATTCCGGGCAGTGATGTAGGATGAGTGCGGTGCGCCAGGAGATGCGAGGCCAGCACGGGATTGCGGGCGAGAAGCGTTACCCTGCGGCCGGCCCTGTGGGCGACAAGCGCGAGGGTCGTCCCCCAGGCGCCGGCGCCGAGGATTGCGATCCGTTCCATCCGCCCACTCGCTCCGGGAATCTCGCTTTCGTGGTGCGTTGACACGACTCCGCTCCGCTCCGTAGACTCGGGACTGTCCGAACCTGTTGCCAGTTCCCGTTCATCCACCTGTTCGTTTCCGCCGCCTGGGCAATCTCCCGCCCACTGGATAATGCCATGACGTTCAACCTGCCGCTTGATTCCCCGGCGATCCGGAAGATCATCCCGCACCGCTATCCGTTTCTGCTGATTGATACGATCGTGGAGCTGGATCCGGGCGAACGAGCGGTCGGGATCAAGAACGTGACGGCCAACGAGCCGTTCTTTCAGGGCCACTTCCCTGACTACCCGGTGATGCCCGGCGTCCTGATCGTCGAGGCGATCGCTCAGGTCGGCGCGGTAGCGATGTTGAGTCACCCCAACCATGAAGGCCAGCTCGCACTGTTCGCGGGCATCGAGAAGGTGCGCTTCAAGCGCCAGGTCAAACCGGGTGACACACTTCGCCTGGAGGTTGAGCTGGGACAGATCAGGAGGAACATCGGTTCGGGGAACGGCACGGCGACGGTCAACGGAGATGTTGCCTGCCGGGGAGACTTCATGTTCGCGCTGGTTCCCAGCGCGACCACATCCTGACCGATGCCCGGATGACCTCCATTCTTCCGGTGATCGGCATAGATGGCAGCCGGCTCAGCTGTCAGCAAAGCACCGGCACCGAGAACTACTCGCGCGAGATAGTCAAGCAACTGCTCCAGCTCGACGTTCCGCTCCGATGGCGGCTCTACCTGAACGAGACCACCTCGTCCCGGACGACTCTTGATTGGTCAACCCGAGTGGAAACTCGGCCGATCCCGGCTCCCAGGTTGTGGACACATGGTCGGCTCTCGCTCGAGACGGTTCGCCGACGGCCGGACTTGCTTTTCGTGCCATCCCATGTCGTGCCGATCATCCATCCCCGATCCGTCGTAACCATCCACGACCTTGGCTACCTTCGGTACCCTGAAATGCATCCGAACGGTCAACGCCGCATGCTGGATCTGTCCACTCGCTGGAGCGCGCACGCCGCCCGTCACATCATCGTCCCGTCCGGCACGACCAAATCCGACCTGGTCGAGGCATACGGCATCGACGACCAGAAGATCAGCGTCATCCATCACGGGGTGTCGGAACGATTCGGAGCGATCATCCCGTCAAGGACCCGGGATCTCCGTACGAGACTTCAGCTAAGCGCCCCATACATCCTGTCGGTCGGAACCATCCAGCCTCGGAAGAACTTCGAGTTCCTCGGTGAGGCAATGATGGCGTTGCGCGACAGGGGCACAGAATGCACGCTGGTGATCGCTGGCAAACGAGGCTGGCTCGCGGACCAGGTGCTCGATCGCCTGGGGGCCCTCGATCTTGGAAATCGCCTCAGGATCCTTGATTACGTGAGCGATGACGATCTCCCGGCGCTCTACGCCGGTGCTGCCGCTTATGTCCAGCCGTCACTGTACGAAGGGTTCGGTCTTCCCGTGGTAGAGGCGATGTCCAGCGGGGTACCCGTCCTGGTATCCACTGCGTCATGCCTGCCGGAGATTGCTGGTGACGGGGCTAAGGTATTCGACCCTACCGATGCCGATCACCTCGGTTCGGCACTCCATGACATCCTCGCTTCCCGGGAACTGTCGAGGGCGATGGCGGCACGAGGGCTGGCAAGGAGTAAGCACTTCTCCTGGCGCCGTGCCGCCG
>CADCWI010000104.1 GCA_902806355.1 uncultured Thermomicrobiales bacterium | reverse complement strand
GTCGAGTCGAATGATCCGCTGCTGATCCCACCTTCGGTGAGCGGAGTCGAACCTGGCTGGAAAGAACGCTTCACCGAGCGGGTCCGCGGTGAGCTCGAGGTCGTGGCGGAGCGCCTTCGGAACGAGGGGCTGGCTGTTGAGGTCGAGGTTCGATCCGGTGACGCGGCGGAGGAGATCATCGCGTCGGCGGCGGATGCCGATCTCGTGGTCATGTCGACTCATGGCCGCGGAGCGGCGGGGCGGCTGATCTTCGGCAGCACCGCGGACCGCGTGGCGCGGCATGGCACCACGCCGACGATGTTGATCCGGCGTGGCACAAGTGACGACGGTCCGGTGACGCCAAGCAGGGTCGTCGTGCCGCTCGATGGCTCGGAGTTGGCGGAGCAGGCGCTGCCGGAGGCTGAAAAGCTGGCGGGGACCCTGGGCCTCCCCATTCACCTCGTCCGTGCCGTCAGCGCCGACGACGTTCTGGCAACGGTTCGAGGACATGGTGCCGTGGCAGGGGCGGGCCCATCCCAGCAGGATGATGCGTATGAGCAGGCGCGCCTCGAAACGGAGGGTCGGGCGGCGGACTATCTCGAAGATCAGGCCAGCGGTCTTCGAGATGCCGGGCTCCCGGCGGACGTGGAACTGCTCAAGGGGACGCCCGCCTTTGTCTTATTGTGGATGGTCCAGCCAACCGATGTAGTGGTGATGACCACGCATGGCCGCGGTGGCTATCGACGATGGGTGATCGGAAGCGTTGCCGAGAAGCTCGTCCGCGAGGCGGCCGGCCCCATCCTGCTGGTTCGAGGCGGGGCTGGCTCGGAGCGGGAGACGACGACAGGGAACACTGCAAGCGCGTGACGTGACCTGAATCGGATGCGTGACGGGTTGGATGAGGCAGGCGGGACAACGGTTGTATGGATCGGCTCTCGATCCTGAAGGTGCGTTTCTCGATGCACCGGCTGCTGGGGGGCGTCGTCATCGGCAGCCTGATGCTGGTCGATCGGACGATTGGCGTCTCTGGATGGTGCCCATCCATGCGCACATGCTCTTCGTAGCAAGGCTGGCAGGAACGCCGCTCCCGGCGGATACACCGCCATCGGGAACAGGAGAACAACCCCATGGCCAGGACACGGTGGTTTGCCTTCCACACCTGGCACAAGTGCTTCGGAAGTGATCCAAACTGTAGACAGTCGACGTATACTCAGACAAGAGCGTTAGACATAACGCTTATCTTCCCGGGGCAGGGGAGACGTGGATACCGTACCTAGCAGGGGCTCTGCTCCAATCCGTTGACGAGATTGTCATGCTCCGCCTGTTGACGGGCGATTTCGCTCCTGCCTACACTAGCGACAGCAACGATGCCAATGGCTGACTTGGCTTCCCGCGCTAGCCCTCATCATTCATCACGGTCCTGGTCAGGCACGCCTCCCCGACGTGCAACGACAGGAGTGGAGCAACGCCTTCCATGACGCTCAAGACGATTCCTCAGCGTACCTCGCTGGTGGAGCTGCTCGCTCTTCCGGAAACGTCATCGAACGACGCCATCGAAGGCAGGGCCTTGCCTGCGCTCGCGGACTGGGAGCCGAATGTCGCCGAGGCGATCGGGCATCTAGACGAGGCGTTGAGCCCGCAGGTATCGGCGGCCAGCCTGGACCAGATCGCCAGGGCGGTTCGCCTCGCGTTCAGCGCCCACTGCAGCATGCGGCGCAAGTCCGGCGAGCCATACGTGATCCATCCGATCGAGGTCACGGCCATCCTCGCCAGGATGCAGCTTGATGCGGACACGCTGATTGGCGGCCTGCTCCACGATGTGATCGAGGACACCGACGTCACATTTGGGCACATCGAAGAGCAGTTCGGCGAACGCGTTGCCAGGCTCGTCGATGGCGTCACCAAGCTCGGTCAGATTCGCTGGGCCGCTGAAGCGATCGACGGTCGCGAGCTGGCCGCGCGTGAGAAGGAACAGCAGGCGGAAAGCTTGCGCAAGATGTTCCTGGCGATGGTCGATGACATCGGAGTCGTGCTGATCAAGCTCGCCGATCGCCTTCACAACATGCGGACGCTCGATGCGATGCCACGGCACAAGCAGGTTCGTATCGCCCAGCAGACCATGGAGATCTATGCTCCGCTGGCGAACCGGCTGGGCATCTGGGGGGTGAAGTCCGAGCTCGAGGACCTGGCCTTTCGGTACCTCCAGCCAGATCAGTACGCGGAGATCACCGAGGACCTGGCCCAGCGCGGGAAGGACAGTGCCGCCTACATCGAGCAGGTTAAACAGGAGCTTACGGCGCTGCTCAAGGTCGCCGGCATCCGGGCCGAGATGAACGGGCGCAAGAAGCACGTCTATTCGATCCATCGCAAGATGAACCGGAAGGGCCGCCCGTTCGAGGAGATCCATGATGTCATCGGCATCCGGATCGTCGTCGAATCGGTCCAGGAATGTTACAGCGTGCTTGGCATCGTCCACAGCCGCTGGCATCCGATTCCTGGTGAGATCGATGACTACATCGCGACGCCGAAGGAAAGCATGTACCAGAGCCTGCACACGGCGGTGATCGGGCCGGATGCGCACGCGCTCGAGATCCAGATTCGCACACGGGAGATGCACCAGGTCGCGGAATACGGGATCGCCGCTCACTGGCGATACAAGGAAGGCGGCAAGTCCGACCAGCGCCTGGAAGCCAAGATCACCTGGCTGCGGCAGCTCATGGACTGGCGCGACGAGGTCGCGGACGCCGAGGAATTCGTCGAATCGCTCAAGTCCGACGTGTTCCAGGACATGGTCTATTGCTTTACCCCGGCGGGTGACATCATCGAGCTGCCGAACGGCGCGACGCCCGTTGACTTCGCCTATCGAATCCACACCCAGGTCGGTCACCACTGCGTCGGCGCGACCGTCAACGGGCAGATGGTCCCGCTGGACTACAAGCTCCAGAACGGGCAGGTCGTCAAGGTCCGGACGAGCAAGACGGTCAGCGGTCCCCGTCGTGACTGGCTGCAGGCAAGTGCCGGATACGTGAAAACGGCGTCAGCCCGGGAGAAGATCCGGCAATGGTTCCGTCGCCAGGAGCGCGACGAGAACATCGCGCAGGGCAAGGAAACCCTCGAACGCGAGCTCCGCCGGCTTGGACTCGCGATCAAGCTCGACGATGTGCTGCAGCGCTTCCCGCGCTACACGAAGCTGGACGATTTCCTGGCCGCGATCGGATATGGTGCCGTCTCGGCACAGCACATCGCCGGCAAGCTCGACGAGACCCCCAAGGACGTTTTCCCGGTATCGCCGGCCGTCAAGGCTCCGACGACACCGGCCCGGGTCGAGGTTATGGGCGCCGGAAACCTGCTTACGATCCAGGCCAATTGCTGCCGCCCCGTCCCGGGCGACCCGATCGTTGGGTACACGACGCGGGGGCGGGGCGTCGTCTACCACCAGCGCGAATGTCCGAATGTCGCCAATCTGCCGGATCCCGAGCGTTTGGTATCCGTGTCATGGGGGGCCGAGGCGCACGAGACGCATCCCGTTCCGGTTCGTGTCACCGCCCTCGACCGGGTTGGTCTGCTCAGGGACGTGAGCACGATGCTCTCCGACGAGCGGGTAAACATCATCTCGGTCCTGACGCAGACGCACGACGATCGCAGCGTCACGCTGCTTCTGACGGTCGAGGTCGAGAGTGTCGGCCAGCTCAGCCGGATGATGCATCGCCTCGAAAGCCTCCGCGATGTCGTCGAGGTTCGTCGCGATGTCCCGATAGCGGCCCAATCCGAAGCGTGGGCGAGCTAGGATCTGGTGTCTGGTCCCGTTGTCAGCATTGGCGAATGCCTGATTGATCTTATCGTCGAGGGTGACGGCGATCTGGTCTCCGCGGATCGGTTCGCGATCCGGGAGGGTGGAGCGCCGATGAACGTCGCCGTGGCGCTCGCCCGGCTCGGAGTGCCGTCCGCATTCTGCGGGGTCGTTGGCGCGGATCCTTTTGGTGCACGCATCCGGAAGCTGCTGGACGGGGAAGGCGTGAGCGGCGAATCGCTTCGCGTCGCGTCCGATGCCGAAACTTCCCTCGCAATGGCCTGGCGCGACGAACGCGGTGATGGCGCGTTCCGGATCATGCGGCTGGCGGACCGGTTGCTCTCCCCGGAAGATGTCGAGCGTGCCGGGATCCCCGGCGCCACGGCGATCGTGACCGGGTCGGTCGCTCTGGCGGCGTCCCCGTCCCGACAAGCGATCGAGCGAGCGTTGGCGATTGCATCGGTGCATCACGTTCCGGTCGTCGTCGATGTCAACGTGCGGCCCTCGTTGTGGCCGGATCAATTGATGTTGCTGGCCGCGTGCGAGCCGATGCTGGCGGCCGCAACCGTCGTAAAGATGAGCCTGGATGACGCGAAGGAGCTCTGGGGCTCAGCGTCGCATGACGATGCGATCGAGCAATTGCGAAAGCGGCCATCCCGGCTGAACGTGATCACGGACGGGGAACGCGGCGTCGTGATCCATGACGCGGTGACCGATACCGTGCGCCGAGTCCCGGTCTTTCCGGTGCGGGCGGTCGACCCGACCGGCGCGGGAGATGCCTTTACGGCAGCCCTGATCGCACGCTTGATCTCGCGGGGCTGGCTAAATCCGGATGATGGTGATGTGGCGTTCGCGATGGCGGCCGGGGCGCTGACGACCACGCAACCTGGCGCCATAGCCGCCCTGCCGACGGTCAAGGCGATCGAGGCGCTCTTGGCGGCGCGGACGTGAGGGTACGGCCTGGGGCAGCGCCCACGGTGGTGCCCCGCCAATGTTCTCCCGGTAGCGACGCGTGGGTCGGTGCTAGCTGATGCCCACGCTTGGCGATCCTTCCGCGTTCTCGCTTGGCCCGGTCGATGTGCGCTGGTACGCCCTGTTCATCCTGACGGGGATCCTCTGTGCGATCGGTCTCAGTTCCTGGCTGGCGGGACGCCGCGGCCTTGATGCCGATTTTCTTCTCGACATCGCACCGTGGGTCGTCTTCCTCTCGATCGCCGGGGCACGGCTGTACTACGTTCTCCTCGAGTGGGACCAGTTTCGGGACAATCCCGGGGCTGCCCTGAACATCCGGTCCGGCGGTTTGTCGATCCACGGCGCGTTGATCGTCGGGGTCGTGACCGTCATCGTGTTCTGCCATCTGCGTGGGCAGCCGTTCTTCGCCTGGGCGGACATCATCATGCCGGGGCTTGCACTCGGGCAGGCGATCGGACGATGGGGAAACTGGGCCAACCAGGAGGCATTCGGCACGCCGACCCACCTGCCGTGGGCGGTGACGATCGACCCCTCGCGCCGCCCCGAGGGATACGAGCATGTGGCGACGTTCCATCCCGCGTTCCTCTACGAGTCGGTTCTCGATCTGCTGAACGCGGCGTTACTGTCCTGGTTGGTGCTCCGGTTACCGTCCATGCGGACCCTGAGAAACGGTGATGTGCTGGCCCTGTACCTCATCAACTACGGCATCATCAGGCTCCTGATCGAGCGCATCCGGACCGACAGCCTCTACATCGGGCCCCTGCCGGCGGCCTATTGGTTGAGCTTCCTGCTGATCGGTGCCGGATTGGTGACCGTGGTGGTCGTCCGGAATTTCCCTCCTTATCCGGGCATGGCAGACCAGACGTGAATGATCCGGTATGATTGTGATGCTCCGCCAGGTGAACATGCGTCGCCGGTAATGCCGCGTACCTCCCGGCGAAACCTCCGGGACCCGGAGTAGCTCGGGACCGATAGACCTTCGGGGCGGAATTGGGGGTTCGTGAATGGCCGGGGCGGTCTGGTACGTGAGTGGTGGTTGGAACCGAGCGGCGTGAATCCATGGCTGGATTGATATGTGCGACACGCATTACGCTCGTATGGGAGGAATGACATGGTGGTGTCCATGCGTTATATCTGGATCGACAGATACGCTTAAGCGAGCGAAAACCGGCATTGCGGCGCCCATGTCGCCGCGCGGCATCCCTCCAGAAGATTCGGGAATGAAGGGGACGCGTACTCCGGACGGAGCGCCACGGCGCGAGTTCCGCGGATCATGGACGCAATTTCAGAAAGGAACGTCTTATACCAGCCCAATCAGAACCACGATCCATCGCAACCAACGCCGAGCCGGAACAGGCACTGCTTGTCTCGGTCGAACAACCAGGACAGACATGGGAAGCCGCCGACTCGCTCGATGAGCTGGCCAGGCTCGCCGAATCAGTCGACGTCGAGGTCGTCGGATCGGTGACCCAGAAGCTCGCGCATCCGCATCCCGCAACGTACGTGGGCAAGGGCAAGCTCGAGGAGGTCAAGGCGCTCCGGGAAGAACTGGATTACGACCTGGTCATGATCGATGGCGAGCTCACGCCGGCGCAGCAGCGAAACCTCGAACGCGACCTCGACGTCATGGTGGTCGACCGGACGGCGCTCATCTTGGATGTCTTCGCACGCCGCGCCCAGACCCATGAAGGCCGGCTCCAGGTCGAGCTGGCGCAGCTGCAATACCGGTTGCCGCGCCTGACCCGGATGTGGACCCACCTTTCGCGACAGGGCGTCGGCGGCGTTGGGCTCCGGGGACCGGGCGAGACCCAGCTCGAAGCTGACCGGCGGGAGGCGCAGAAACGCATCACCTTCATCAAGGAACAGCTCGATCAGGTCCATCGCAGTCGTGAACTCTACCGCAACCGGCGCCGGTCGACGCCGATCTCGGTCGTGTCGCTCGTCGGGTACACCAATGCGGGCAAGAGCACCCTGCTCAACAAGATCACCGGTGCCGGTGTTCTCGCGGAGGACAAGCTGTTCGCGACGCTCGATCCGACGACCCGCCGGATCACGCTGCCGAGCGGACGGGAAGTGCTGCTGACCGACACGGTGGGGTTCATCAACAATCTCCCAACGCAATTGATCGCGGCCTTCCGGGCGACGCTTGAGGAGATCAGCGAGGCGACGGTGCTGGTTCATGTCGTCGACGCGACGCATCCCAACGCCCCCGAGCAGATCAAGACTGTCAACCTGACGCTCGAGGAGATCGGTGCGGATGGCCGGCCGGTGATCTACGCCCTCAACAAGATCGATCGATTGTCGGTCGATCAGCGGCAGCACACGGCCGAGCATGCCGCCGCGATCGGGGCTCCGCCAGATGCCGTGCCGATCTCCGCGCAGAAGGGATTGCATCTCGACGATCTCCTGAACCGGATCGAAGCCGTGCTGGAGCACGAGCACCACTTCGTCGAGGTCGAGCTCAAGGTGCCATTCGACCGATCGGACCTGGTCGAACGGTTTCATTCGCTGGGGCGCGTCGCTGAACGCTCGTTCGACGAGCTGGGCACGACGTTGACCGGATGGCTCCCCGAAGGTGACATCGGGCGGTTCGAGCCGTTTATCGTGGCTCTCGCTCGCCCGGAAGAACCGGCAATCGAGGCCGATGTCGAGACGGAGCTGGAGGAAGCGGCGCATCCGGCCGCCTGAGACTCCCCGGGTTCTCCCGTATCAGCGGATCGACCAGCGGGTTGACACACGTCAGCGGAGGCCATCCCAGGTTTCCGCTGACGATCATTTCAGGAATGCTCCATGGCACAGGATTCGCCGGCAGCGAAGTCCATCAGCTACAAGGACGCCGGCGTCGATATCGACGCGAAGATGCAGGCGATCGAGCGGGTCAAGCAACGTGCCCAATCGACGCTCCGTTCGCAGGCGGGACCGATCGGGCATTTCGGCGGGACGTACCGGGTTCCGGCCGGTTCCGATCAAATCCTCGTCGCAAGCGCCGACGGCGTCGGCACGAAGCTGAAGATCGCGTTCGTGCTCGGCGGCGAAGGACACACCGCCGTCGGCAGGGATATCGTCAATCACTGTGTCAACGATATCGTCGCCCTTGGCGCGAAGCCGCTCTTCTTCCTCGACTACTTCGCGACCGGCTCCCTTGACCCGGATGTCGTCGAGGCCGTTGTTGGCGGGATCGCGGATGCCTGCCATGCCAACGACATGGCTCTCCTGGGTGGCGAGACCGCCGAGATGCCGGACATGTACGCGCCAGGCGAGTACGACCTGGCGGGGTTCATCGTCGGTACCGTTTCACCCCAGGCGATCGTCGATGGCTCGTCGATCGTTCCTGGCGATGTCGTGATCGGGTTGCCCAGCACCGGGCTGCACACCAACGGGTACAGCCTGGCACGCCGGATTCTCGGCCTGGGCAGTGATCCCGGTCGCGACGCCGGCATCCTGTCTCAATCCCTGGCCGGGAGTGACGAGACGATCGGGAAGGCGCTGATGGCCGGACATCGCTCCTACGCTCGCGAGATCGCTCCACTTCTGGAGCAGCGGTTGGTGCAGGGGATGGCGCACATCACCGGTGGCGGCCTGATCGACAATCTGCCGCGAACATTGCCGGAGGGGTGCATCGCCCGTCTCGATCCAGAGACCTGGATAGTGCCACCCATCTTCCGGCATCTCATCGAGCGTGGCGGCGTATCGGAGGCGGAACGGCATCGGGTGTTCAACATGGGGATCGGCTTCACGCTGATCGTTCGCGTCACCGATCGCGATGCGATCCTGGACCAGCTTCCCGGGTCAGTGCCGATCGGCGAAATCGTGCCGAGGATGACGAGCGACGAATCCGCCGTGCAGGGGGTCTCGTGCTGATCGGGACGCGACCGTGGCGCTGATCGATGTCCGCAAGCGGGAGATCCACGCCAAGATCGTCTACTACGGGCCCGGGCTCAGTGGCAAGACGACGAATCTCCTGAATATCCACGGCCGCTTGCCGGATGAGCTCAAGGGAGCGATGCAATCGATCGCGACCGAGGACGAGCGGACGCTCTTCTTCGACTTCGTCCCGATCGAGGAGGTCACTCTCGGTGGCTGGGCGGTCCGGTTCCATCTCTATTCCGTCCCGGGTCAGGAGCTCTATGTCCGGACCCGCCGCGCGATCCTCGGTGGCGCGGACGGGATCGTCTTCGTCGCTGATGCGGACGGGGAACGGCTCGACGCAAACCGCTCCAGCATGATCGAGCTGGAGGGCCACCTCACGCATTACCAGCGGACGATCGATGATCTCCCGCTCGTCCTCCAGTACAACAAGATCGATGTTGCGGGCGCGCTGACGCACGAAGCGCTCGACGAAGCGCTCAATCCCTCGTCGTGGCTCGCCTTTCCGGCGATCGCGATCCGGGGCAACGGAGTGGCCGAGACACTTGGCGCGATCTCCCGGCTGGTTGCCCGTACACTGTAGCCCTCGTCCCATCGATCCGCTCGAGGTTCGACATGCGCATGTCCAGACCCTCAGTACCCAGCCCATCCACACCCGTTGAAGAACGAATGCGTGGCCAACGTGCCGCTCGGGCGGCGAGAACCCGGGGCTGGCTCGATCGGTTGCGCCGCGATGTGTCGGGCATCCAGCGGATAGCGAGCCGGCTTGGCAGCCGCCGAAGGATCCTTCGGAAAATCGCCCTGTGGATGGTCGATGGTTATCGCCGGGTCAATGCCGGTGATCTTGCGGCAGCGCTCGCGTTCAATGCGATGATGGCGATCGTTCCGACGATCCTTCTGATGATCACCATCGCCGGTGTGCTGCTCCGATCGGAGGAGTTGTACCAGAAGGCGGTGCCGACCACGCTCTGGCTTCTTCCCGCCGGGTTGAGCGATGAGTCCGTCGACGCGATCCTCAGCGCCCGGGGCCGCAGCGGTATCTTCGGTCTGGCATCATTCGTCGGATTCGTCTGGGTAGGATCGACATTCTTCGCCTGCCTTGGCCGGACCATGAACGCTGTCTACGGTGTAGCTGATCCACCTCCGGTCCAGCAGCGGCTCCGCGGATTCCTGGTCGTCGTCGCGTTTGCTGTCCTGTTCCTGGTTGCGGTGATCGCTGCGGCGTTGCCATCCGCTTTCCTTGGCGTGTCGCAAAACGACCTGCCGTTCAGCCTGCAGCGTTCAGTCTTCGTGAGTGGCGCCTATCAGGTGCTTTCTTACGTGGTCGCCGTGCTGACGGCGATGCTGCTGTTCGGCATGTTGTTCCGAGTCGTGCCGAACGCGCGGCAACGGGTGGAAGATGTGCTTCCCGGAGCGTTGGTGACGTCGACGCTATTCGTCATGCTCGTGCAGGTTTTCCCCCTGTACTTCCGGATCACGCGCGACCTGAATGGCGCCGGGTCGATCTTCGCACTGCTTCCGCTGCTGCTGGCGTGGTTTTACCTGCTCGCTCACTTCATGCTGTTCGGGGCGTTCGTCAACGCGACGTACCAGGACTTCCGGCGTCAGCGGATTCTGCTGCACAGACAGCGGTCAGCTCAGGCAGGTGTGTCATCTGAGGTGAGCGGCGAAAGGCGCGGTGTCAGGCGTGGCGTCAGGCGTGGCCAATCCGATCGGCGGAAAGCGGGCTCGGGATAGGAGTAAAAACCCGAACCGCTCTTCTCGCCAAGCGCTCCCCGGTCGACGCCCTTGCCTGGGGTACGACGATCGTGCTCGACAGCCTGAATGTCAATCGCATCTCGGCGGCGCGGGCGGCGATCGAAGCCGCTGGGTGTCCGCTCCACTTGCTGCCCGCCTCCTTGCCGGACTTCAATCCGATCGAACTGGCCTTCGCCAAGCCCAAGACGCATCTGCGCCCCACGCCGGCCGGGACTCCGCGGCGCTGACGACGGCGATCGGGGAAAGTCTTGATCGCATCCGCGCTACCGATGCCAACGCCTGTGGCGTCATCGTGGCTAGGTCGTCCGCGATCCATCTCCCATGCCACCTTTGTGATATGGGCTCTGGTTCCTCGGCCAGCCGGGAAACACATTCCCGGCTGAATCGGGAACATCTTCACTTCCACATGGGAATCGGTTCTCCGCATCATGGCTTCAGGAGGCCCGGGCGAGGGTCCCATGGGCAAGCCACAAGGAGACAGGAACATGGAGAAGACCGGTTCGATCAATCGACGCGAACTGCTTGTCGCCACCGGGGTTGCGCTCCTCGGCACGACGAGTCTGCCGGTGCTGGCGAAGACGCAGGAGGCTAGTCCAGACGTCGAGCCGATTCCAGTCGCGGAACTTCCCGAACCCACGGACGACGGAATCGACGTGCCAGTGCTCGGCATCGCGTTCGGCAGCGATGAGATCGTTGCCACGACGGAGGTGGCGGCCGGTACGGTGCGCATGCTCACGGCCGTGCCCTATGAAGACTTCGGCAGCATCCTCTTCCGCATCCCGGATGATCAGCCGGACGCGATCGGCCAGATCCTTGCCGCCGTTTCGCAACCGGAACCGGAGGTTCCCGAGTGGCTGCGCACGACGCACTTCCCGGGCGGGGTGCGTACCGATTACCGCTACGGAACCACGGCGGAGGGTTTTGTAACGCTGCTCCCCGGTACGTATGGTGTGATTGATTTCGCCACCGGGCAGGGGACGACGTTCCTCGCGACTGGCGAGAGCGTCGAGGCGGTCTCGATTCCGGCGACGGTCGCCGTCACGGCACTCGACAGCATGACCTACAACGGACTTGAGGGTGCCGTTCCCGCCGGACGCCAGCTCTGGCAGCTGACCAATGCGGGCGAGATGGCCCACAACATCCACATATTCAGCACACCGGAGGGGACCACGGCAGACGACATCCTCGAATCGTTTTCGTCCGAGGAGCAATCCTCGGATGATGGCACGTCTGGGGGATTGATGAGCACGCAAACGCTTTCGCTAGGGGCGGTCAACCACTTCTACCTTGACCTGGAGCCGGGGCGTCATGCGGCGATGTGCACCGAGTCGACCGACTTCAGCGGCCCACCCCACGCCTTCATGGGCATGATCGTGACCTTCGACGTGGCCTGACGAACCGGTTCTCCGCAAGACTGGAGCGGTACCTGCCGCGCCGCTTCAGTCGAGAGTACACTGCGGGTATCCGGGTCCCCGTTCGTGTCGCTGCCAGATTTGATCGCTGTGCCCCAGGGCGCTGGATCGGTTTTCACCCATGGCGTCGACGGCCGCCCCCTCGGTTTCATCTGGCAACGAGTCCTGGCCCTCGGTGATTGTGCCTCTCGACGCGCTTCCCCAATCCTCGTTCCGGGACATGATTCGCGTTATCCCCGTTCGTTCCAACCGGATTCTGCCGGCATGGATCATGTCCGGCGTCTGCCTGGTCCTCAGTTTCGGGATGCTGACGCTGGTTGCCTGCCTCGCCATTCGGGAGGGATTCACGACTGATCTCGTAGAACCCCTTGTCTGGGGACCGCTCTTCACGTGCAGCGCGGTCACCGGGCTCCTAATCCTGCAGAAGTACCCCGGCCATCGGGTTGGGTGGGCGATGAGCCTGGCGGGGTTCACCATGGTCACGGCGCAGGCATTCTCCTACTTTGGGGTGACCGGGCTGATGTACCCGGATTGGGAGATCCCGGCGTCCCGGTACCTGGTCCAGCTGGGTTGCTTCTATCCGGTCCCAATATACTTGCTCATCGTCGAATTGCCATTGATCTTCCCGACTGGCCGGCTGGCGGCGCCGTGGTGGCAGGCTGCACGGTTGGTTGGCCTGTCGGGCGCGTTCCTAGCAATCTGGAATATTGGTTTCGGCAACGAGCTGGTGATGTTCGGTATCCATGGTGATATCGCGAATCCCTGGTATATCCCGGGCACGATCACTGACCTCTCGAACCGCGTCAAAGGGTTCGACCTGCTCTTTGCAATGGGCATCCCGGCAGTGGTTTCAATGATCCTCCGCCTGCGCCAGGCGACCGGCGTGGAGCGGGTGCAGCTCCGCTGGATCGCTTGGGACGCCGCCATCGTCATCGTCGTTTATACGATTCTGGAGGTCGTGACGGAATGGTACGCCCGGCATATTCCTGAGAACATGTTCTGGCTGGTGAGCTCGATCTGGGGGCTGGCACTCAATGCAATCGCGATCGTGGTTGGTATCTCCATCCTCAGATTGCGCCTGTACGACATCGACATCGTGATCCAGCGCTCCCTGCTCTACGGCGTGCTGATGGCGCTGATCGCGATTGCCTATGTGACTGTGGTCAACCTGGTCGATTTGGGCGCGCGGCGCATGGCCTCCGACAGCCCGGACCCTTGGGTTTCGTCCCTTATCGTGGCGATATCCGTGGCGCTCCTGGTACACCCGCTGCGCGAATGGCTGCACCAGGCGCTCAACCATCGGTTGTTTGGTGCGCGCGACGACCCGGGGGACATCCTGACCCGCCTCGGCGTGCGGCTGGAAGCGGCGATCGCGCCCGCCGAAGTACTTGGTGAAGTCACGCGGACAGTCATGGACCTGCTTCGCTTGCCACATGCGGCAATCGCCATGGGGGGTGTCGGCATGACCGCGGTGGTTGCGGAATCCGGTGTTCCGGGACCGGAGCAGGTTGGTATCCCCATGGTCTACCAGCACGAGCGGATCGGTGAGCTGCGGGTCACGCCTCGCACTCCAGGCGAGGGATTCTCCCGTGCCGACCGAGCGGTGCTGGAGAGCGTGGCCCGCCAGACCGCCGTCGCTGCGTATGCGCTGCGCGTGTCAGGAGACCTACAATTGGCCAGGGAACGGCTGGTGACCGCCCGCGAAGAGGAGCGCCGCCGGTTGCGGCGCGACCTGCACGATGGGCTTGGAGCACAGTTGGCCGGCCTCACGATCCAGACCGGGGCGATCAAGCGTCTGGTTCGGTTCGAACCGGATCGAGCCGAAGTGGAACTGGATCACCTTCAGGCAGAATTGCGCTCGGGGATTGCCGATATTCGCCGGTTAGTCCATGGCCTGCGGCCACCGGCACTCGACGAGTTTGGGCTGATCACCGCCTTACGGAGCCGGCTCCTGGCATTCGAGAGCAAGGGCGACGGCTTTTCAACGGAACTGGTTTCCACCGGCGACGACCGCACTCTTCCCGCCGCCGTCGAGGTGGCGATTTACCGCATTACCGAAGAGGCCCTCACCAATATCAGCCGGCACGCCGCCGCGCGAACCGCCACCGTTGTGCTTGAGGTGGGCACCTCCGTGCGCCTGGTGATCACTGATGACGGGGAGGGCATCGCGCCCGACGCACGGGTTGGGGTCGGATTCCATTCGATGCGCGAGCGGACCGAGGAGTTGGGAGGCACGTACGAGTTGGGGCCAAGTGAAGGCAAGGGAACGCGCATCGTGGTGACCATTCCATTGCCAGACCGGGCTGTCATGTGATGGACTCCACCGTGCGGATCGTGGTGGCCGACGACCACCCGCTGTTCCGGAAGGGCATGGTCACCCTGTTGTCATCCGAGCCCGGATTCTCGGTAGTCGGCGAAGCGGCCACTGGTGCCGAGGCGATTGGCGTCGTGGCGGCCACGACGGTCGATGTGGTGCTCATGGATCTCCAGATGCCAGAGATGGGCGGCATTCCCGCCATCCAGCGGCTCAAGGCCCAGGCGCCCGAAGTGCGAATTCTCGTCGTCACGTTGTTCGAGGACGAGGACTCCGTGTTCCTTGCGCTGCGCGCCGGGGCACACGGGTACGTGCTCAAGGATGCATGGGACGAAGAGTTCATCCGGGCGATCAAGGCCGTGGCGGCGGGTGAGTCCATCTTCAGTCCGGCCATCGCCACACGGGTGCTGGCCTGGTTTGGGTTACGACGGCACCACGATGCCGACGTGTTCACCGGCCTTACGCATCGCGAGCGAGAGATCCTCGATGAACTGGCGAATGGCTACGGCAACGCCATGATCGCCCGGCACCTCGGGATCAGTTCGAAAACGGTGGCTAATCACCTTTCTACCATTTTCGCCAAGTTGCAGGTACCTGATCGTGGGGCGGCCATCGTCCGGGCACGCGATGCCGGATTCGGCGCAAGTCCGCCGGATGGAACCTGATCACAGCTCCAGGATAGACTCCCGGGATGTAGCGTCACGCAGGCTTTGCGGACGACCGTTCCGCAAGGCGCGGCCAGCGAGGCGCGCGGTATGCTGGGTTGGGGTAGTCGTAGAATCCGTGGCCAGTTTTCTCCCCGAGCTTTCCTGCTGCGACGTGGGCGTGCAGCGTCGAGGAGCGGCGATCGGTGGGGTCCTGGCTGAGCGCGATGTAGCTGTCCTCGATGTCGGCAACGACATCGAGCCCGACCCGATCCATCATGCCGAACGGTCCGATCGAGGTTCCCCAGAACAACGCCCAGAGCCGATCGACGTCCTCCGGCGTGGCGTGGCCCGCATCGACGACGGCCAGCGATTCCCGCTTCACGGCGCGCCAGATGCGATTGATGATGAATCCCTTGCTCTCGCCATGAACGACGGCGGTGAAGAGACCGAGTGAGCGGCCGAAGTCTTCCATCACCTGCATCGTCTCCGGGGTCGTCTCGCCGCAGCTCATGAGCTCGACGGCCGAGCGGTCCCAGAACTCGGTGAAGAAATGCAGGTTGACCAGCTTGGCAGGATCGGCGACGACATCGGCCAACGCCGATGACGGGATGGACGAGCTGTTCGTCGCGAGCAACGCGTTCGGGTTCAGCTCGCCGATCTGGGCGAAGACCTCCCGTTTCGTCGGCAGGTGCTCACGCACCGCCTCGATCACGAGGTCGGCGTCGTGCACGGCGTCGGCGAGCGTGGCGACCGGCGTGATTGGCACCAGCACGGCGTCGAGATCCCACGCCAGGCGACCGCGAGCGATCACCGGTCCAAGCATCTCTCGTAGGCGGTCGATCGCGTGGTCGGCCGCTCCCGGCACGACATCGTACAGACGCACCTCTCGCCCGCTGGCGGCCGTCATCGCCGCGATCTGGGCCCCGAGGGTTCCAGCGCCGACCACGGCGGTTACGGAGATGACGTGATCGGGGGACATGCTGGAGTCGGTCGACACCTACTGCTCCTCGCGAACTCTCGAACGAATCTCATTCGTGGCACAGTACCAGAAACGTCTACGCCGACCGCACGCCATCGCTCGAAGTTGGACGATGAGGGGAGCCCCCCAAGGATCGCCGGCGAGCGTCCACTGTTTCGGATTTTCCATCGACCGGCGTGTTTGATCAAGACGGCTCTTGACTTCTGGAGAATGGCCCCCTAGGGTATGGAACAGGGATCCGGAGCTTCCGGGCCTTTACTTGAGTCGTGAGTTCCACAGGAACGGGCATGCACAGCGATTTCCTTAGAATCACACCGCCCCTCGGTGATGACCTCTGGGAGGAGTGCGCCCGGAAGCGATGTGTGCCTGACTGACCGTCACGAACAGCACACGCCCCCGACGCCACGCCCTCCCGGTTGATCACAGCCAGGAGGGATTTTTTTGTGGTCTTCGAGTGGTCGCATGGCGGGCCGATGCATAGTGGAAGTCCAGGCGACGAGAAGGGAAACGTTCAATGATCAGCACCAATCTTTAACTCCCGGCGGCGCGGGCGCCACCGTGACGCCACTTCGGCACAGGCGACGATCCGCGATCAGACATGCACGAGGTCCTTCCATATGCATCCATCAGTAGTCCAGAACGCCCAGTTTGCGCTGGAAACTCGCAACCTCGAAAAACGCTTCAAGAAGAAGCGCAACGAGTATTCGCACGCGCTGAAGTCAGTCTCGCTCAGCGTCGAACGCGGCGAGGTCGTCGGAATCCT
>CADCWI010000103.1 GCA_902806355.1 uncultured Thermomicrobiales bacterium | reverse complement strand
TTGAAGAGCGCGAACGTGATCGCCGTGTAGATGAGGAGCGCGATGACGGAAAGCACGCCGGGCAACCGGTAGTAGAGGATCATGAACGCGGCCACGGTGGCGAGCCCGACGATACCCGCGATCACGCTTCGATCGATGGAATCCGCGCCCAGCGAGGGACCAACCGTTCGACTCGACACCACATCGAGTGGAACCCCGAGCGCGCCGGCCTTGAGCTGCGTCGCAAGACTTTCGGCCTCCGTGATGCTCATGCCGTCGATCGTCCCGCTGCTGGAGATTGCCGCCGCGATGTTCGGGGACGAGATGACCTGCTTGTCAACGACGATCGACATCGGCTGGCCAATGTGATCGCGCGTGAACTCGTAGAACTTTTCGGATGCGCTGCCCTGAAGCTCGAATGCAACAAGGGGCTGGCCGGTCGTTGGGTCGCTGCCTACATACGCATCGCTAAGGTCGCTCCCCGAGATGATCGTCTCGTAGACGGGACTCCCTGGCTCCGGGGTCGGCACGGCCGGAGCCTGTGGAGGCTGCGCCGACCCCTCAGCGGCGGCGATCGGCGTGGCCGACGATGCGTCCGCGCTTGTGTCACCCAGGGTCGTCTGGACGACGGTTCCGGGAGCAAGCGGCGATCCGTTCGTGTTGATGATTTCGAGCAGGGCGGTCTCGCGCAGGACTTCGACCGCTTGGTCCGGGTCCTCGATACCCGGAAGCTCAACGACGATCTGGTTGTCACCACGAGTCTGGATTAGTGGCTCGGAGACACCAAGCCCGTTGACGCGGCGCTCTAGCGTGTCACGGGTACCATCGAGCGTACCACTGTCAACCGAACCTCCACCCGGCGGCCGCGCTTCAAGCGTGACCTGCAAACCGCCCTGAAGGTCGAGGCCCTGGCGAACAGGGTGCTCCGCCTTGAAACCGGCAACGTCGAGACTATCGCCGGGCAGGCTGACCCAGGTAGCGACGAGGGTGACTACGATGATCAGGAGCAGCATTCGGGCATGACGGAACCGCACGGTGGCCCTCCGATGAGTCGGTGTGCCAGGATGTCGGCGAGTTCGACCGGGGACACGACCTTCTGACGCCAATGAGCCTCGCAGCATTGAAGTATACGCGCAGCGCGCCGCCGCCCGGGATCGGATACCCATCACCCTTGACTGCCCAGATGGACGGGTCTCGCGTGCCTCGCTACGAACGCTCGAGATCCTCTTTGGATCCGCCAGTGTAGATGCCATGGGTCTCGATATACGCCCGGACGGGGTCAGGCACCATGTACCGGATACTCTTGCCGCTCCTCACCCGGTGCCTGATGTCCGTGGAGGACATCTCGCACGGTGGCGAGAGGACCCATTCCAACCGGTGCCCGATTCCTGGAACGTCGGGAAGCTCACGGGCCGCATCTGGCGACAAGGGGCGACGGGCGACCGCAAGTGTCGCCAGTTCCAGGATGCGACCCGGATTCACCCAGGTCGCGAACTCGTACACCGAATCTTCGCCCATGATGAAGAAGAACTGATCATCCGGTTGCTCGTGGGACAGCCGTTCCAGCAGTTCAAACGTGAACGAGGGCGCCGCCAAATCCATATCGCTTGACGAGATTTGGAACGACGGATTGTCGGCAATGCCTGCCCCGACCATGGCGTAGCGGGCACTGGCATCAGTGATGTCGAGCGATGCCTTGTGTGGCGGCCTGCCCGCCGGAACGAACACGACACGGTCGAGCTCCAACTGATCGCGTGCGTGCTCGGCGATGAGCAGGTGCCCCATATGCAGCGGATCGAACGTGCCACCAAAAATTCCGGTTCGGACTCTCCTGCGCTGGTTCATCGTCGGTCGACCGTGATCGATGCTGTGCCGAGCGCCTGTGCCAGTGCGTGCAGAGCATGAGCCTCCGACTGTGGACCAGGATCCACCAGGATCGAGAGTCCAACACAGATCCCTTCCGCCGCCATAGTACGGATCACCGGCGCGGGGATGGGTTGGCGCACGGCTGGAACATCGTCCAGCGCAGTCGAGATCGCTCGTTCGATATCGAACACGTTTCCTTGCGTCGCCTCGATCTGCAGATCGAGGCGACGAGTTCCGGAATGCGAACGATTCGTTAGCACTTCGCTGAACACGATGGCGTTGGGTATCATGATCAGTGACCCCTCGGTGCCCCTCACGATCGTGGTCCGGATGTCGATCCCCTGGACCTCGCCCTCGATATCGCGCACCCGAATCGAATCACCGACGCGGAAGGGGCGTTCGAGAAGAAGAAAAAGACCCGCCACGAAGTTCCTCAGGACATCCTGGATTGCGAGTCCCACAGCCAACGTGCCCGCACTCAGGACGGTCAACAGCCCTGTCCAGCTCGCGCCAAACGACCCGAGGATTGCAAGGGCGCCGACCACCAGGATCGCAAGCGAGCTCAACCGTCCGACCAGGAGCGCGCCATTCCTCCCAAACGTACGATTCGCGAGCGATCGCTCGATCCTGTCCCTCACCACACGACTGACAACCCAGGCGACAGCCACAATCAGAAGCGCACGAAGGATCAGGCCACCCGCGCGGAGCAGGTCGATATCGGCGTCGAGA
>CADCWI010000102.1 GCA_902806355.1 uncultured Thermomicrobiales bacterium | reverse complement strand
CAACCCCCGCTCCGGCTGCGGAAACCTGTACCAACCGCCGTCGTGAAAGCCTGCGATCCATGGACGCGTTCTCCTTGTCTGGTCGTGTGCGCCGCTGATGACCGGCGGAAGCCGCACCTGCGCCGACAACACTTTCTCTCGCACACGCGGCTGTGCATGACCCGGTGACGCCTTGCGGCACGGTCGTTCCCCAAGTACTTGTTCCGGCTGGCACCTCCCGGCTCCATCGGCGGGCTGCAAACAAGACGAGACGTGAACCCCGGTGTTCACTCAGGCGATTCTCTGGACTCTTGGTGGTTCGGTACTCCACGCGATTGTACCCGCTCGCGGGGCACTGTCAATGTCCGGGTCGCGGCACGCGGGGCAGATGCCGCGGATCCCTGGTACGCGCCTTACCAGGTCGACCCGGGCCTATCGACTTCCCTGCCCGGTGGTTGCCATGCCGTTGATCTGTCGGCTACATTCCGGTCAACGCATCCGTGACAGCAAGCAGTTTGCCCATCATCTCGACAAGGCGTTGCATCCAGCAGCGCGACGGAGACTTTTGTGCGGATCACCGACGTCACCACCATCAAGCTCAAGTACGACATGCCGGTCCCGATGGCTGACGCCGTCCATTACATGCCAAACCGGCCCACATTGCTCGTGCAGGTCCATACGGACCAGGGCATCGTCGGGCTTGGGGAAGCGGCCGCGTATGGCGGGTTCCTCGAAAGCACCGAGGCGCTCGTCCTCGGGGAGCTTCGCGAAACGGTGCTCGGCCGCGACCCGTTCACGGTCGAACGGCTCTGGAGCATGATGGCCTCGCGTGCCCACCAGCGTGGGCGGCGCGGGATGCTGATGATGGCGATCAGCGGGATCGACATTGCTCTCTGGGACATCATCGGGCAGGCCACCCGAACGCCTCTCTACCGCCTTCTCGGCGCCTACCGCGACACCCTCGACGCCTATGCGTCAGCGGGGTTCTACGCCCGTGACAAGGACCCGAGTGCCCTGGCCGAGGAAGTCGGCACGTATGCCGCGCGCGGATACAAGGCCGTCAAGATCAAGGTTGGCCGCAACCCCGAGGTCATGACGAACCTGCTCCACGACATGCCGGAGCCCGGTTATGCAACCAACTCGCTGGAAGAGGACGTGGAGCGGGTGCGGCTTGCCCGTCAGGCGATCGGCCCTGGTGTCGGACTCGCGATCGACGCCAACAACGCCTGGACGCCGTCTGTCGCGCTGAAGTTCATGCGTGAGGTGGAGCCGTTCGATATCCGGTGGCTGGAAGAACCGGTCGCCACGGAGGATATCGAAGGAAGCGCGCTGGTGGCGCACCGGCTCGATACCCCGGTGGCAGGGTATGAGACGGAGACCGGCTTGCCGGGATTCCGGGAGCTCATCGCCCGGCGTGCGGTCGACATCGTTCAGCCGGATGCGATCTGGACCGGAGGCATCACGGAATGCCGCAAGGTGGCGGCTCTCGCCCAGGCATACGGGCTGCCGGTGATTCCCCACGTCTTTTCATCCGCCGTCAGCACTATCGCGAACATGCATCTCATTGCCTCGCTGCCCAATGCAGGCTTGCTTGAGTTCGACCAGAACCCCAATCCGCTGCGGTCGGAGCTGTTCGAGGAACCAATCGCGCCCGCGCCGGATGGGACGGTCAAGCTACCCGATCGCCCCGGGCTCGGCGTCACCCTCAACCAGGCGACCATCGAACGGTACAGGATCGATCGGCATCGACCGTAGCTGTCCGGCGAACAAGACGCGAAGGAGTGGTTGATGAAGCTTGAAGGAAAGGTCGCGATCGTTACCGGCGGGGCACAGGGGATGGGCCAGGCGATCGGTCTGCGCTATGCCCAGGAAGGTGCGAGCGTGGTGATCGCGGACCGCAATCTTGAGGGCGCGGAAGCGGTTGCGCGCGAGATCAGCGACGCCGACGGAAAGGCCGTCGCCGTGAGCGTCGACGTGCGCAATCAGGAGCAGGTCCAGCGGATGGTCGATACCGCGGTCGAGCGCTTCGGGGGTCTCGACATCCTGGTCAACAATGCGGGCGTCGGCAAGATCATCCCCTTCCTCGATACCACCGAGGCGGACTGGAACTTCATGTTCGACATCAACTGCAAGGGACTGCTCTGGTGCAGCCAGGCAGCCGCCCGGCAGATGATCGCGCAGGGACGTGGTGGCAAGATCGTCAACCTGGCTTCCCAGGCGGGTCGCCGTGGCGAGGCCCTCGTGCTCGCCTACTGCGCGAGCAAGGCCTGCGTGATCAGCATGAACCAGTCGATGGCCCTGGCGCTGGCCCCGCACAAGATCAACGTCAACGCGATCGCCCCGGGCATCGTCGACACGCCGTTCTGGGACGAGGTCGACCGGCAGTTCGCGGCACTGTTGAACATGGAGATCGGGGAGCCCAAGCGCACGTTCATCCAGTCGATCCCGCTGGGCCGGATCGAGCAACCGGAGGACGTCACCGGCGCGGCCGTGTTCCTGGCGTCCGCCGACTCGGACTACATGACCCAGCAGACGCTGAACGTCGACGGCGGGAACTGGCCCAGCTAGGATCTCGCATCTCCACATCAATCGCCCGCATGCTCCGGAAGGATCTCCAGGCGTCGAGTGCAGG
>CADCWI010000101.1 GCA_902806355.1 uncultured Thermomicrobiales bacterium | reverse complement strand
CAGCAGATGAGTGACACCTACACGGGCGGCAGCGCGAAGATCTATGACTCGATCGACGCCGTGGTCGCCGACCCGGAGATCGATGTCATCGACATCTGCCTTCCGCATCATCTCCACACCGACGCGGTGATCAAGGCGGCGGAGGCAGGCAAGGCGGTACTCTGCGAAAAGCCCCTGTGCACGAGCCTCAGCGATGCCGCGCGCATCCGGGAGACGTTGCAGCGGACCGGCGTCGTCTTCATGGGCGCCCACAACAACCTGTTCACGCCGTCGCTGCTTGAAGCCCGACGCCTGATCTCAGGTGGATTTCTCGGCCAGCCGTTCCTGATCCGCTCGATCGAGACATTCCAGAGCCGCTCCTTCGATCCGTGGGCCTCGGGGTCGGCCGCCGCTGGTGGCGGGCAGCGAGGGTGGCGCGCCGACCTGCGCCAGTCTGGCGGAGGTGAGCTTCTGGATACGGGCTATCACGGGACATACCGCCTGCTCTCACTCGCGGCCGGGGATCGCCCGGTCGAGGTGACCGGTTTCCTGAGCCGGTTCCTGCTCAGCCACCTGCCGACTGAAGATACCGGTCAGGTGATCGTACGCTTCGAGTCCGGCGTCGTTGGACAGATCCTGACGAGCTGGGCGTTGGATGTCGTCGATGCCCGCCAGTTCGAGGTCGAGGGTGAGTACGGCGCGTTGGCCGGATCAGCGACCAAGCTGTCTCATCAGCTTTACCGGTGGCCGGAAGCCGCGTCGCGGTCGTACCCTGCGCCGGCCACCTTCACGCTCGAGATCGGGCACTTCATCGATGTCATCCGGAATGGCGCGACCAATGCCGCACCGATAGACGACACGATCCGGACGCTCCAGGTGATCAAGGCCGCCTATCTCTCGGCGAAGATCGGTGCCACGGTCACGCTGCCGGAGGATCCGGCGGCGGCGCCTGTGCCACGCGAGACGGCAGCGGTGACACCGTTCAGCGTCGAGGTGCCGGACGAGGTGCTCGGGTAGAGCACTTGCGCAACGACGCGCGCCATCTGTCATCCCAAGCACCTGGTCGAAGGCAGATGGTCATTTCGCCCGGAGCGCAGCAGAGGGAAGAGATCGTTCGCAGCCAATCCGAGCGGCTGCATCGCGGATCGCAAGATGCCCGTCGCCACGCGCAGTCTCCTCGGTCTGCGGACCTCGTCGGGAGAGCCCTCACAGGCGATGCCAGAGGCATTGATGGCCGCTCCCGCTCAATCGTTCCGCGATGGCCTATTGGCGGCCACGGTGCGATACGGCCCATCGCTTCACAGACGATGGCGCAGCCTTCGAGCGGACGCGGTCCATCGCACGGGATGACAACAGGAGCTGGACTGATCATTGGGATGACAGGTGAGTCTTGACGCAGCATGCGGCAAAACAGCCGATTACACGGGGAGAATATCCACGGATGTATTCATCACTCATGACCGGTGCGATCGGGATCAAGGGCTTCAGTCTCGAAGAATCCATCGCGCTTGCTGCCGACACCGGCTTCGACGGGGTCTGGTTCGACATCAAGGAGGCGAGGCGCCTCGCTGACGAGCACGGCGTCGACCATGTCCGCGAGCTTTTCGCCTCACGCGGTGTTCGGCCCGGTGGCTGGGGTGCCCCGGTGCGATGGCAGGATGATGCCCACCGCGACGAAGACCTCGCGGCGTTGCCGCCTCTCGCAGAGCTTGGGGTGGCGCTCGGGAATCCGTTTACGACGTCCGGTATCATGCCGGGCAACAACGAGCGGCCGTTCGACGAGCAGTACGCGTGGATCCTGGAGCGGCTGACGCCATTTGCCGAGACGCTCAAGGCGTCGGGTGTCCGGCTCGGGATCGAATTCATCGCGCCGAAGACGCTGCGCAACCGGTTCACCCACGAGTTCATCTACAGCATGCCGGAAATGCTCCGGCTGGGCCGGGATACCGGAACCGGGAACGTCGGAGTCCTGTTCGACGTTTGGCACCACTACACGGCGCATGGCACCGTCGAGGATCTCGACAACGTGACGGTCGATGACATCGCGGTCGTGCACGTCAACGATGCACCTACCGGGATCGAGATCGACGAGCAGATCGACTCCGCGCGCCTGCTACCGATGGAGTCCGGCGTGATCGAGGCACCGGCGATGATGCGCCGGTTGGACGCGATGGGGTTCGCCGGCCCGGTGATCGCCGAGCCGTTCAGTGCGCGGATCAATGAGCTCGCGGCCGATGATCCAGTTGCGGCGGCAACGGAGACCGCCGCGTCGATCCGGAAGCTGTTCGATGCCGCCGTGGTGCAGCGAGGCTAGCGCTCTCGATGTTGCCGGGACACCGGACGCGATCGTCGATTCTCCGGTCGGACCAGGCCGCTCGGTGCTTGCTGCCAGAACGCGGGCAGGAGTCGGGCCTCTGTCGTTATCGGCACGCCAATTGCTGAGATACCAGCGATTGTCGGAATGCGCTTCTGCACCAGTGTCCGCTTGCCCGGTCCAAGGGCAGGCGGACACTGTGGCACCATCGAAAGGTATAGTGATGAATCGGAGATCGTCGAACCTCAATGTTTCTCGCCGTACGTTGGTCACGGGGTCGGCCGCGCTTGGGGCTTCTGTCGCAGGCGCCCGGGTCTTTCCCGGTCTGGCGCAGACCGCGTCGCCTGTTGCATCGCCTGGGGCATCACCGGTTGCCTCGCCCGCCGCTTCGGCACCGCCCTCGGTCGTCGCGGAACGCGCCACAGGTGCCGTCCGCCTGACTGGTTTCGGCGACGAGATCCAGCAAAATATCGTCCGCACCGTCCTCGAAGGCTTCGCCACCGAATATCCGAACATCCAGGTAAGCTACGAGCCGGTTGCCGCCGAGTACCTCGTCAAAATCCAGGCGGACATCGCCGCCGGCAACGTGGCCGACGTCTTCATGGTCCAGAACGAGTACTCTCAGGACTTCATGTCGCGGAACGTGCTCCTTGCCATCGACGACTACATGGCCGAGGACTCGATCACCGCAGACATGTTCTACGAGCCGCTCGTCAACGCCTACACCTGGCAAGGCGCGCTCTACGGGCTGCCGAAGGACTGGTCGCCAATCGGCGCCGTCTACAATCCGGGCGCATTGGAGAGCGCCGGGGTGTCGATGCCAACGACCTGGGACGAGTTGCGCTCGACGCTGCAGACGTTGCTCGACGCCAACGGTCAGCCAGCGCTGGCTCTCGATCCATCTTTCGACCGCTTCGTGATCTTCCTGTATCAGGCGGGTGGCAGCATCACCAACGAGGAGGTGACCGCGATCGCGCTCGATTCGGAGGAAGCTACCCAGGCACTTGAGTTTTACTATGGACTCTACAGGGATGGACTCTCGGCGACCGCGGCCGATATTGGTGCCGGCTGGCCGGGTGACGCATTTATCCAGGGCCTGACCTCGATGGTCTTCGAGGGCAACTGGATGTTCCCGGCGCTCGAGCAGAACGCGCCGGACAAGCCGTTCGAGGTCGCGGAGCTGCCGGAGGGTCCGGCCGGGCCAGGGACGCCGGCCTTCACCAACTCGTACTCGATCTTCGCCGGCTCCCAAAATCCGGATGCCGCCTGGGTGCTCGTCAACTACCTGACCAACGTCGAAGGCGCCCGCGCCGCCCTGCCGTCTGGCCTGGCGCTGCCGGCCCTCAGATCCCTGGAGAGCGAGTTCCTTACTCTCTTCCCCGAGCGGGCGCCGTATCTCGCGGCCGGAGCCTATGCGACGGCGGTGCAATACGGCCCTGGCGGGCAGACGTTCGCGACTGACGCCAATGCGGCCCTGCAGTCGCTTTTTGCCGGGCAGATCGACGTTGCCGAGGCGCAGGCGCAGATCGTGACGGCTGCCCAGAACAACATCCAGTTGACCGGGTAGCCCGCATCGACGAGACAGGGTCACGCCTTCAGGCGTGACCCTGTCTCGTCGTGCTCCGTCCGGATCGCAAGGTTGCATACCGAGGGGAAGGGGCGAGAGACGGGAGTGGTCCCTCGCTTTGCATGGAGGCGATGTGTATGGCAACGATGGGTCGCCGCAGGAACCGCAACCCGATCGCGGTCGAGGACGCGCGCGCCGGCTGGGTGTTCCTGGCGCCGGCGCTGATCGTGTTGTCGGTGTTCGTCTTCTGGCCAATTGTTCAGGTCTTTTGGGTCAGCTTCCACGAGTGGAGCCTCATCGAACCGGGGCGCCCGTTCCGGGGGCTCGCCAACTATCGCGACCTCTTCCAGGATCCGGATTTCGAGATCGCGCTCCGGAACACGATCTGGTTCTCACTGGGTGTGGTGCCAATGCAGACATTCCTCGCGGTGGTGCTGGCCGTGATCGCAAACCGGGCGATCCCTGGCAAGGGATTCTTCCGGACCGCATTCTATTTTCCCTCCATCAGCTCTTCGGTCGTGATCTCGATCATTTTCCTCTGGCTCTATCAGCAGAACGGGCTGATCAATTTTTTACTTCGCCAACTCGGCTTCACGACACCGAGGCCGCCCTGGCTGAGCAATCCGCAGGGCGTGATCGAGATGGCGCTCGGCTACGTCGGCGTCGGCAGCGTCAACCCATGGCTGGCCGGTCCGAGCGTGGCCCTGCTCTCGATCATGATGATGAACATTTGGACGACGATGGGCTCGCTGATGGTCATCTTCCTGGCCGGGTTGCAGGGCATCTCCGGCGATGTCTACGAGGCGGCTTCGCTTGATGGCGCCAACAAGCGGCAGCAGTTCTTCCAGATCACGGTGCCACTGCTGCGGCCGGTCATTTTCTTCGTGATCACCCTCGGCTTCATCGGGACCTTTCAGGTGTTCGACCAGATCTACGTGATGACGCCCGGCGGCTCGCCCGCTAAGACGACGCTGACGCTCGGCTACCTGGTTTTCGAGCAGGGCTTCCGAGGATACGCAATGGGCGCAGCTTCGGCGATTGCGGTGGTCCTGTTCGCGATCATCCTGACGATCTACCTGATCCAACGACGGTTTCTCTCGGATACCGGTAACGACTAGCGACCAGGAGGTACACGCATGGCGACGACGCTCGATCGCGCCCTTAGGCGCGACGTCCGCAAGGCGGCGACCGGCGAGGTCAGCGGGCCGCAGACAGCGACGGAGCGAGTGATCCAGATCCTGGCGCTGCTCGTCCTGGTCTTCGTGGCGCTGCTGATGTTCGTGCCGTTCGTCTTCAGTATCGCGACATCGCTGAAGACGAGCCCGGAGGCGGCGCAACTGACCTTTGGCAACATGTTCTGGCCGGACGCACCGACAACCGCCGCCTACCGGACGGCCTTCGATTCCAACATCACGCGCTGGTTCGGTAACAGCCTGCTCGTCGCGCTGGTCTGGATCGCCGGTCGGGCAATCATGGACACGATGGCAGGCTACGCCTTCGCGCGAATGCAGTTTCCCGGCCGCGACTTCCTGTTCCTGCTTGTGCTGGGGACGATGATGGTGCCCGGGATCGTGACAGTCATCCCGAAGTTCATCCTGCTCGACAACCTCAACCTGTTCGACACATACGGAGCACTGACGATCCCGTTCCTGGCCGACGCCTTCGGCATCTTCCTGATGAAGCAGTTCTTCGAGGCGCTGCCGCTCGACCTGGAGGAGGCGGCCCGCGTCGACGGTGCCAGCCGCTACCAGATCTTTCGCCACATCGTTCTGCCGAATTCCATCCCGGCCCTGACGGCGCTGGCGATCTTCGGGTTCCAGGGGAGCTGGAACGCCTTCCTCGAGCCGCTACTGTTCATCAGCGGCGGCTCGACCGACCTCTACACGTTGCCGGTCGGGCTGGCCAACTTCCGCGCGGAGTACAACACGAACTGGCCGGTGCTGATGGCGATCTCGGTGATCACGACAGTGCCGATGGCCATATTCTTCATCACCTTCCAGCGGTACTTCATTGCCAGCAACGTGTCCTCGGGCATCAAGGGCTGACAAAGCTCAGCAGGGCACATCGTGCTCCGCGCGGGGCGATGTCCAGGAGTTGTGCGTGCTCGAATCGACGTTTGTGATCAAGAACAACGAGTTGTGCCTGATCGGGAGCGACGTCGCCAGGGGAGGCATGCGAGAGGCGGGCATGTTCTTCCGAGACACTCGCGTGCTCAGCTCGTTCGAGTTGAAGATCAACACTCAGGATTGCGACATCCTGAGTGTGCGGCAAGTGGGTGATCAGGAAATCGTCCGGAATCTCGCCAACCCGACGCTCCCGATGGGAGACATCGAGTTGCGTCCGCACGGCTTGGCTATCGAGCAGCGGGCACGCCTGGACACCGGCTTGAGCATTGACCTGGAGCTGACAAACTTCACCCCCATTCCGGTAGGCGTGCAACTGGACGTCGTCGTTGGCTCGGACTTTCGCGACATCTTCAGCGTGCGGGGGATGCCCTCGGCGGATCCGGCCATCCCACAGCAGCCTGACCTTGAGAATCTCGAACGCGTCCGATTGCTGACGCGCCACGATACGCAGCCAGAGAGTGAACTGGCGATCACGGCGTCGCCGTTGCCCCATGACGTATCCGGATCGGTACGCACCTCTGAAGACGGGGCGCCCGAGGCGTTCGTGAGCATTGCGTACGACCTCTCCCTCGAACCCCATGGTTTGACCGTGGTGCACCTCGACCTGACGCCACGAGTTGCGGGAGACGAGCCGGTTCCCTTCGGGTCGTTCGCGACGAACGAGGGTTTCGACGCGAAGCTGCAGGTTGAAACGGGTGACGACTCCTTCGACGCGTTCATCGCCCGATGCGACCGTGACCTGGCGCTGCTGTATACGTCGTTCCCTGACGGGATGATGACGGCGGCTGGCATTCCCTGGTTCATATCACCGTTCGGCCGCGACAGCCTGATCGTCGCGCTACAGACGATGCACGTCTATCCCGAGCGGTCAGCCGCCACGCTGCGGACCCTCGCCGCGTTGCAGGGAAACAAGGAAGACCGGTTCCGGGAGGAGGAGCCGGGCAAGATCCTGCACGAGATGCGATATGGCCACATGGCCCGCTCGCATCAGATCCCGCATACGCCCTACTTCGGATCGATCGATTCAACGCCCCTGTTCGTGATGACCTTTGCCGAGCACATGCGCTGGTATCCGGACGATCCCCTGTATGACGACGTGGTACCGAACGTTAAGCGGGCATTGCAGTGGATTCGCCGATCCCAGGAGTCCTCGGGGGATGGGTTGCTCCGCTTCGGGGGCGTCGCGCAGGACTTCGCCCATATCAGCCAGCAGGGATGGAAGGACAGCGGTGATTCCCTGCATTTCGCCAACGGTGATGAGGTGACGGGACCGATTGCGCTGGTGGAGGTCCAGGGGTATGCGTTCGCGGCCTTCTCCTGGCTGGCAGGTGTGGTCGAGAGGCGTGGCGACGGCGTTTGGGCGAAGGAACTCGTCGCGTTGGCAGAGGATGTCCGGACGATCATTGAGGAGCGTTTCTGGCTGGAGGACGCCGGTTTCTACGCGCAGGCGCTCGATGGCATTGGGATCCCAGTCGACGCGATCAGCTCGAACCCGGGCCACCTCCTCTTTTGTGGAGTGCCAACTCCCGAACGAGCGGCGCTGGTGGCGACACGCCTCTGTGCCGACGACATGCTCTGTCCCTGGGGTGTCCGGACCCTCAGCTCCTCGATGGCGACGTACAACCCGATGAGCTACCACAACGGCAGCAGCTGGCCACACGACTCGAGCCTCGCGATGGCCGGGATGACGCGCTATGGTCATGAGGACCTGGCGCACGATATCGCGAACCGGCTTGTCGCGACAAGCCGGTTCGATCCAGACAGGCGGCTCGATGAGCTGTACTGTGGATTCGCTGACCATCCCGGCGCGGGACCGGTCAGGTATCCGGTAAGTTGCCGGCCTCAGGCGTGGGCAGCGGGGGCAGGACTGCTCGCGCACCGGATCTTGGCCGGCATCGAGCCTGGAAGCGGCTCAGGGTAGCCAACGCTTCAGGAATTACAACGCAATCGAGCGGATTCATTCCGTTGCTGCGCTTTGATGACGATGCCCAATGCCACTTCCCGGCTCGGTTGCCCGAGCGCCTGCGCCAGCAGGTTCCGGGTCGCCGTCGGCGGACTCGTGGGCGCCGACCGAATCGGTCAGGCCACATCCATGGGAAGGGCGAGGATGGTCATGACCATCCTCGCCCTTCTCGCCAGACGCTGGTGCTATCCGTTGTTCTTGCCGTCCCGCCACGCGAGCATCTCGCGGAGCGGGCCGAGGTCGAAGTCCGGTCCCGAAGCACTCGTTTGGAAGTGCGTGAAGCCGTGCTCGATGTACGTGTCGGCCTGGTCAAGTTTGTCAGGGCTGAGACCGACCGATCGCTCGATTGCCCTAGGGTCGCGCCCGACCTTGGCACACCAGTCGTCGAGGACGCCGGCCTTGTGGGCCGCCGTCTCCGGATCGCCAAAGGTGTGCCAAATGTCCCCGTGCTCGGCGACGATCCGGAGCGTGACCTTCTCCCCGCCGCCGCCGATGAGGATCGGAATCGAGCCATTGACGGGTCCCGGGTTCAGCTTGCCGAACCGCTCCTTGATGATCGGAAGGTCGCGGTCGAGCGCGCGGAGGCGATCTCCAGCCGTTCCAAACTCGTACCCGTAGTTGAAGTAATCGCGCTCGAACCAACCCGATCCGATGCCAAGGATGAGGCGTCCGTCCGAGATGTGATCGACGGTTCGGGCCATGTCGGCGAGCAGGTTCGGGTTGCGGTAGGAATTGCAGGTGACGAGCGCGCCGATCTGTGCCCGTTGAGTTACCTCGCCCATCGACGCCAGACTTGTCCAGCACTCGAAGTGGAGACCGTCGGGCTCTCCGCTCAATGGGTAGAAATGGTCCCAGTTGAAGATGACATCGACGCCGAGATCATCGGCCTCGATCCATGCCTTTCGATTCTGCTCGAACGTCCCGTGCTGCGGGGAGATCTGAATGCTGACCTTGATCTTGCCCGGTGTACCGCCACTCACATGTCATCCTTGTCACTTGAGCGAATGTCAACTTGCCGTAGATCATCGCATGGTGTGTTCCAGAACCGAACCTGTCTACCAGCCTGTATCGGCAGTTGACAGGATGGCCTCCGGTGAGATCCGGGTTGGTTGCCTGAGTGATGTGAGGACAGGCAGCGCGAGATCGACGGGGATGCCCGCGCCCTCAATGCAACGCCCGTGCCGGTCGAATGTCAGCGCGGTGCTTACGGACGCGGACATGCCGTGCATCAGCGGGAACGTGCGCGGGCGACCGCTTCCGCCACCAGACGGTTCGCCAGCGACCTGGACGTGTGGCAGGCCCTGGAGGCCGAGGATCGCATCCTCGCTGGCCGAATACGTCTGGCGGTCTATCAGAAAACGCACCGGCCTCGTCCAGTGGGAACCATTGGCAGGTGGCTCGCCGAGGATCCGAGAAGGCCCGCCGAGTGTGCCATCGCCTCGCGAGAAACGGATGCTGCCGAGGTTAGTCACGCCCGTCAAGAAGCGGTCACGGAACGCCTGGGCAGCGATCAGGCTGCCACCGACGTTTCCCCGCAGATCGACGATCAGTCGCGGGCACAACGCAAGCCCCGTCAGGGCCGTGTCAATGCTGTCACACCACTCGCTTCCGGTGAGCCATCCGCGAATGGCCAGATATCCGGTACCGGACGGGCGCCCATGCCATGACACTGGCTCCTGCCACGGAAATGCCGGGCAGCCTTCGGTCCACGTAATGATGTCCCCGCTGGCCTTCCGGACACGAAAGGTGCGCTCGGCCGTGACCCGCCCAGCCATCATCCGGTAGCCGGCGACCATGGGCCTGGTTCGGGACGTTGCCGATGTCCGGCTCCACCAGTCATGGGTGTCGACATCAAGCACATGATCACTCGGTCGTGCCCCTGCATCCCATCCGGCCGACCAAACTGGCACATCGGTCAGCGTCGCCGAGGCACGATCGGCCCAAACGCGGTAAGGCCAACGGCCATTGATGTGCGCTCCGCGCACCCAGGTATGGGCGTCTCCAAGCTCCGCGAACAGGCGCTGCAGCGCCGGAAGGGACGCACCGGACGCCATGATCGGGTCGTGGTGTCGCGCCAGGATCTCGCCCCAATCGATTGAGCGCAGGGCGAATGCGGGATAGGTTGTGGCTACTTCGGCGCGGATGGATCCGACCACCTGCGCTGGATTCACCGGGCTCGCGCTGGTGGTCAATGACGTGCCGGATCGAATCGCGGTTCGGAGGAACTGAAAGGCGGCACCGATGGCTTCGATGCCCGGACCGTCGATCACGACGGTCCGGCGGTCGCGGTCGATCCAGACATGGGCTTCACCAGGATCGGGCACGCGTAGTGATCGGCGTACTTCGCGGAGGTCCGGATTCATTGACGCGGGGCCGATCAGGCATTGCGCCAATAAGGCTCCATCAGCCGGTGGTGCCCCGAAGGTGAGTGAGCATCCCAACTCGGTCGCCAGTTCCGCCTGCTCACGCTCGATCAGCGTGATGAAGTTTTTCACCGCCTCGCGATCGGGTCCTTCGGCGACCGGCGTGAGGACGAAGGCACGATCGGTCTTGGCAAAGGGCCGCGGATCGGGCCGGGCGATCCCCCAGCGAGACGATGTGGGGGGCATCACGGCATTAGGCTACGTCGGCGAGTCATCGATTTTCCTGGTGTCTTCGCCCTGTGACCCGCCCGGGCGGGGTCGCCGGAACGCGCCCCAACTCAACGTCGATGCTGGTGCAGATCCGGCTCCCGAACGGGGCTTCCAGCCAGGTGCCGGAGAGGATGCGGGGCTGGACGGCGGTTCGGCGGCGGGACGTTCTTCCGCTGGCACAGCCTGTTCCGGAACCGGTGTGGTCAGCGTGGTAGACACAGGCGCCGGGAGCGGAGGCGTATCTGGCCTGCGCGTGGGCGTTGCGTTGAAAGTGCGTTCGCCAGGTTCGTCGTCGTCTCGCATGGCGCGCGTCAGCATCCAGCGCCAGCCCGAGACGTTCTGGCTTTCGCTGCGGACGCGACGGGCGTCGAGGAAATTGGTCAGGATCACCTGCAGCGTGGCGGCAATCGGGATGGCCAGCACCGCACCGACAACGCCCATGAACTGCGTCCCGGCAAGGATTGCCAAGAACACGGTCAAGGGTGTCAGGCCGACGGCGCCCCGCATCACGCGAGGCACGAGGAACCAGTTCTCGAGGGTTTGCATTGCGACGATCACGCCAGCCGTGATCAAGGTGGTCTGCCATCCCATCGTCACCGCGATCAGCACGGCGGGGACGCCGCCGATCCATGGCCCGACGATCGGGATGATCTCGGTCAGGCCCGCCCAAAGTCCGAGCAATGGCCAGAACCGCAGACCGATGACTCCGTAGCTGACGGTTGCGATCGTGCCAATGATCAGGCAGAGCACCAGTTGCCCGCGGATCCAGCCGCCAACCTTGTTCTCAACATCCTCCCAGATCCGGTTGACCCGCGGCTGCCGCTCGGGGCTGAGCTGCTGGATGATGAGCTGGCGGATCAGCGCTTTTTCCATGAGGTAGTAGAACGTGATCACCAGCAGGGTCAGGATACCGACGATGCCGGCGGTGATGCTGGTGATGACCGGAATCGCTCGCTCCGCGGTATCGGTCGATAACCCCTCCTGTGGCTCGTCGAAGAAGTTGATCGCCCGGTCAATCAGGTCATCTCCAGGTCCGCTGAGCAGCGGGTTGGAACTCGCCGACCACTCCTGTTCAAGCTCGCGCAGCCTTTCGGGCACCTCGGTCTGGAAGTCCCCCGCCTGGTCCGCAATGGGCGGGAAGATAAGGAAGCCGAGCAGCACGAGCGAGCCGATGATCGCAGCATAGATCAGCAAAATGGCCGCCGGCCGCGGGATGTGGCGGGCCTCGAGCTTGCGCACGGGGCCTTCCAGGATCGTGCCGAGCAACAGTCCGAAGAGTCCGAGAATCAGGACGAGCTCGATCTGGGTGAGAACCCAGAAGGTCACAAGAACAAGGAACAGCGAAATCGGGGTCAACGACGGGCGCCGGTCGGGATCCCTGGATTGAAACCCATTCCCGTCGGTGGTGATGGGACCACTGCCATGCGTTCGAGATGCCATGTGGGAGCGGTGGTCCTTCCTGGAACAGGAGACACTCCTGACCGCTCGGGGCAAGCTTCAGGATGTGGTGATAGGGGCGTGCGACGTTCGTTATTGGCGAACCGGAGGTCAGGTGAGGCGCTTTGCCGTCCAGTATTGCCCGTCGAGCGGATCGACAGGGCGGCGACGGTCGTCCGCCGGGATATCGTTCCAGACAGTCGAGAACGCGAAGTGCTCGCGGCCATCGATAACGATTCGCCTTACGGCGCCGAATGGCTGTGTGACCGCGAAGATCTCGCGTGGTGGCCGGGACACGACCTCGGTCTGGAACCAGCCATGCTCGGGGCACTCACCGGCATGCAGCTGCCAGACGATGCTCGCCGTGACGCCACCGAGATCGCGGACGAGGACGTTCTCGAGCTGACTGTCACAGATCGGGCATCGCATGGGCGTGCGGACGCGCACGAGATCGCGGGACAAGCCGCGCGGGGACTGATTGTTCATAGCCGTCCAGCCTTTTCGTTCATGGACACGAAACGTGGGTGAATCCGATATGCCTTGACGCGACAGCTCATGGACAGGGATGGACAACGTAGCGCGGAACGAACGTGCCGGCATTCAGCTGGGGTTTGCCGGTCCATTGCCTGAGCGGCGATTCCGCGAATATGACAAGGTTAGTCTATCACCTCCCCGATACCGGACCCAGAAGCATGATCCATTCGTGTTGGTCGTCCATCGTAGCTCTGTGGCACGAAGAGGCATCCCCGATCTGTTCCGCGGCCAGCGTCCGATGTCGCTCATGAATGTGGAACGGGCCCCTGGCGCTCGGTACGTGAGGTCCAGGGAAAATGTCCATGGCACTCGTGCGCTCTGGTCCTCCATCCCCGTTGGGCGTATTCTGACGAGTGATGTTTGAGGCGGCGGACGAAGTCATGGCGGAGAGGAAGGAGACGGCCTTGGATTCCACGCGGCGTCAGATCACCGATCAGTTGATAGCCACCTACCGGGAGCTCAACATGCGCGTGCGCCCGCTCGATGAGGCGACGCTGGCCGGGAATGGAAGCGACTCGGTGCGTTCGACGATCACGCGCATGCGGGACGAGGAGCTCAAGTTCGCCCAGGCATTGAAGGAGCGGCTCACTGGGGTGCCGATGCCGGACGTGTTCGGTGACGACACGCCGATCATCGGGACGGAGTCGGAGAACGATTCGACGACGATCATCATCTCGCACTTCGGGACCGCCAGGGCGACGACGCTCTCGATGCTGAGAGGGATCGACGACAACGACTGGACATCCGGAATCGAAGGAGGCAAGTCGCTCCAGGAACGCGCCAGGGAACTGGCCGCCAACGATACCCGACATCTGGAGCGGATCCGTTCACTGCTCGGGAGCACCCAGCCGGTGAGCACAGCGCGGCGGTGACGTTTGCACCGTCCGTCGCCGGGCGCTGACCGTGCACCATTGACTGGTGAGATTGAGACCGAAGGAACAGGACGCCCATTGGAATCGCTCGAGTGGTACAAGGCCGCCGTTCGTTCCAACCGACCGGATGAGCGAGGCATGGCCCGAATTGTGTCATGGCTCAAGGGCGTCGGATTCCTGACGGCGCACATCAGCGTGTTCGCGGTCGGGATCGTGGTGCTGCTTGTCATCAATCTCCTTCGCTCGCCGGAGGATCTGTGGGTGGATCGAGCGGGAGCCGCCTGGGCGCTGCTGCTCGTCATCCATGGCGTTGCGATCGGGCTGATCTGGGCTATCGAGCTCCTGCTGAAGGACGATGACGAGGCACTGCAGGTGGTTCCCAGTTCTGGCTGGCAGAATGCGTCCGCGCCCTGGCCCCAAACGGCAAGGATGGTTCCTCCTACTGGAGCTCAACAGCAGGGCGCGAATCCGGCCCCAGCAGGGAACCGCGCGGAGTTGACCATGCAATCTGCCCTGCGTCCGGCTCCACCGGCAGCCGATGGTCAACAAGGTCGGCCTGTGCCGCCGGGATGGTCGGCCTGGGGGCAAGCGGTGGAGCAATCCCCGCCTCCTGATGAACCCAAGGCTTCGTGGAAAGAAGCGGCCACCTGGTTGACCCGGAGTGGTCGCGCACGTCCGACCGCTCCGGCAGAACGGCCCCACCGCGACCCCCCGGCGTCCGACGGATCCTCCTCCAGGTGATCACTGTCTTGAGGGTGTCCCCTCTTATGGCCGCTGTTGCGAGCGCGCGGCCGTTCACGTGACCAGTCCAGACGTTCATGTCACCCGAGATTTCACGGTGGCGGTTTTCGTGGTGCGTGAAGGGCGTGTTCTGCTGCATCACCATCCCAAGCTCGGGCGCTGGTTGCCTCCGGGTGGTCATATCGAGCCTGATGAGCTGCCGGATGAGGCCGCCTTGCGGGAGGTGAAGGAGGAAGCCGGGATTGACGTCGAGTTGATCGGTGATCGTGGATTGCCTCGAGACTTCCCGGGTCAGCCACGCCAGCTGCTCCGGCCCGCGGGCATCCAGCTGGAAGCGATCTCGCCCGGACACGAGCATATCGATCTCGTCTACTTCGCCCATGTTTCCGGTTCCATGACCTCACCCCACTTCCCACCGGTGTCCGAGGGATTCCGCTGGGTCATACCCGATAATCCGGGCGACGTTGCGCTGACCGATGAAATCCATGCCTGGTGCGCGCTCGCGATATCGACCGTATCGATCAGCGAGTCGTGAGTGGAGAAGGCTCCGGCCAGAGCTGGCAGTGGTCATCCACATCCCGAACAGGCTGGCCGGGCCGGCGCTGGATCGAGGAGCGCCTTTCCCAACCCGACGCGGCCTGGTTCTCACGGATCACGTTGACGGGGGACCGCACGCTGCCGCCGGTCGTACTGCTCCATGGGGTCGGCGTGTCAGGCTCCTATTTTCGCCCGGTCGCCGCGCATCTCGATGACCATCTGCGGCTCTACGTTCCCGATCTTCCAGGGTTCGGGCGGAGCATCTCGCATACCGGGATCTGGACGATCAGGCAGCTTGCCGATGGCCTCGCCGGGTGGCTTGATGTGCATGCACTGCAGGACGCGGTGCTGGTCTCCAACTCCCTCGGGGGACAGATCCTGACGTTGCTGGCCGCCACTCGGCCGGACCTCGTGCGAGCCCTGATCCTTGTCGCTCCCACGGTGGATCCCGATGCTCGCTCGGTTATCGGACAGATCTATCGAGGCGTGCTCGACATTCCACGAGAGTCGGGTTCGATCTGGAAAGTATGGGTACCGGATTTCTTCCGGGCTGGTGTGCGGAGGGCATTACAGACGCTCCGATATGGTATCCAGGATCCGCAACTGGATCGGCTGAGACACATCGTTGTTCCGGTGGTCATCGTCGGTGGCGAGCGCGATCCGATTGCGCCGCCAACTTGGGTGATGACCATGGCGAAGCTCCTCCCTCACGGGCGGTACATCATGATCCCCGGGGCACCGCACGCGATGAACTACACCAATCCACGGCAGCTCGCCCGGATCATCCGGGTCGCGGTCGGGATGTCCAGCCAGGATTGCCTGTGAAGCCAGCGCTCACCCGGACACGACAGGCATCCGGACGCATCGTCGACGGCATCCGCGGGGTCACGCCAGCGTGGGTGCAGACGTGGTGGGATGATCTCAAGGACAGTCTCTGGTTGTTGTCGTCGGTGTGCACCTTGCTGTGTGCCGGACTCGCCCTCGCCCTCGTTAAGCTCGATACCGGGTTGGACGCTGACAATCCCGTGATGCGGAGTCCGTTTCTTTTCGGCGGTGGCGCCGATGGTGCCCGGAGCGTGCTGAGCTCGATCGCGGCCTCGATCGTGACCGTCACCGGCACGATCTTCTCGATCGTGATCGTCGCCCTCCAGCTTGCCTCGGGGCAGTTTACGCCGCGGGTGATGCGTCACTTCACCGGTGACCGGATCAACCAGGCCGTGCTCGCCGTCATGATCGGCACATTTACCTACTGCCTGCTGGTGCTCCGTACAGTGCGGACGGCCGATGACCGGGGTGGCGTGTTCGTGCCGGCGGTCTCCGTGTCGGTGGGAATCGTGCTCGCCCTCGTTTGCATCGGCGGGCTGATCCTGTTCATTCACCACTCCGCGAAACAGCTCCAGGTGTCGTTCATCATCCAGCGTGCGGCCGAGGACACGCACCGGTTGGTCAACGACACCTTCCCCGTGAAGGAAGACGGGGATCCGGTTCCACGCGAGTTTCCACTGCCCAAAGGCGAGCCCACCGTGGTCCGGGCGCGATCGAGCGGATACCTTCAGGATATCGACTTGGATCATCTCAAGGGGATCGCCAGAGACCGGAACCTGACCGTTCACCTGCCACACACCTACGGGGACCATGTACTTACCGGCATGGTTTTGGCCCGCGTCTGGCGACATGGCGACCCCATATACGATCAGGACCTCCAGGACATCCACGACAACATGATCATCGGCGTTCAACGGACGCTGCTCCACGATGTGACCTTCGGTGTCCGCCAGATCGCGGACATCGCGGTCAAGGCACTGTCGCCGGGTATCAACGACCCGACGACCGCGACTCAAGGGATCGACACGCTCAACGATCTCCTCGTGCGGGCCGGGACTCGCGGCACACCAGACAGGGTCATCACCGTGGACGGCCGTCCGGCAATCCTGTGTGAACCAGTGACGTTCGATCTGCTCGTACATGTCGCTTTCACCCAGATCCGGCACTACGGTGCGGCCGATGCCGTCGTCATGGCGCATCTCCTCGATGGGATGCGCCGCGTTGCCGAGCTCGTCCCCGAGCACAAACGTGCAATTCTCTACGTTCACGGACGACTTGCCCTCGCGACGGCACTTGGGGCGACGGAGCTGGACGAGGTGCGGGCGACCCTGCACGAGGTCGGTGCCTGGACGCAGTCCGTCGAGACGCCGCCGCAGAGTGCCCGCATTGATCCTGACGCCCTCATTTCCGTCTAGGGCATTCGACCCGGAACTGGTAGACTGCAGTACCGCACCAACGCCCCGCGGCGATGTGTTTCTCGGGTATCGGATACGCAATGACAGAACCCACCACACTGCTCCGGATGGACAGTGCGTCCCTGACGCCGTCCGCACCGATCTCGCTCGATACGCCCTTGCTGTTCCGTTCCGATGCGCCCCGCGTGACGTTGCTGCGGGATGAATCAACAGTGCACCCGTTCGCGCTGACGATTGCCGCGGCATGGTCCTGCTATGGGGCGAAACCGGCCAAAGTCGAGAATGTCGTCAAGCTGGTCTATGGGCCGGAGCCTCAACATCTCGACGCCGCCAAGGCGGAGGCTCGCCGGGAGCGCCGCGACCGCGCGATCAAGCTGTACGCTGACCTGTTCACGGCCGGGCACCATACGACCTTCCAGCATGCGACATTCTGCTTCGTGCTGGACAACGTCTCCCGGCTCGCGATCTGGTCCTTCTTTCACTCTCACCCCTTCTACAACTCGGAGCAGGTATCCCAGCGCTATCGCGAGGTGTCCGGCGAAACCATGGCGTCCCCCGACCTTCCGGAGCGACTGCAGGGTACCTACGATGCGGCGATCGCACGCAGCCTGGAAAGCTACCGCCGGCTGACGGACATTCTCACTCCCGATTTTCAGCAGCTCTACGGGCAGGTGTTTCCTTCTCGGGCCAAGGCGAAGGGAGAATCCGCGATCCGGCGCGTTGCCGATGAGGTACAGAAGCGATCGCAGGAGGTTGCCCGGTACATCCTGCCGCTGGCGACGCCCGCGCACCTCTATCACACCGTCAACGGGCTCACCCTGCTGCGGTACTACGTGCTTGCCAACGGGCCGGATGCTCCCAGTGAAATCCGCTACATCGTCAACCGCATGGTTGCGGAGGTGCTGGCCGTCGACCCGTACTTCCTCGGAGGACCGGGTCATCCCCTCAACCTC
>CADCWI010000100.1 GCA_902806355.1 uncultured Thermomicrobiales bacterium | reverse complement strand
ACCCTGTCTCCATCTCTCGGGCATGCCTCCTCGAGCTATCTGTTCGTGCCGGAAGTGACCGCGGCCATGACGACGATGGTCGAGATTGTCACCGGCGGCGAGGAACGCGCAACTGCGGCGTTCGTGGTCCTGCCGCAGCGCAAGTGGACGGTTCATCTCATCCACCATTCGCATTACGACATCGGCTACACCGATCCGCAGGTGACGGTGCTCGACTCCCAACTCGCCTACATTGACACCGCCCTGGACCTGGCCGAACTGACCGACGACTGGCCGGACGCCGCACGGTTCCGGTGGAACATCGAGGTCACATGGCCGCTGAAACACTGGCTCCAGTCCCGGCCACGGTCGGCCCGGGAGGCGCTCGTCCAGCGCGTCCAGCAGGGCCGGATCGAAATCCATGCCCTGCCATTCAGCATGCATACCGAAGCGTATTCGTTCGACGAACTCGCGCGTCAGCTGAATTTCGCCCAGGAGTTGCGTGACACCTTCGGCATCGAGATCGTCTCGGCCATGCAGACGGACGTCCCGGGTTCGACGATCGGGCTTGCCACATTGTTGACCGACGGGGGAATTAAGTATTTCGCCGTGGCGCATAACTACGCCGGACGATCCGTGCCCTTTCTTCTGGACGGTCAGGACCTCACCCGGCCGTTTTACTGGGAAGCACCAGACGGGGCGAAGGTGCTTGTCTGGTATACCGACACGCTCAGCGGCTCGGCCTACATGGAGGCCATGTCGATCGGATTCGGAATCGGGTACGAGGCTGTACGTGACAGCTTGCCGGAATATCTCGCCGCTCTCTCCCAAAATGCCTATGCGTATCGCCCGAGCCGGCGGTTGCTTTCGGCATCCGGCGAAGGAATCTCGCTGACGAAAGCGCCGTATGCGCACGATGTTCTCCACCTGCGGGTGCAAGGAACGGTGGCCGACAACGCCGCACCGTCGATTCTGCCGTCCGAGATCGTCCGGTCCTGGAACGAGGAATGGGCGTACCCAGCTCTGCGGCTTTCGACCAGCCGCGACTTCTTCGAGGATGCCGAGGCCCGGATCGGCTCGCAGCTTGACACCTTCAGCGGCGACTGGACGGACTGGTGGGCCGATGGGATCGGGTCCGCAGCGTCCGCTCTGGGGAAGAACCGGCGCTCGCAATCAGACCTGCGCACGGCGCAGACGCTTCATGCCATCGCCGACGCCCTGATTGACGAGCCGAATCCCACCATTCCCGGCGAGGTCCAGCGCGCTTACGAGGACATCGCGCTGTTCGACGAGCATACCTGGGGGGCGTCGAATCCCTGGGAACGTGGCGAGATCGCGATGGCGTCTGGCGAGCATCAATGGCTGCGCAAGGCAGGATTTGCCTACACCGCCGAGGAACGAGTCACCACGTTGCTGGGCGGTGGCCGACAACGCATTGCCAGCCTTGCCCGGCGGCCGGTGGATATCGGACAGGACGACGCACCGCTCGATGCGCTGACCGTGTTCAATCCAAACTCATGGGAGCGGTCCGACCTTGTCCAGATCTTCCTGCCGGAACGGGCGCGGGATATCGCGTCGTGCCAGCTGATCGAGCGGTCCTCCGGCAAGGTCGTGCCCTTCATCGTGGAGCCGCAGGTCAACCCGACGCACCGGCCGAGGGGACAGTTCATCCGCTTTCTGGCGCGTGCGATTCCGCCGCTGGGATTCGCACGGTACGCTCTTCTGCCGGGTTCCGGTGCAACAGACAAGCCGGACGACCGTCCGGGTGGACACGCGCTGGCAAACGAGTGGCTGGCAGTTGAGATTGATGTGGCGTCTGCCAGCATCGCCACCATCACGGACCGGCGCGATGGTTCAGTTCTCAACGATCCAAACGCCCCGTATGGGTTCAACCGCTACATTCACGACCGTTACACCAGCGCCCCGGGCTTCAATCACCTCTCCAGCCGGATCGACACGGCTGGACCCTGGCTGCTGGGAGCGCGGAGCATGGGCGAGTACGGGCTGATCACGGACCGGCAACGCAACGCGGTCTGGGATCAGGTCACGATCCGGTCTTCCGGCGATGGGGCTGACTGGCTGGAGACGACCGTTACCCTGCCCCACGGCGTGCCCCGGCTCCACATCGCCAATCGCCTGCACAAGCCGGCGACGATGGAGAAGGAGAGCGTCTACTTCGCGTTTCCGTTCGCACCTGCGTTCGAGGAGCCGTCATTCGAGATCACGGGGGGCGTCGTCTCGTCGCGGTCCGCGCATGTGCCGGGGTCCGCGCGTCACTTCCGCGCAATCCGGCACTGGGCAACGCTGGAGGCGGCGGGTCGCCCGCCCGTCTCGTGGGCAACGATGGAGGCGCCGCTCGTGCAGGTCGGCAACATCCACCTTCCGTACGCTCCCTTTCCGACATCGACCCCTGAACAGCGCACTTCGCCGTCGACGATTTATTCCTGGGCTCTCAACAACATCTGGGACACCAACTTCCCGGCCCAGCAGGGTGGTGAGTTGACGTTTCGCTACGCGATCGCGCTTGGCAAGGAGGACACTGCGGCTCGCGCACTCGGACGTGACACGGGAGCCGCGGTGTCGACGCCGTTGATCGGGATTCGCGCTCCAGATTATGTCGGGGCTTCGCCGGTGGCCGCGGATCGCGGGAGCTTCGTGCGCGTCGGGCACGCGGATGTTGAGATCACGCATCTCGCGCCAAGGGGAGACGGTGGAATCGTCGTCCATCTTGTTTCCCACGCACCCGAGCCAGTAA
>CADCWI010000099.1 GCA_902806355.1 uncultured Thermomicrobiales bacterium | reverse complement strand
GGGATGCACTCTGGCTAGCGACCCGTGGCGGCGGCAGCGTGCTGGGCCGGGACGATATCGGATCGCTCGCGCCCGGGATGATGGCCGACCTGATCGCCGTTCGAATCGATACACTCCCGTTCGCGGGAGGAGCGATCCATGACCCACTCGCGGCTCTCGTCTTCTGTCAGCCGCCGTCGGTTGACCTCGCCATCATCAACGGGCGGGTCCGGATCGAGGATGGACGTATCGTCGATCTCGACCTGCCCGCCCTCGTAAAGCGACATAACGAAATAGCCCGTTTGCTCGCTCGAGGTGAGCTGCCGGCGCGAACGGTGTTTTAGGCATCGGTGAGGATCGACACTCGTATACGAGATCCGGATGAACGCTCGATGGATCCGGAATTGTAGGGGCGGCCCAGAATCGACCAGCAAGGACAACACAGGCAAGGACCGCTGGTCGATTGGTGTGGCCGCCCGTGCGTTCGCCCGCGGACTGCCCAGGATCCCCATGATCCGTGCGAAGTTCGTATTGGAGGCTGGGAGACGGGACCGGCCGCCACCGGATGCGGCTTTGCCGCATAGGGCACGGTGCGCTGCTGATACGCGATCTGCCGCCCACTGAATCGATCGGCCTGCTCGGCGGGGCTAGAGGCGGCGGAACACGGCGCTGGCGTTCTGTCCGCCAAAGCCGAACCCGTTGGCGATCGCGGCATCAACCCGGAGCTTGCGTGCGACGTTCGGCACGTAGTCCAGGTCGCACTCGGGATCCTGGTGATCGAGGTTGATCGTCGGCGGAACCACACCGTCGCGAATCGCCAGGATACAGGCGAGCGACGAGATCGCTCCGGCCGCCCCGAGCAGGTGGCCGACCATCGACTTGGTGGCCGAGATCGAGAGGGCGGCGGCGTGGTCACCGAAGACGGTCTTGAGGGATTGCGTCTCGCCGATGTCTCCCAGGGGCGTCGCGGTCGCGTGGGCGGCGACGTACTGGACATCGGTCGGCTGCACGTCTGACCGATCGAGCGCCCGCTGGATCGCGGCGGACTGCCAGCGACCGCTAGGGTCCGGTGCGGTGATGTGGAAAGCGTCCGATGTGTAGGCACCGCCGGATGCCTGGCAGATGACCTCGGCGCCGCGCCGGGCCGCGTGCTCCTCGGTTTCGAGGACGACGATGCCGGCGCCTTCCGAGAACACGAAGCCATCACGATCCTTGTCGAACGGGCGGCTCGCCCGTTCCGGCTCGTCGTTGCGTCGCGAAAGCGCTCCCATGTTGGCCAAACCGGCGATCGCGACCGGCGTGATCCCGGCCTCGGTGCCGCCGGTGATAACGACATCGACCTCGCCACGCTCGAGCATGTAAACGGCGTCGACGAATGCCTGGACGCCTGCGGCACAGGCGGCGACCGATGTCACGGTAGGGCCATGGATGCCAAACGTGATCGCGATCTGGGCACTCGCCATGTTCGGCGCGAAGAGCGGGATCAGGACAGGGCTGACGCGCCTGACACCGTTCCGGGCCATGTTGGTCACTTCGCTCTCGATGGTGGGGATGCCGCCGCCGCCGGTGTTGACCATGATCCCGATCCGGTCCCGGTTGTCGTCGGTGATTTCGAGCCCGGCATCGGCGATCGCCTCCCGCGCGGCGGCCACCCCGAACTGTGCAAAGCGATCCATCCGGCGGGCAGCCTTGAAATCCATGAACTCCTTGGCGACGAAGTCCGGGACTTCACCGGCGATCCGGACATCGAAGCCGGATGCGTCGAAGCTCTGGATGGGGCGGACTCCGGAGCGGCCGCTCGTCAATCCATCCCAGAGGACATCGATCCCGATCCCGAGGGGACTGACTGCGCCGACCCCTGTAACCACAACCCGAGTCACGCTTGCTGTCCTTTCCCGTTCTGCGCTGCGTTGGAACGATGGGTACCCTGCCTGCTCGACGCGGCGCGGCGCTAGTGTAGCGGTATTGCCTGGCAAATGCCCATTCCAGTGCGTTCACTTCTCCTCGGTGTCGTGGCCGGTCTGGTGCCGGCCAAGGGTCTGTGCACGGCCAGTCTCCTGCCAGGGCAGGCGCCGCGTCGGTCGAAGAGTTCTCCCAGACAGGGAACCCGTCTGGTGTCAACACACGGGCGGACCCATGCGCTTCACAGAAGATGGCGTAGCCATTGAGCGGATGCGGTCCATCGCTCGGGGGAGGCTCCCGAATCGACGCATGAATGTGGCAAACGTTCATCGCGGTCGATTCTCGTACCGCCCCTACCAATCAGGCAGACACACCGGCGAAGAGCTGGTCTCCGCTGACGGTCGTGACATCGCGGCTGATGCGTTTGATGAGGCCGCTCAGCACCTGCCCAGGGCCAGGCTCGATGAAGGTCGTCGCCCCAAGGCCGATCATGGTTTCGACCGATCCGGTCCAGTTCACGGGCCGTACAAGATGTCGCGAGAGTTCCGCCCGGATCTCGGCCACGGTCGTCATCGGCGCTCCAGAGACGTTGCCAACTACCGGCACAGTAGGATCGGCAACCGGCAGGCCGTCGAGGATCTCGTTCAACCGGGCCGAGACCCCTGTCATCAGTGGAGAGTGCGAGGCGATCGTCACACCTAGCCGGGCAACACGGCGCGCCCCGGCCGCCTTGGCAAGCTCCATGGCCTTGAGCAGGGCATCGACCTCCCCCGAGATGACTGTCTGGCCGGGGCAGTTGGCGTTGGCGATCGAGATGATTCCCTCGGATTCGGCCTCCCGGCAGACGGAGCGGAGCGTCTCATCGTCGAGCCCGATCACGGCCGCCATGCCGCCAGGTCGTCGTTCACCAGCCTCTTTCATCAGCCGGCCGCGTTCGCGCACCAGTTCGAGAACGGTCGGGAAATCGAGGGCTCCCGCGAGGTGAAGCGCGGTGAACTGACCGAGCGAATGCCCGGCAAGGACGATAGGCGTGACCGACGTGTCGGCAGCGCGCTCCCGCAGGGCGTGCCAGGCGGCGACGCTGACGGTCAGGATGGCTGGCTGGGCGTTCCAGGTGTCATCAAGCTCGACGGGCTGCCCCTCGAAGCAAAGCCGGGAGAGTGGAAATCCAAGAATCTGGTCGGCGTCTTCGAAGATCCGCCTTGCCGCCGGCGAGCTATAGAACAGGTCCTTGCCCATCCCGGCGGTTTGACTCCCCTGGCCGGGAAACACGACGGCGATCGGGGACCCGGGCTGTGCGTCGACCGTCATGGCTGGCTTCTCAATCATGGACTCCACCCAGTTGCTTCTGGCTAACTTGTCTCAAGATGCAGGTCGCGTCAGCGGATGCCACCCTCGCTGTTGATGACCTGCCCGCTGACCCAGCGGGCATCGTCCGTCGCTAGCCAGCCGACGAGGCGGGCGGCGTCATCCGGCTGACCGATGCGTCCCATCGGGTGCTCGCTGGCCCACCTCTCCTTCAGGTCGTCCGGTATCCAGCCGGTATCGGTACCGCCGGGGTTGACCACGTTAATGGTGATGCCCCGGCGGGCGAGATCGGGCGTGATGCTCCGGCTGAAGGCGATGATGCCACCTTTCGAGCTGGCGTAGGCGAGTTCGTTCGGCATCGGTCCGAGATGTTGTCCGGAGCTGAAGTTGATGACGCGGCCCCCTGTGCCCCTGGTGAAGCGCCGGGCGAACTCGACCGTCAGCATCGCCGTCGCCCGCAGGTTCACCCCCATGTGCATGTCGAGCGATTCCTCGGTCAGGGTATCCCAGGCATCGTGGGTCGAATAGGCCGCGTTGTTGACGAGGATGTCGACCGGGCCGAGCGCCGCTTCGACCTCGTCGAGGAGCGGGCCCGCGATCCCGGGTTTGGACAGGTCGTACGCGATATCGTGGACGCGCACCCCTGCCCCGATCAGTTCCTCGCGCAGGTGGGCCGGTCCGTCGCTTGGTGCATCGTACTGATCGCGGTCATAGGCCAGGAAGTGCGTGAACGCGATGTCGGCGCCAGCATCGGCCAGCTGGCGGCAGATCGCGGCGCCGATCCCGATCGTGCGCGACGCCCCGGTAACGAGTGCCACGCGTCCGCCGAGTGCCTTCATCTATACCTCGTCTCAAATCTTCGGTGCTGGCGCTTGCCAATCCACCGTGTGCATCGCGGTTGCCATTCGGCTCCGCCCGTGGGGAGGTTATTGCCGGACGAGCCAACGCTGATGATCCCACGTAACGACGTAGAGCAGCACGACGGCGGTGATCAGGGTTTCGGACGCGGCCCGGGAACTGGAGATCCACAGGGCCGTCGCCGCGAGGCCAAAGAACGCCAGCTCGATCAGCAATCTCACCGTGCCAGGCACCCTCACCGGAGGGTCGAGCTTGCCGGGTGGATCGTTCGGCACACGGAATATCCCCCAGGCAGCGGCACTCACCGAGACGAGCGTGACAGCCAAAAGTCCGCCCCATAATCCGCCATTCCCGATCTTCCAGCCCCACAAGGCAAACCCGGTCCAGCCAAAGATCTCCAGCGCGAAGCGCACAGCCAGCATCGTCCATGGCTGGGAGGGCGGGGTGGAGAATGACGCGGACGGCGGCGGGGTCGTCACTCGTCGTCGAAGCGTTCGAGCACCAGGCAGGCGTTCTGGCCGCCCAGCCCGAACGAGTGCTTGGTCATCACCCTCACGTCCGCCTTGCGCGGTTCACCATGCACGACATCCAGGTCGATCTCGGGGTCGGGTGTCCTGTAGTTTCTCGTCTCTGGAATCACGCCCTCGCGCAGTGTCATGACGGCGGCAATGGTTTCCAGGGCGCCGGCACTGGCCATGCAGTGGCCGATCGCTCCCTTGATGGAGGTCACCGGAATGTCAGCCGCGCGATCCCCGAATACGAGGTGGATCGCCCTGGCTTCGGCTACATCACCCGCCTGCGTCGAAGCGGCATGGGCGTTGATGTGATCGACCTTGGCGGGATCGACGCCAGCCTCATCGAGTGCCGCGCGGATCGCCCTGGCCGCGCCAGCGCCTTCAGGTTCCGGTGCGATCGGGTGATAGGCATCGTTGGATGTTGCGTAGCCGGTGATCTCGGCATGGATGCGCGCTCCTCGTGCCCTCGCGTGCTCCAGCTCCTCGAGCACCAGCATGGCCGCACCTTCACCAAGGACGAATCCCGCGCGGCTGGCATCGAATGGCCGGCTTGCGCCATCCGGGTTGTCGTTGGAATCCGTCACGAGTGCCCGCATCGCGGCGAACCCGGCCTGGAACAGGGGATGGGCCGTGGATTCGCTGGCGCCCGCGATCATGAGCGGCGCCTGTCCGAACGCGACCGCGCGAAAGCCATCGCCGATCGCCTGCGCGCCCGTCGCGCAGGCCGTGACGACCGTCGAGCTGGGGCCCCCCAGACCGAACCGTTGCTGCACGGTGTACGCAGCAAGATTGTGCGGGAACATCACGTGAAGATGCGGCGGAACACGGGAGGTGCCGCGTTGCAGAAAGACCTCGTGGGCAGGGATGAGGTCGTCGTAGATGCCACCGATGCAGGAGCCGAACGCCGCACCGCCAGCGGTGAGGTCGATGACCGGCTGCAGGTCGGCATTCAGGAGCCCGGCGTCCTCCATCGCTTCCCCGGCCGCTTCGAGGGCCATCCTTGAGAAGAGCGACGCGTTGCGGAGGTTCTTGCCGGAAAGGAATCGTTGCGGGATGCTGGATCGATCGACCTCCCCGCGCAGTAGGCAGGGGTGCTGGGCGGGGTCAAGGTCATCCGCCCTCCGGATGCCTGTTTCGCCGGCAAGCAGCTTTTCCCACGTCACCTCGGCGCCAATCCCGAGTGAGCTAATCGCGCCGAGACCTGTGACGACGACGCGCCTTGGCTGTATTGCGGGCCGGGAGGCCCGACCAGATTCCGTCATGAAAGGGATTCCTCGCGAGCGGCATGGTCGCTCAAGTCCTAGCGTCACGGGCTTGGATTACCGGAGAAATGGCACCAGCCGTGATCTCCTGATCACACGATCGACAGTATGGGCAGCAGCACCGTCTTTGAGCGAGCGCGTCGAGTACGCATGGTTCAAACGGGGCGACAGCTACCGATGCCCCTTCCTGACAGGCGGGCTGGTCATCCCGGTGCTTCCAGCCGCGTCCAGCGTCTCAGGTGCGTTCCTTGGGAGTATCCGGCCGCTGTCCCCATTCTCCCCAGGACGGCGCGTAGTTGGCGATGGATCCGTAGCCGAGCGCCTTCAGTGCTACATAGGTATGGGAGGCCCGGAATCCGCCGGCACAGTAACTGACGACTGGATCGTTCCGGTCGAGACCCGCGGATCCATAGAGTTGCGCGAGCTCGGTCAGCGGCCTGAACGCCCCTTCGGCATCGAGGTGCTGAGTCCAGTCGATGTTAGCCGCACCCGGGATCGTGCCCTGGCGGTGTTCCATCGGCGCCCGGGAATCGACGAGGCGGGTCGATCCTTCGGTCCTCAGGTCCGCAAGGATCTCATCCGCCGTGGCGATCACGCGGTCATCAGGGTGAATAACGGTCGAGCTTTGCTCGGGCTGTCCGATCTCCGTGGAGGTTTCACCGCCCTCCCTGATCCATCGGTTGATCCCGCCGTCCAGCATCGCGCCGTTTCCGAGGCCGGCGGCATCCAGGAGCCAGACGCCGGTCGCTGCCATCGTTCCACTGTAATCCTCATAGAAGACGACCCGTTGCTCGCTCATGATGCCCGCACGCCGGATCGTTTCCTCCAGTCTTTCCTTCCAGAGGTGGATGACGGCGGGAGCCGACGACGAAAGTCGCAGGATCGACAGGTCGAGGTGGATCGATCCGGGAATGTGTCCCTCCTGATACGCGTCGAAAGGACGGACATCGATGGTCAGGACATCCGGTCTGGCGACGTTCAGGCGAAGCCATTCCGTGCTCACGATCGGACCGTCTTGTGGGAATACCGCTGCTGTCATGGAGCGTCCTTCGCGATATTACGAAGAGATCGAATTGGTTCGTCCGTGTTTCAACGATCAACCCTTGCCCGCCACCATCCAGAGGGTGATCACATGGCGCCGATTCGGGGATTCCCTGATCGATACGCCAAAAACGCATTCTCTCAGTGTAGAGGGTGCTGCAATACCCTTGTCATGACCGGTTTGGACCATGGAGCGCACCGTGGGGAATCCCCGCGACAGGTCTCCATGACGCGTGATTCCATGAATCCGGCCGGCACTGTGCTGGCCTGTGTGCTCGTTCGGCCGTGGTACACTCTCGCCATCCTGATCACCCGGGATATCGCACCTCCCGCATCCCGGAACCGTGGGTCGCATGGACTGTGCGAAGAGGCCCTCCACCTCGCGCACGGGTTCTCGCCCGGGATGGCAAGGCATGACACATGGATCAGGACAAGGACGCCATGCGGAGGTTGTCGTCGAGAGCCCGTCCAGTGTGATCCCCCGGTTCGATCCATGATGGAGCATACCGACTTACCCCATGGCGCGAATTCTCTTTGGGCTACTGGTCGTCATCGCTGCTCTCGTCCAGGCAACTATCCTGCCCCGCGCCAATCCGCTTCCAGTATTTCCGGATTTCGTCCTGGTGCTGCTATTCCTGTGGGCGATCAGGCATGGGGTACGAGAGTCATTGCTCTGGGTCTTCTTCTCGGGACTCTTCCTGGACGTGTTGGCGCTGGATCCATTCGGGACGAATGGGCTGGCGCTGGTCGTGATCGTGTTGCTGGCCGGCCCCGCGCGGCATCGCCTGTTTCATTCCCGGATCGTCGTGCCGATCCTTCTCATCGTCGTTGTGACGGTCGTCCATGGTGTCGTGCTGGCATTGCTGCGAAGCATGCCCCTGGGTATCCCGGTCCTTTTCGACGTCGCGCTGCAGGCCGTAGTGCACGCCGTGCTCGTTCCCATCGTCTCCCTGCTGACTCGCGGGATCGATCGCTAAGGGTGCTCCGGGCGCCGTGACCGCGTATGCTTGGACCACAACGTCTAGCGTGGTCCGGTCCCAGAATGGTTCGTTCACCCTCGACCGCGATAGCCGTCTTTCAGATATCGAGGTTTGCCCATCATGGCTCGTCGCAAACGCATGCGGTATGACCCACCAAGTCAGCAGAAGCGGCGACGGCGTCCGGCCGCAACGGGCGCCGACCATATCTTCCTCTCCCGCCGGATGCTCGTCGCGAAGGCCGGTGTTGTCGCGGCATTCTCCGCGCTGGGCACACGCCTCGGATATCTCCAGCTCGCCAAGGGCGACAAATACAAGGCGGAAGCCAAGAGAAACGTCGTCAAGCTGGAGACGCTCCCCCCGCCACGCGGCGTCATTCGCGATCGGATGGGGCGGATTTTGGCGCAGAACCGGCGGGCATGGGAGGTTCGCCTGATCCCGGGCAACCTGCCCGACAAGGACGAAGAGCCCGAAGCCCGGCGGCGCGTGCTGGACATGCTGATCTCCGCGCTGCAGCTCGAGGACGTGCTGGTGATCAAGCCGAGCGCCGTGCCGGTGGGGTCCAGACCCACGGTCTATCGCCGTGTCGCCACGATGATGGACTATGACGACGAGAAGGCGGCGGAGATGATCGGGGCCTGGAATAGCCAGGACGAGAGCACACTCATTCTCGTAACCAGGCTGACGATCGACGATGCCGCGCGATTCCGTGCCGCCGGCGCCAACCTGCCCGGCGTGCAGGTGATGAACGAGGTTGATTACCTCGTCGACAACAGTTGGGCCAAGCAGGTGCCGGTCATCGTCAAGACCGATGTCCCGCGAGAGATCGCGCTGAAACTGGAAGCCAACAGCACCTACCTTCCGGGCGTCGAGATCGATGACTCGAGCCTGGCGCGGGAATACCTTGGTGGCGAGGTGATGTCGCATGTCCTCGGGTACATGCGGCCGATCGACAAGGCTTCCCTCGAAGATCTCCGGAACCGGGACAAGAACAACCGGAAGATCTACGCTGCGACGGACTTCATCGGGCAGGAGGGGCTGGAACGCGCGCTCGAAGCCGACCTGCGTGGCACCAAGGGCGTTCGGTCGGTGGAGATCAACGCGGCAGGTGTGGTGCTGCGGACCGTTCCCGGCACCGAGCGGCCAGCTGTGCCGGGCCAGAACCTGCGGCTGACGATTGACCTGGAGCTGCAGAACGCGACCGGCAAGGCGCTCGAAGAGGCGATCCAGGCGGCGGCGGAGGGCAAGCGCAAGGCCAACGAGAAGCGGGTCAGGGAGCGCAAGCCGGAATGGAAAATCCCGAATGCCGGCTCAGCCGTGGCCTTCGACCCTCGCACCGGCGAAGTGCTCGCGATGGTCAGCTATCCCTACTACGACAACCAGCTCTTCGTGACCGGTATCTCAGGCAGGAAGTGGAAGGAATACACGAACCCATCCCGTGGCAACGCCTTCCTGAATCGCGCGACCGGCGAACTCTATCCTCCCGGCTCGACGTTCAAGGTCTTCCTCGCCGCGTCCGCGCTGCACCATGGCTCACTCGAGCCGGAGAAGACGCATGTCTGCCGGGGCGCCTTGCGGGTCCCGAATACCTGGGACCTGAGTAAAGGATCGAATTTCGCCTGCTGGGTCGGCTGGGACGGACAGGAACATGCCGAACTCGATCTCTACGGGGCGATCCAGCAGTCCTGCGATGTCTACTTCTACAACGTCGCCCAGCAGTATGCGAAGGAAGCTGAAGCGTTCGATCCGGTGTTCTATTACGACTGGAACCTGGTCGACGGCAAAGTCGTCAGCGATGAGAAGCACGTCTTCCAGGGACTTGGGATCGACAAGCTCGCCCAGGACATGCAGACCAGGTTCTGGTTCGGGCGCCCGACCGGGATCGAGATCCAGGAGGCTGCTGGTCTGTTCCCCGACCCGGAGTGGAAGCGGGAAAATCTTGAAGGGGAGGGCTGGGCAACCGGCGATACCCTCAACGTGTCGATCGGCCAGGGCGAGACGCAGGTCACCCCGTTGCAGCTCGCGTTGAACACCGCCGCGATCGCGACGGATGGGGTGTTCCGCAAGCCACGTCTGGTACTCGAGAAGACCGGTCCGGACGGCGTGGCAAGAGCCGTCAAGCCGGAGGAGCTCGGCCGGCTGGGACTCGATCCGGCGCACATTGAGGTGGTCAAGGAAGGCATGCGGCGGGTCTGCCATGAACCGGGCGGCACGGCGTACCGGACCAAACGGGATGATCCGAAGACGACGAAGTGGCCCCTTACCAACCCCCGGGGCGAGGAGGAGATCCTGATCGCCGGCAAGACCGGAACGGCCGAGTTCGGCAAGCCGGACAAGCTGGGTGCGCGCGATACCCATGCCTGGTTCACCTGCTTCGCCCCGTTGGACAAGCCGGAAATCGCCGTCTCGGTCGTGATCGAGGCTGGCGGTGAGGGCGCGACCTACGCCGTGCCCGTCGCCGACGCGATGATGCGCGCGTATTTCGAGCTCAACGGCCAGCGCAAGCGGGGAACGGTGTTGAGCAAGGAGCGGCTTCCCGTCCCGCAGTAATCGGTCCCGGCTCCCACACCTGGATAGATGTGTTCGCTCAGCGCTGACCTCCGTGCCTGTGCTGACCGAAAGCTTGGCGAAGGGCACCCCGCGCTTTCACCCAACCCTGGCCAACGACCCATGTCGTGCACGGCGTGTGACGGGGCAACCACGGGACCGGTGCGGCTGCTACCACAGGGGTGTCCCCTGCACATCGAATGCGTTCGCCGGGGGCGCCATGTGCGTAGCGCATTCACGGGCAGACATACGATGCCGCTGCCAGGTCCGTCCCTACGAGTGGGAAGGTGCGCCGGCGGGGGAAGCCTTGGTCAACTGGCAGACGCCATTGACCGCCGCCCAGTAGGCATCCTCCGGGTCAACATGAACGGTGCCCGGAGTCGAGCTCCGATGTTGTCCCCCTGCAAGCGGTTCCCCTTCCTGATCGATCTCCCGCACGTTCCAGACGTACGCGGGTTTCACCCCACGTTGACCCTGTCGCCCCGGTGCCCTGGATGAAGCGTCTCGTGAGGCGTCTCGTGAGGCTGATGGAAAGCGCTTGGCGATCGTGATCAGGAAGAGCCGACCGCTGCTCGGGGTCCGCAACGAGACGGACGCCAGCATCGTGCGCTGGGCAAGGAGCCGCACCGGTTCGAGCGCAAGCTCGGTCATCTGGACGGCGATTCGATCGAAACAGTCAACCATGGTCTCTCGAATGCTATGTGTTTGCGGACGCACTCAGCGTCTGCCACCGCAACGGACGCCTCACGAGGTTCAGTGTATCGCGAGCTTTGCGGAGGGAATTGGGAAAGCTCACGCCGTCTGATCTGTAACGCGATTCATCTCGCGTTGCACCACGTCGAAATCGCCCCTTAGAATCGATGGAGTCAAAGGGACGCGGTGCGGAGCGCCAACCGTCAACCCTCGCCAGAGCCTGCGGATCCCTGTCCACTCCTTCCTGACTACGATGCCATGTCATCCGTTAGTGTCTGCGGCTCTTTCGTGCATTCATCTGGGGAAACGCTGTGCAGGTAACCTTTCTTGGTCATGCCGGGATGTTCATCGAGACCCGCCGGGGCAGCGTGCTCTGTGACCCATTCTTCAACTCCGCCTACTTCGGGTCATGGTTTCCGTTTCCGGCGAATGACCAACTGGACGTGACGCCGTTCGAGAACCCGGATTACCTGTATCTCTCGCATACCCACCTCGACCACTTCGACGCCAAGTACCTCTCCGAGCATGTCTCAAAAGCGGCGACGGTCCTGTTGCCGGACCACCCTCTGGGACTGGTCGAGAAGGAGTTGCGCGCACTCGGGTTCACGAACTTTGTCCAAACGCGCAACGCCCAGCCGATCGATGTCAACGGGCTGCGCGTGATGATCACCTCGCTCGTCGCCCCGGCGGATGGGCCGCTCGGTGATTCGGGAATCTGCCTCGACGATGGCGATGTCCGGATCTTCAACCAGAACGACTCTCGGCCCGTCGAATTCGAGGCGTTGGCGGAGTTCGGGCCGTACGACGCGCATTTCCTGCAGTACTCCGGCGCGATCTGGTATCCGATGGTGTACCGGTTCCCGCAAAAGATGAAGGATGCCCTGGCGACCAAGAAGCGCACGACGCAGATGGAGCGGGCGCTGCGATACGCCAGGCAGATCGGCGCGCCGCACATCATCCCCAGCGCCGGTCCCCCGTGCTTTCTTGATGACGACCTGTGGTACCTCAACGACTTCAATCGTGATCCGACCAACATCTTCCCGGACGCGACCGTCTTTCTCGAGATGGTCAAGGAGGCGGGGTTCACGCAGGGACACCTCCTGATTCCTGGCAGCGTGATGGAGATCGGGAAGGGCAGCGTCAACGTAGCGCACCCGATGCCGGATGCGGACGCTGATGCGATCTTCACGGACAAACGGGCACATCTCAACGCGTACAAGGAGCGCCAGCAAGCGGGGCTCGACGCGCTGAAGGCATCCTGGCCGCGAGGCGAGGTGGAGATCTTCCCGGCGCTCAAGGAGTGGTTCGAGCCGATCCTCGAGATCGCCGACCAGACCTGCCTCGGAATCGATGACCGGTTGCTGCTCGATCTCGGGGAGCCGGCCCAGGTCGTGGTCGATTTCTCCGAGCGCACCGTCACCGAGTGGGATGGCGAGACGCCAAACCGGTACGTGTTCCATATCGATCCGGCGCTCGTCGAGTATTGCATCATCAATCACGAGGAAGACTGGATCAACCTGCTGTTCCTGTCGTGCCGGTTCGAGGCCGAGCGCAAGGGGCAGTACAACGAGTTCCTCTACAGCTTCTTCAAGTGCCTTTCCCCAGAGCGGATTCAGTACGCCGAGGGGTACTACGTCGAGCAGCAGGGTGACAATCAGCTCTTCGAGTGCCAGGGGTACATGGTCCAGCGTCGCTGCCCGCACCTGAAGGCGGACCTGACCCGCTTCGGGCAGGTCGACAATGGCGTCATGACCTGCACGTTGCATGGATGGCAGTTCGACATTGCCACTGGTGCCTGCCTGACCTCCGACGACAAGCGCCTGTACACGAGGAAGATCGAAGCCGCCGATCACGAGCCGGAGCTGGTTGCTCAGGCGGCGGGCGCGGATGACTGACCAGGGCCTCACGTCGGCAATCGGTCGGCTTCGGCTGCATCATGTTGGGATCGTCGTCGCGGACCTCGAAGCGGCCCGGAAATCCTATGAAACGCTGGGATTCCCTGACGGAGAACTGTTCGAGGTGCTCGAGCAGCACATTGTCGCGGTCGTCTATCGGGCCGGGACGGGCTACGTCGAGTTGATCCAGCCGACGGATGCCGACGGCCCGATTGCTCGGTACATGGCGAAGCGTGGCGAGGGAATGCATCACGTTGCATACGCCGTGGACGACATCGAAGCAGCGCTGGTACGCCTCCAGGCTGCGGGCGTGCGCCTGATCGACGAGCACCCGCGAACGGGCACGCACGGCTGGCGGATCGCCTTCATCCACCCGGAATCCTGCCACGGCGTCCTCACCGAGCTCGTGCAGGAGTGACGGGCGATCGTCGGGCCTTTTTCAAGAATCGTCTACCATAATGTTCGGAACAACCCCTCCTCCTGGGGAAGCGATAGGGATGTGCTGATGGGTCACGGTGGCGGCGAGGTATACGCTGGTGAGACGGTCGTCGCTGATGTGCTCCTGGGCGGATGATGCCGACGGATGCGAGCAGACAGTAGAGGCGCCTGATGCTTCCGGTGCCTCCGGATCACATCGAGTGGTTCGACTTTTTGTGGCACGGCTTCTGTGCCCTGTTCAGTGCCGGGGACCGGTTCCTCCTGAGCTCGACTGGCGGCACTCGATGTTCGTGAGCTGTTCCGCACTCGTGCAGGTCCGGCAGATGGGAGCAGGCTGCAGATCGACAATGGACGACCATAGGGGCGAGTCATGCTGAAGCAAGAACCGGATACCGTGACAGACTCCGGGATCACGATCGACCCGGTGTATTCGACGTGGGATGGCGACGGGACGTTGCCCGAGCCGGGCGAGTTCCCCTACACACGGGGCATCCACCCGACGATGTACCGCTCCCGGCGCTGGACGATGCGGCAGTACGCCGGATTCTCCTCCGCCGAGGAGAGCAACCGGAGGTATCGGCTCCTGCTCAGCCGGGGCACGACCGGCCTGAGTGTCGCGTTCGATCTCCCGACACAGCTCGGGATGGACTCGGACGACCCACGCGCCTTTGGTGAGGTGGGCCGGGTCGGGGTCGCGATCAGCACCGTCGACGACATGCGTCGCCTTTTCGACGGCATCGATCTCGAAGCCGTCACGACCTCGATGACCATCAACGCTCCGGCCTCCCTGCTCCTGCTGATGTACCAGATCGTTGCCGAAGAGCGCGGCGCCGATGCGACGAAGCTGGGCGGCACGATCCAGAACGACATCCTCAAGGAATACGCCGCGCGTGGCACCTATATCTTTCCGCCACGCCCTTCCATGCGACTCGTCACCGATACGTTCGCGTACTGCGCCGAGCACTTGCCTTCGTGGAACACGATCTCGGTTTCCGGCTATCACATTCGCGAGGCGGGATCCTCCGCCGCCCAGGAAATCGCGTTTACGCTCTCGAACGGCCTCGCCTACGTCCAGGCGGCGGTCGATGCGGGCCTGGATGTCGATGCCTTCGCGCCGAGGATAAGTTTCTTCTTCGCGTCGCATTCCAACCTGTTCGAGGAAGCGGCCAAGTTCCGGGCCGCCCGCCGGATGTGGGCGCTGTTGCTGCAGGAGCGCTTTGGCGCGACCAACCCCCGTGCGCTGATGATGCGTTTCCACACCCAGACCGGCGGCGTCACCCTGACCGCGCAGCAGCCCCTCAACAATGTCGTTCGGGTGGCGTACCAGGCGCTCTCCGCCGTGCTTGGCGGAACGCAGAGCCTGCACACCAACGGCTTCGATGAAGCACTGGCGATCCCGACGGAAGGCGCGGCGACGCTGGCTCTGCGCACGCAGCAGATCCTGGCCGAGGAAACCGGAGTGGCGGACACCGTCGATCCTCTCGCCGGGTCGTACTTCGTCGAGACGTTGACGGATCAGCTCGAGGAGCAGGCGCGAGGGTGGATCGAGCGGATCGACGACCAGGGTGGAGCGGTAGTCGCGATCGAGCGCGGATTCATGCAGAACGCGATCAGCGAGAACGCGTACCATCGCGAGCTGGCGCAGTCGGCAGGTGACCTCGTTGTCGTTGGCGTGAATCGGTACCGAGAAGATGACGAGACGCGGATGGACCTGCACAGGATCGATCCGGATGTGGTCGCCGGCCAGGTCGAGCGGGTACGGGCCTTCAAGGCGGCACAGGACGCCGCCGCGATCGATGTGACTCTGTCCAGCGTCCGGCGTGCCGCCGAGGGAGCCGACAACCTGCTGCCGGTGATCAAGGATGGCCTGCTCTCCGGCGCGACGCTGGGTCAGGTCGCGGGGGCGCTTCGAGACGTGTTCGGCGAGCATCGCGCCACCGTCTAATCCGGACGTTCCAGGAGAAGGGACGGGAACGAGACACTCCGAACTCATGCGGAGTGTCTCGTTCTGCGATGACTGCAACCGCCTGTTGAGAACTTCGTTTTAGCTCCCGATGGGACGGCCGTCCGTTGCCTGGATCACGACGACGCTCGGGCGTGGCAGCGAATCACCGTTCGGCCAGGTGCTGATCGGGTCCTCGTAGGTTCCGCCTTCACCCGGATGCTGAACAGAGAGGAAGAGGGCGGTGTTGTCCGGGTTGAACACCGGTCCCGTCACCTCCGCACCTGGCACCGCGCTGAAGAACTGCTTGACGTAGCCGCGTTCCTCGCCGGTGGTCGGGGCGGCGAAGAGGCCGTCGTTCTGCTCCAGCCTGTTGCCGTCCGTGGAGATCCAGATGTTGCCACTGCGGTCGAACGTGATGTTGTCCGGTGCGGACATGGGGCTCACTAGTTCGTCATCGAAACCTGCGAAGTAGGTCGAGCCGTTTGCGGGATCGCCCGCCAGGATGAACATCTCCCAGGTGAAGGTGGTTGCCGCGTGGTCGTCATCGGTTTCGCTGATCTCGATGATGTGCCCGTGGACGTTGTTGACTCGTGGATTTGCCGCGTCGACCTCGTCGATCTCGCGGTTCGTGTTGTTGGTGCAGACGAGGTACACCTTCTTGTTGACCGGGTTTGCCTCGAAGTCCTCCGGCCGATCCATCTTGGTCGCGCCGAGAACATCGGCGGCGAGGCGTGTGCCGATAAGCACATCTGCTTGGGACCCGAAGCCGTTGGACTCGTCCAGCCCATTCTCGCCATGCACCAGCGGCAGCCACTCTCCCGAGCCGTCGTCATTGAAGCGGGCGACGTAGAGAGTGCCTTCGTCCAGGAGGTCCATGTTCGCGGCGCGGTCATCGGGATTGTACGAACCCGCACTGACGAACTTGTAGGCGTACTCGAACCGCTCGTCGTCGCCGGAATAGATGGCGACCTGACCGCCCGGGGCGACTGCCGAGGTGTGCCCCTCATGCTTGTTGCGCCCCAGCGCCGTCCGCTTCCGGGGGACGAACGTCGGATCGAAGGGGTCGATCTCGACGCCCCATCCGAAGCGGAACGGTTCATTGGGCTCCTGGGCCAAATCGAAGCGCGGGTAGAACGCTTCCCACTGGCGTTCCGATGCTTCCTCGTTGAAGCCGAATCGCTCGTGCAGTTCGAACAGTCGGTCATCGGAGGAAAGGGCATTCAGGTTGGCGAAGTACTGGTTGAAGTTCTCTTCGCCCGTGATGATGGTGCCCCACGGGGTCTTGCCGCCAGCGCAGTTGTTGAGCGTTCCGACCACGCTGGTGCCGGTCGTGTCGGTACTGGTCTTCATCAAATCGGCGCCGGACGCGGGACCAGTGATCTCCATCGGGGTTGTGGCGGTGATGCGCCTGTTGTACTGGGAGTCGCGCACGACTTCCCACGCACCGGAATCATTGCGCCGGATCTCGACGATCGAGAGACCGTGCGCTTCGAGCTCAATGTCGACGATCTCCTGGGTGGGATTGGCGAGGAACTCCGGGATATCAACACTGATTTCCGGCACAACCGCCACCGAAGCGGCGGGCGTCGCACCCGCGGCGTCCTGCGTGGCGGCTGCCACTGCGGCGGCGTATTCGGGATTCTCCGTCAGGTAACCAGGGAACATCAGCTCTGGGTTGGTGTACTCGTGGTTGACGACCAGCAAGCCGTGGTCCGAGGTGTCAGAACCCAGCGGCAACGGAAGGAACTCGACCCAGTCGGCATTGTAGCCAGCCTGCCGGGACTGGCTCTGCGCCGTCTGGTTGGCAACATCGAACTCCGGGCCATCGGCGGTGATCGGATCGCCCCATTGCAGGAACGCGACAGCCTCGTACCCTTCGGGAACGACGACGGTGTCTCCCGTGTCCGGCTCGATTGCGGTGAATCCGAGAGGGGCGGGGGCGTCTGCCACTGGTGTCGCGGCGGGCGAAGCTATCGGTGAACCTTCCGGACTCGCGATCGGAGTTCCCGTCTGCGCGGTCGCTAGCGCAGGTGTCGCCAGACCCACGACCGATGCACCGGCTGCGCCCTTGAGCAGCGATCGCCGGCCCAGTCGTCGCGTCATCACCTCGCCGAACGTTTCACCACGTCCGGCGGTGGAATAGACCTTGTCCTTGTCGCCTTCGTAGCCGTGACTGGAAACCACGCTTCTCCTCCTTATCGAGCGGGTGTCATTCTGGATGACACCCGCTCGATCTATAAAAGCTCCGTACGGCGGCGTCTCCCCGGAACACCTGCATCGCACCACTCCGGGAGACGCTCAAACGCGGCACCGCCGCTGCGCTCATCAACCCGCCAGCTGAACGGCGATGAACGTGGTGCCACTCGCCAGGGCGATGGGCATGATCGACACCCACCTTGGGGGAGCGGCCTTCTTTCTGCCCACCATGTATGCAGCATAGAGAAGTATGCACGGGAAGCTGTGAACATGGGGTTAAGGATTGATTCCTCTTCAGGAGTGATTGGCAAGAGGGAAACATGAAACCAGCGGAGGGAATGCGTTTACGCATCCCCTCCGCTGGGTCTTTTGTAGCGGTGACGAGCGGTTCCCGGTCAGCTTGCCGGGGTCGCCTCCGGCGATCCAACCGGGCTGGCGACCGGCATGGTGTTCGCGAAGATGACGCCGCAGGCTATCCGGCCGCCACTTTCACCGCTCGGATCCGTCTCGAGATCATCCGGATCAGCATGGATCAGGAGGGCGCTGCCATCCCCGTCGGCAAGCGAGTTCTCCACTCCCTCTTCCAGCGAAAGACCTTCGACGGTTACCTCGAAGACGATGCTCCCATCCTCGTTGACCGTCAGGTTTCCGAGATCACCGGCGTGGCGGGTTTCGGTGTCCGGCCCACCATGCGTGCTTTCCGTCGGGTTGAAGTGTTTACCCGCCGTGGAGAATGGTTCCTCACCCGATGGATCGCAAGTTCCCGTCTCGTGAATATGGACGCCGTGCTCGCCGGGCGGAAGGCCGCTATCCCCGGAATTCGCGACGGTGACG
>CADCWI010000098.1 GCA_902806355.1 uncultured Thermomicrobiales bacterium | reverse complement strand
ATAGACCATGAACGCCAAAAAGCCGATGATCCAGGGGCTGATGAAGAGCAATGCAAGCCCCATCCGCCCGCGCTCGCGCCTGGTTGGCCAGTACCTGCGAGTGGGTCGGACTGGCGCCAATTGACCGACCTGGGCACCGGCGGTCTCTGGAGTGGTACTGACCATTGACTGCTCCAATCCGGGAATGGGGAGGCCGGGTGAGGTCACCCTGACCAGGGTGACCTCACCCGGCGCTGCTCCGGTTTACGTCGCCGGTGTGGCGGCCGGGCTGGCAACTGGACTGGCCGCCGGACTTGCTCCAGGAGTCGCCTGGAGCCCACTGAAGTCAACCACGATTGGATCAGTCGCGGGCGGAGCCGTGAGCGGACAGAATCCACCCATCAACGGCTGGGTGTTCGCCTTGACGGTCGCGAACGCCGTTGCCGGGTCTTCCAGATTGAGCGCGATCTTCTCCTGTGCCGATTGGAGCTCATCCCAGTACTTCGCCCCGACCGGCAGCGGAGGACGCGTCCGCGTCACGTTGAGCAGGTTCTCGATGAAGAACCGGTGCTTCTCCGAGAAAATCGACGGATCCTGGAACGTCGATCGCAGGGTCGGCGTGTGGGCGCTGGAGATGGTGTACATCCGCTGGCCCTCGGCTCCGCAGATGAACCTCATGAACTGGAAGGCCGCCTCCGGCTGCTTGGCACCCTGCGGGATCACGGTCGACCAGCCGCCCGCCCAAGTCGAGGGATCCGCACCCTCCTCGGGAACCGGAATGTAGGTGATGCCGAAGTCCATGTCCGGGTTGTATCTCGGTATGGACTGGAGTTCCCAATCACCGCTGAGGAGGAATGCGAGGCGGCCCTGGTTGAACGGGCTTTCCGTCGGTGGCGCGCCAACGACCGTGGCGGCCTGGATGAAGGCCTGGACCTTGTCCGGACCCTTGCTCTGGTTGTAATCGTAGACCAGCTGACCACCCGCCACGACGCCCGGATCGTCCGGGGTCACTTGGCAGTTTTCCCAGTCCATGAAATTGCCGCCGAAGGAGTATCCGTAGGTGTACGGGGAACTTTGGCCGAACTGTGGCACGAATCCCATCTGGGTGAAGTTGCCGTTGGCGTCCGTCACGTCGAACTGTGCCGCGAGCTCGAAGAAGGCGTCCCAGGTGATCGGGCCGTTCTCCGGATCCATCCGTGAAATGTCGACGCCGTGAGCGGCCGCCAACGTTCTGTTGTAGTACACGCCACGAAGGTCGGTATCGAACGGCAGCGCGTACGGCGCCCCGTTGAAGAGCGCTTCGGCCGCCGCAAAGCTTACCCAGTCCGAAAGCGAGGGATCGATCCCGTTGGCTTCGCAGAGTGGCGTGAGATCCTGCAGCGCGCCTTGGCCGGCGCGTTCCGCGACGATGAACCGGTCGAGATGATAGATGTCCGGACCGGTCCCGCCACGCACCGCGGTGAGCAGCTTGGACGAGTCCGAGACCTCCGCCGGCGGAAGTTGCTCGATCGTCACGGCGACGTCAGGGCTTTGCGCGTTGAAGGCGTCGACGATCGCCGTCACGTTGGCGAGCCCGTCGGCGGAGAATGTGGTCCAGAAGACCACCGGGGTCTTCTCCTGCCCAACGATCGTCGGAACGGAGAAGACGCTCGACGCCGCGGCGGCGGCACCGAGGCCGGCGGCGCCCTTGACGAGCGTCCGGCGTGAGACCTGGTGCGTCGCGGCCCTGGTGACAGCGTCGGAGACAGCTGAAGCGGGTTTGCGAGGTGCCGACATTACGTTTGAACCTCCAGCCGCGTCGTCCGGACTCGTCGTCGCGGATAGACTGCGGCATCTGTATGAAAAGAGCATCAGTTCCAAGAACGGAGTGGCCCGATAGGGATATGGTATCGGTCTTGGTGCGGAAAGCCTCCTTTTCGCTGTCGCCGGAAGCCACGGACTGGCGCGTCGATGTGGACTTGATGAGTCCTGATGCCCGCCGACGTAATGGACTGTGTTCGTGAGGCGAAACATACGGGAGGCAATGCGTGGATGTCAACTGGTCCGACCGGATTTCACAATTGCGGCTCGCCGTACTGGCTCGCGCCTGATTGCGGGCTGGGCGTGTGCTCGGGTAGGCTGCCTGGTCAATGGCCGGGGCGGCGGAACGGTTGACGACGTGGGGAAAGCAGGGAACGTTGAACGATGCCGTGTCACTGGAGGGCGTTACCGTCTGGACACCGGAACGCGCGTTGATCCTCGACCGGGTCGATTGGCGGGCGAGAACGGGTGAGCACTGGGTGATCCTGGGCCCAAATGGCGCTGGCAAGACGACCCTGCTCTCGATCATCGGCGCGGACCGGCATCCGAGCGTGGGCAACGCCAAGATCCTCGGCGAGACGCTCGGGCAGGTTGACATGCGGGCGCTCCGGAGCCGGATCGGACGCGTCGATCCGTCGCTCCGGACGCTGGACTGGCTCAACGCCCGCGAGGTCGTGTTGACCGGACTACGGAACACGATCTGGCCGCGATGGGAGGACTGGGGTGCCGGGGAGTACGAGCGGGCGGATGACCTGCTCCGCATCGTCGGATGTTCCGCCTTCGCCGAACGGGAGATCCGGACGCTCTCCCATGGGGAACGTCAGCGGGTCCTGATCGCGCGGGCACTCATCGCCGCTCCTGACCTGATGCTGCTCGACGAACCGGCGACTGGGCTCGACTTCCCGGCGCGTGAGGCACTGCTTGCGTCGCTGGACCAGCTCGCCGGATCACGTCCGGACCTCCCGACGATCATGGTGTCCCACCATCTCGAGGACCTGCCGCAGAGCGTGTCGCACGTGCTCCTCCTCCGTGAGGGCCGGATCCTCGCCGCCGGAACGGTCGGCGAGGTGCTGACCTCGGACCTGGTCTCCGAATGTTTCGGCATTCCGATCGAGGTGCATTCGCTCGGCCGCCGCTGGGCGGCCCGCGCACGGGCCGGCTGGACAGTCAGCGCCTCGCCACACATCCCGTAGGGACGATCGTGTATCAGCAGCGCATCGGTCCCTATGCAGCGAAGCTGGATCCATGGTTCAGGCGGTTGATGTCATGGCAGCGTGCCTTATCTGCCGCCCGGAGCCTCTCCGCCTTCGGCCCTCAACGCTCCACAAAGAGGTGCGCCGTTGGCGCACAGGGACCGGTGCAGCTGCTCGGTGCGCTGCCGATACACGATGGACCGCATCCGCTCATAGGCGATCACGCAGTGATCGAGCGGGAGCGGCCCATCGATGGCTTCGCCATCGTCTGTGCTCGTCCCCTGGGAAACGTGACGCTCTTCGGTGGCTTGGCATTGTGCCCCACATCTATCGCTCTCTCTACATCAGTCCGATACACTGCCGTTCGAGCGGTACACGGGCGCAGTCGACTGAACGAGTGAGAGGCACGGTGGCGGTGAGTGGGGCGGAAGGAACGGGCAACGTCGACAGGGGGCGGGATCCCGTGTTCGTGGATCACCAGTTCGATACCGTGATCACCGGTGGTCGCGTGATCGACCCCGCAGCGGGCAAGGACGGGCGCTTCGATATCGCGATCCTGGAGGGCCGAATCGTTGCCGTCGAGCCGGAGATCGACTCCGGGCGGGCTCGGAAACGGATCGACGGCAACGGCCAGATCGTCGTCCCTGGGCTCGTCGATCTGCACACGCACGTTTACTGGGGAGCGACGTACTGGGGCATCGAGGCCGATCCCGTGGCGGCGCGAACGGGAGTAACGACCTGGCTTGATGTCGGGAGCGCTGGTGCCTACAGCTTCCCGGGCTTTCGTGAGTTCATCGTCAACCCGAGCGATGTCCACATCTATGCCCTGCTCAACCTGTCATCGATCGGGCTGGTCGCGCCGAGCTGGGAGCTGTCGAACCCGGAATACTGGGATGTCGAGCTCGCGGCCGAGGTCGTCGAGCGCAACCGCGACCTGATCCTTGGGATCAAGGCCCGGATCGACCGGCGGACAACGCGCGGGGTCGGAATCGAACCGTTGGCCCGGGCGCGTGAGCTGGCGGATCGGGTCGGGCTTCCACTGATGACGCACATCGGGACCTCGCCGCCAGGCATCGACGAGGTGATCCCGTACCTGCGGCCGGGCGATATCCTGACCCACTGCTTTACCCATCAGGACATGAACATCGGGGATGTGGACGGGATCGTCCGCCCAGAGATCAAGACGCTGCAGGAGCAGGGACTGGTGCTCGATGTCGGGCATGGCACCGGATCGTTCGGCTACGAGGTTGCCGAACGAATGCTTGAACAGGGGATCGTGCCGGACGTGATCTCCAGCGATATCCACCAGCTCGCGGTTCAGGGGCCGATGTTCGACCTGCCGACGACCCTCTCCAAGTTCGTCAACCTCGGCATGCCGCTCGCCGACGTGATCGCCTGCGCCACCGTCAATGCCGCCAGGGCCGTGCACCTGGAGAACGCCGGGACATTGGCGCCGGGCAGCCCCGCCGATATCGCCCTGTTCCGGCCCGACCAGGGAGACTACCGGTTCTACGACGTGTTGATGAACGAGCGGCCCGGCGACACGCTGCTCGTCAACACCATGACGCTCGTCGGCGGTCACGAGCTGCCGCGCCGCGAAGAGCGGGAGCGGCACTTCTGGGCAACGCTGCCAGAGGTCCAGCGCAGTGTCAGGGCTCCAGGTGTGAAAGTTCCCGGCGTAAAACCGGTCGAGACAGATGAGCTGCTCGACGAGATCTCCACGGAAACAGAACCCGCATGAGCGCAAGTCGTTCGAGCGCCAGGCGAGTGCCCGCTTCGGCGTATACCTGCGACCCCCATACGCGATGTGCAGGGCCCAGGCGGAGATGCATGACCTGCTGCGCCGGCAGTTCGGTCTCGTGGCGGGCGAAGCGTTTATGCCGCACGCCACGATCAAGGGATTCTTCCGGTCGGATGCCACGATCGCGGAGATTGTCGTGGCGGTCGATGTGGCGGTTAGGCACCGACCACCGTTCACAGTCGTCAACAACGGGCCGGTGCCTTTTGGTCGCGGCGGTGTCTCTCTCGACGTCCAGCACGGTGACAATGGAGAGCGGAACGAGGCAATACAGGCGCTGCATGAAGCCGTCTTCACCGGCCTCACGCCGCTGATCCACGAGGCATGCGATTTCACTCCGAGGGAACGGGCGATGGAACGGTTCTTCGCGCATCTGACGCTGGCGATGGCCGATATCCCGAATTTCCTCTTCGATGAGGTACATGCGTTCATCCGGGATGCCGAGCCGATCGGGCCACGCCGTTTTACCGCCGAATACCTGCACCTGTTTGCGTTCCGGAGCGACGATTGGTCCGGTGAATGGTGGCACAGCCTGCGCTGGAGTCTTCTCCATGCCTGGAAGCTGGTAGGGCCGGATCTGATTCCGTCGGCTATCCTGAACCGAGGCGCGGCAGCCGGTGCTGCCCCACCGATCCGGTAGAGGAGAAACTCGGCAATGCCCGACCGTGACGGGCCGGAAAGACGAAGACGCGACGAGTGAATGATCAAGGGCCGATTGGCGTATTCGATTCGGGTCTCGGCGGGCTCAGTGTCCTGCGCGAGATGCGAACGCTGTTGCTCGCCGAAGACGTGCTTTATTACGCGGACAATGCCTACTGTCCCTACGGCATACGCAGCCGGGAGGAGATCCAGGATCGGTCGGAACGGATCTCCCGGCTGTTGATCGACCTTGGGACGAAGGCGATCGTGGTCGCCTGCAATACGGCGAGCGCGATGGCGATCGAGCACCTCCGGGCGGAGTTTCCCCGCATCCCGTTCATCGGCCTGGAGCCAGCTGTCAAACCAGCGGTGAAATTGACCCGATCAGGCAGGATCGGGGTGTTGGCGACACCACGCACGGTGGCTGGTGAGCGGCTGCGCTGGCTGATCGAGACCCACGCCAATGGGATCGAAGTGAGGACCGTCGCCGCAACCGGACTCGTCGAGCTTGTCGAGGCGGGCACGCTGTCTGGGCCGGCTGTGATCGAGGCGTTGCGCCCGCTGCTCGATCCAATGCTCGAGGCAGGGGTCGATGTGGTCGTGCTCGGATGCACGCACTACCCGTTCCTGCGCGCCGAGATCGAAGCCTACGTCGGGGAGCGAGTGCCAGTGATCGACAGTGGCGTGGCGATCGCGACGCGAACACGAGTGGTATTGGGGCAGAACGGGTTGCTCGGAGATCGCGTCGGCGCGGGATCGGTCCGGATGATGACGAGCGCCGAGGCGGGGCCGGTGGACGGCGTTGCCCGCCTCCTGATGCCAGACGTGCCAACGATGGTGTCCGTCCCGGTCCAGGATGCCGCCGGTGCCCGGACATCCGACGGCAGGCGGGGTGTCACCATATCTTAAGGAGGGCAGCCGCGTGGGCGCTCAAGGCTTCCACCCCTTATGCCGGTCCCATCCCGTAGTGGTCACCTCATAGACATTGGCAAAGCCATTGATGGGCTGCCTTCGCTCGGTGGCAGCGCGACTGCCTGTTGGCGAAGCGTCCGGTTCGTGTCGACCCGAGAACGTGCCACTTGCCACAACGTGCGCGCTGCCGACCCTGGCCAGACACGGCGGTCTGCCCCTACGCATTTGCGCGAGATGAGCGGACACTTGGGCGTCGCATCGACATGCAATCTCCGGAGTGCCGCACAGCCCCGCAATCGGCCCCAAACCTCAGTCGACAGGACCCAGTCTCCGCGCTCCGATGCAGCTGCCATGGCAGTGTCCGGATCACCTGTGGGGACCACTCCTGCCGGAACGACCAGAGCCGCCATCGATCACCTACAGGCGGTTGGACCGGGTCGCATTGTTGGTGGCAACAGGGTCAGCGATACGGGCCCCTCGCGTCGATGATGTCCGGCTGGATGGCCGGGATTTCAGGGTAGACACGTGGGTTGACATCCTGCAGGTGGTCCGCCTGTTCGACATCGAGCATGATCGCGGCCTGGATCACCTGATCCATGTTCGTGACGAAGATGAACTCGACCTCCTCACGGATGTTCTTGGGAATCTCCCGCATGTCACGCGAGTTGTCCGCGGGAACGATCAACCGGCGGATGCCATGCCGGTGGGCGGCGAGCGACTTGTCACGCAGGCCACCGATTGGAAGGACGCGCCCCAGGAGTGTGATCTCGCCGGTCATGGCCGTGTCGTTCCGGACCGGCCGCCGTGTCAGGGCTGAGATCACGGCGGTCGCCATCGTGATCCCCGCCGACGGACCGTCCTTCGGGGTGGCGCCTTCGGAGAGATGGATGTGAAGGTCAACCTTGTCCTGGAAGTCCCGGTCGATCCGGAGCTCGTCCGCTCGCGAGCGGGCATAGGAAAGTGCGGCCCGGGCTGATTCCTGCATGACGTCGCCCGCCTGGCCGGTGATCGTGAGTCCGCCACGTCCGGGCATCGTCGCGACTTCGACCGGGATGATCTCGCCACCGATCTCCGTCGTCCCCAGACCGATTGCCAGTCCGATCTGGCTGCCACCCAGATCCTGCTCGAACCCGTACTTCTTCGGTCCCAAATAGTCTTCCAGGCTTTCGGCGTCGACGGTGACCGTTGAGCCCGGATCGAGCTTGCCGCGGACGATCAACGTCGCGATCTTGCGGCAGAAGGCCGCTACCTCCCGATCGAGTCCACGAACGCCGGCTTCGCGCGTGTACTGGCGGATGACGAGGCGCCAGACGTCGACCGGTACCTCGATCATCGAATCCGACAGGCCGCTTGCTCCGAGCTGTCGACGCAGGAGATGGCGGCTGGCGATCTCGATCTTTTCTTCTTCGGTGTAGCCGGGGACCTCGATCATCTCCATCCGATCGCGAAGCGGGCGAGGGATCTGGTGCGCGTAATTGGCGGTCGTGATGAAGAGGACCTGTGAAAGATCGTACGGGATATCGAGGAAGTGATCGGTGAATGTGCGGTTCTGCTCGGGATCGAGCACCTCCAGCATCGCGGCCGTTGGGTCACCTCGGTAATCGGCAGCCAGCTTGTCGATCTCATCGAGCAGGACGACCGGGTTGATCGAGCCGGCTGTCTTCAACGCGTTGATGATCCGCCCCGGCATCGCGCCGATGTATGTCCGCCGGTGCCCCCGGATCTCGGCCTCATCGCGAACGCCACCGAGACTGACGAGCACGAACTCCCGGCCCATCGCCTCGGCCACCGATCGCCCGAGACTGGTTTTGCCGACGCCGGGAGGACCGACGAGACAGAGGATCTGGGCAGCAGTCTCCATTCCCGACGAGAGCGTGAGCTTCCGTACCGCCAGGAACTCGACAATTCGTTCCTTGACGGAATCCAGACCGTAGTGATCCTCATTGAGGACCCGTTCCGCCTCGGCGAGCTCGATCTGGTCATCGGATCGCTCGTGCCAGGGAAGGGCGAGCATGGTTTCGATATAGGTGCGGACAACGGTCGCCTCGGCCGACACACCAGGCATGCGTTCGAGCCGGGCGAGCTCCCGTTCCAGCTTCTCGCGGGCGTGGATCGGCATGCCCCGCCCGGCGATCTTGGCGCGGAGGTGTTCGAATTCGTTGCCCTCCTCGCCGCCCAGTTCTTCCTGGATGACCTTGAGCTGCTGTTGCAGGTAATACTCGCGCTGGGTCTTGTCCATCTGGTCACGGACGCGGTCGCGAATCCGCTGCTCGAGCTCGATGACCTCGATCTCGCCGGAGAGATAGGCGCCGAGGCGCTCCAGGCGGACGAGGGGATCGAGCGTTTCCAGGAGCTGCTGGCGAGTCGAGACATCGTTCACGACCTGGGTCGCGAGGAGATCGCCGAGATGTCCGGGGTTGGTCGCACGCTGGACCATGTCGAGGACTTCGCTGGCCATGAGGTTCCGGGACTCGGCGAAGCGTCCGGCGAGTTCCTGGATATGCTGGATCAGGACCACCGATTCCCCGCGATCGGGCACTGGCTCCAAAAGCGGGGTGATCGAGGCCATGAAAAAGGGCCGGGCGTTGTCGATATCTTCGAGGCGAACGCGCTGCATTCCTTCGAGCACGACCTGAAGGTTGCCGCCCGGTTGCCGCTCGGCGGAGAGAATGCTGGCGAGCGTGCCGACATCGTAGAGGTCATCGGCGCGAGGATCGTCGACATCGGCGGTGCGATGCGTCGTAACCCCTATCGTCCGGTTGCCGAGCATCGCCTCTTCGACAGCGTGGATGGAGTGGGGGCGAACGGCGAGGAAGGTCACCACGTTGCGGGGAAAGATCACGACGTTCTTGAGCGGCAGCAGCGGGATCCGCTCGTCGCGGTCATCGACCACGCTGAAGCCCGAATGATGTTGTCGCATGCGACGTTCTTCCCCTTCCCGCCCCTCAGCATGCACGACAACATACGGATCGCGATTCTGTTCGCGTGATCGTCAAGGATCTCAGTCATCCTGTGTCGCGGGCCTCATCATACCCTAGCGACATGCATGGTGCTAGGAAATCGCGGACGATCGGTGACAACTGGTCACCGGTTCGCGTTGTCGATACGGGATATGGTATCGGCGCCGCGTGGCGCGTACGTACGATACCACCGGTACCGGGCGGGGAACAGCTTCGCTGAAATCTTCGTTCGGCACTGTCCTGACGCACGCCTGCCAGTGGTGACCACAAGGCATTGGTTCGCTGTGCGGACCAGCCATGCGTAACGGGCCAAGCAAGGGACTTCTGATGCTGGTGCGGGGGACCGCATGGCCATGTGACGGACGCACGAATCTATTCACAGGATTGAGGGGGCGGTGCTGCACGATGGCTCGCTGACCATCCCGAAAGATCCGGTGAGCGTTTCGTCAGTGCTCGCTGACTCGATCGGCTACTGGCAATGCCATGCGGTCATCCGCGTCACGGCGGATCGGAGTGAATGATCGCCGCGCCGGAAGCGGCACCGGGTGGATGTGGCAGGACCAGACCTGCGTCCGGCAAGGCGGCATTCCGGATGGTCCCGTTTCGCCTGAACGCGAGTGAGGGCACTCCACCCCAGCACGATCCCGGTGAGGGAAGCCAGCCGGCATCCGGATCAGGTATCTTCATCACCTATTTCGTCGCCGAACGCACCAAGCATGATCGAGACGATCTCGTCGATGTCGTCTGTCAGGGTGTACAGGCCAAGGTCATCCTTGGAGATCTTGCCTTCGCGTCGGAGCGTACCTTCGAACCAGTCGGTGAGACCCTTCCAATACTCCGTGCCGTACAGGACACATGGCATGGTTGTCAGCTTGCCGGTCTGGATCAGGGTGAAGATCTCGAACATCTCGTCCATCGTGCCGAAGCCGCCGGGGAAGAACACGAAGCCGTTGGCGTACTTGGCGAACATGGTCTTGCGGACGAAGAAGTAGTGGAATTGGAGCGGGAGAGTCACAAAGCGATTGACACCCTGCTCGAACGGAAGCTCGATATTGGCACCGACCGATACCCCGCCACCCTCAGAGGCACCCTTGTTGGAGGCTTCCATGATGCCGGGTCCTCCCCCGGTGATTACGGTGATGCCGGCGCTTGCGAGGGCATTGCCAAGCTTTTCCGCCTGAAGGTACATGGGATCGTCAGCGGGCGTTCGGGCAGAGCCGAAGATCGACACGGCAGGCCCGATTTCGGCCAGCGCGTCGAAACCGGCAACGAACTCGCCAAGGATCCGAAGCACGCGCCACTGATCGGTATGCGTGAACGCCGCTGCCTGGGCGCGGTCCTTGTCGGTCCATGACAGGAACCGGCGGTCCTCCGTGTCCCGTTTGAACCCCGCTCGCGATGATGGCGGGGGTAGCGTTGGTTCCGGTTCGGGTTGCAGAGGCAGCTCGAACGTCTCGGCTGGCTTCCGGGTGTTTCGTCGAGAAACGCTGTTGTTCGATTCCGGTACTGTCATGGAGGGTCTCCCGCCCGAAGTTCAACCGTGTCTGGATCAGCCCGTTCCGCACGTGTGCACACCGATGCCCACGGTCATGATTCATCGGGCAGAACTGTACGACACGGCTCCGGCTCAAGCTCGGGCATTCGTCTGCCGGCGCCGATCGTCCGGCCGTTCCCGAAGTACAATCCGGCGGCCAGTTCTGTCGATCCGTAGCGGAGCAAGCCGTTGGTAGATCAGCCAGGTGTATCGAGAGGATCGCGTCAGCCGATGCACGTCGCACGTGCCGGGCTCGTGCTGCTCTGCCTGCTTCTCAACAGCTGTAGCTGGCGGGAGGAAGCGCCGTCCACATCCTCAGCCACGGTGGTTCCCACCTCCACTCAGGTCGCTACCACGGATCTGGGAGAGGTGGTCTGGGCAAGTGAGGTCGATCCCACAACGTCCGCACCAATCGAGCGGCGGGAGGCGTTTTCCCGAGACGAGAAGCGCGTGTATGCGGTTCTGGAAACCGGACCGCTGGCGGCGGGAACGACCCTGACCGCCACGTGGGCGTTCAACACACAGCCGATCGACGGGAGAGATGTGACGCTCGACACCGATACGGCACGAAGCGCTGGCTGGGTGGAGTTTCACCTGGAGTGGACTGACACCGCGTTGTGGCCGGTGGGAGTTTTGGCGGTCGAGATCACCGCGAGCAGCGGTGAATCCACCCGGGGCACGGTCGAGATTCAGGGCACCTGATCACGCGGGTGCTCCACTTGTTCGCCGAAGCGTTACCTTGTTTCGGTTTTTTCGGGGTGCTAGGCTTTGAGGAGCCAAACGCATGCGTGCTTTCAGGACCTTCGAGCCGGACGCATACCCGACAGATGCCCGCCCTCGTTGCCTGCTCTGTACGTTGTGCATAACAAGAAGGACACGATGACGATGGGCCAGCCAGTGCCATCTTCCCAGCCGGAGAACAGCGATGCCGGGAGTTCTCACTGCGGTCACCGGTGCGGTTGTGAATCCGTTGATCGTGATTCCGCGACTGGTCATGAGGCGGGGCCCGACCCGGCTCTGGAGCAATCCCTCCTCGAGAATGACCCATCCGTCGCCCTCGTTGGTGCGCAGCACGGCGTGCCGTTCGTCGTCCAGTCAGGACGTGCCCTCTTCATGGTGGCAAACAATGGGCCGCATCCGCTCGATCCCTCCGGGATCGCCCGTGGTGGGCCGCATCCACCCGTAGGCGATCCTGAAGGGACTGAGCGAGAGCGGTCGATGGATCTCATTGGGAATGCCTATGACGTGTCCCAGTGGGTGGTGGCGGAGCTCAGGTTCGACACCGCGGCGTGCATCTTCGTGGAAGTGAGCCGGGTGCACTATGACTGGCCCCGCGAAGCGTTCGGTTCGATGCTCGCCCGGGTGGCGGTTGGGGACGAGATCGATCATGCATTGATCGACCGTGTGACCACCGACTTCTCCATCTGGCTCGCGGCACAATTCGGCGTTGTTCAGCGTCCGTAACGCGGTCTTGCCTCTTCCGCACGGATTGAGGGCAGGTGAATGTTCGCCTGCCCTCAATCCGTGGTCTGCGAAGATTCGATCGTTCGCCCGGCAGATATGGGAACGGCGGGCACAATGCCCGCCGTTCGTCGCAACTTTGTGGATTGTGGTGTTATCCGGAGGTGTCCGCCGAGTCATCATGCGGGATGTCCGGGAGGGCTTCACCGGCCCGGATGGGTGCCTTGATGATGTTCTCGAACGGCGGGATCGGACAGGACCAGCCGGAGTTGTACGCACAATGCGGATTGTAGGCGAGATTGAAATCCATGTTGATCCGGCCATCCGGAAGTGCCTTCGGCTCGAGGTACCTGCCAACCGCATAGGTCTCGCTGCCGGCGGTCGCATCCCGGAATGGCACGAAGTAGTGACCACGCTGCTGATCCCGGAACAGGGTAAGCGTCACGGGGACACCCTCGACCTCGAAATGGACGCGGCCAGCCCGGATGTACTGCTTGACCTTGCCGTCCATGGTCCCCAGGGTGATCTCCTCACCGATGCCTTCGCCTGAGGTATCCAGCTCCAGCGGTCGCCGAAGATCCGGGTTCTCGGGGAAATAGGAGAGACCAGAGAAGCCCTCTCTCTGCACGCGGGTCAACGGTGACTGCTCATGCTCCCGGAAAAACGCATCCTTGCGCTGTCGAAAGCCACCCAGTCGATCGGTTCCTGTCGCCATCGTTTTCTGTCCTGACGTTTCCGTCACACGCCGCACGTGCGGCTCACTCTTTCATTACTATACAAAGTATAGTATAGCAGGCCCGTCAAGGGTACACCGGATTGTGTAATTACATCTCCCGGGCAATTGGGTGGCGCTCGTGATATCGCTCGCGACACTGGGCGATCACTTCCCGGGCCTTCTCCTCCGTGTGCCAGCCAAGGACATCGGTCTGTTTTGGTTCCAGGAGCTTGTACGTCGCGAAGAACGTCTCGATCTCCTTCAGCCAGTGATCACCGACTTCCTCGAGGGAATGGTAATGACTGAATCGTGGATCACCGACCGGAACCGCCAGGACCTTGAAGTCGGGACCCTTCTCGTCCGCCATGTCGAGCCCGCCGAGCGGCCGGGCCTCGATCATGCAGCCCGGAAATGTCGGCTCCTGGACGAGGACCAGGATGTCGAGGTGATCGCCATCTTCGGCCAGGGTGTCCGGGATGAATCCGTAATCGGTCGGATAGTGAACGGATGAGTAGAGCACGCGATCGAGATGGAACACGCCACGCTCCTCGTCGTACTCGTACTTGTTCCGGGAGCCCCGAGGAATTTCGATAAAGGCCAGGACCGATCCCTGGTTGGATTCCTCGGCGACCTCCTGGGCCTCGGCATGGACCTGATCGACCTGGTCACTCTTGGTTGGCGTAGGCATGTCGCTCATTGATGTTGGTACTCCGATCGGTAGCAGGTCCAACAGTGTCTCGGCACCCGCGGACGAGAGATCATCGCGTGTACATGACCGCCTCTCAGACCATGATCGCGCTTCGGCCCGCCGGTCACCACATCCTTCCTGGATCGCATTGACGATGCCTCCGCTGGACGGCGCTCTGGCAGGAGCCAATGCTTAGGGCCTGGTCGTCAGCGGCAGACCCGCGCGTTCGGCGATTCCCCGCACAGCGGCGGCACAATCCCGGGTGGCACGCTCGGCATCGCCATCGGCCTTGTAGTGGGTCTCCAACGAGAGCACGCCGTCGTATTGATCGGCGGCGAGCGCGCGGAACTGGTCCTCGTAGGCGATCGCACCCTTGCCCATCGTCGTGAATGATGTGTCGTGCGAGATCGCCCTGGCATCCTTGAGATGGACGTGATGGATGCGATCCTTGACGAGGTTGTAGCCATCCGGGTAGGGGACCGATCCGAGCGCGGCTTCGTTGCCCGGATCCCAGATCAACCCGAGTGTCCGGTCTGGAATTCGCTCAAGGATCCAGGCCGATTCCCTGCCGGTCGCGACATTGCAGGCATGTTCGTTCTCGAGACCAAGCAGCTTGCTGGCGGTCCTGGTCCGTTCGGTCGCTTCCCTCAACACGTCGGCGACCTCATCGCGCACGGACACTGGATCGTCCACCCGCCAGAAACTGAAGGCGCGGACGATCTTCGCGCCAAGCCGGTCGGCGACCTCGAAGGAGCGATTGAGGATATCCCACTGATCGTCGCGATTCGCCGCTCTCGCTGAGTGGGTGCGGCCGGCTGCCGCCCCGTCACCATGGATGTGGCACTTGAGGAACGGAGAAGCGATGGCCACGACGGCGAAGCCCCCTTCCGACAGGGTGGTGGCGATCCTCTCGATCGTGGCGCGGTCGTGATCGACGATGCTCGTGTTCCAGAGACTGCGGAGCTCGATATCGCGGATGCCGAGCTCGTTACAGACATTGAGCGCGTGGTCGAAATCCTCGCTGATCTCATCGGTGATGACGCCAAGTCTTGCCACGGATAGAACCTTTCGCATCCGAAAACCGGGATCCCGTTCTGGCGTCGGCATCCTACCCAGTTGGAGGTGGCCGATCGATCAGATCGAGATCGACAGGTTCGGCCCCACTGCAGCGAAGCTCCCAGGCAAGCCTGTAGAGATCGGCCAGATCATCGCGTCCAGACGCCTGGAGATGTCGCACGGCGTCCCTGACAGGGATCACTCGAACGCTCGTTACCTGCTCTCCGTCGATCGGGTTCAATGGGGCGCCGACGACGGTAACATCTCCCCAGAAAACGAGCCGGAGAAAATCGGGATGAGGCAGGTGCGTGCGCCAAGGCGCCGTGTCCTCGGAATGGCATGCCCAAGTGCCAATCGGAGAAAGCGTGTGAAGCTCCGCGCCCGCTTCTTCCAAAAGCTCACGTCTCGCGGCCTCGGCGATCGACTCTTCGGGCTCGATCGTACCGCCGGGGAGGATCATCGAGCCACCTTCCAGGCCGATCACGACGCAGTAGTCGGGAGCACCGACGAACGGAACGACGTTGACGCTCTGTACCCGCGAGATGGGCGGCAACGCCGCCTGCGGCGAAAATGGTGTCATCGTCACGTTGCCCCAGCGTTGCGGCATCGCAAGCGCGGGGAAACGTTGCTCGAAGGCATGCGGGTGGCTCAATCGTCGTCAACCTGCGTCGGATCGGCGTCCATCGCGCCCATCATCCCACTTTCCATGTCGCCCATCATCGTCGCGGCGAACTCGCTCTCGCGGCGGCGCTCCTCTGGAGGCAGGAGCGCGGCACATGGCGTCCCGAAGCGAGGCGTGGCGAAGGGCAGGTGGGTGTCACCACGCGCCAGGATATGCGACGCGTTGGCCATGAGCGTGTCGGGGTTCTGGAGCGCCGTGTCGCCACCGGTCCATTGCGTGAACGAGCGCGCATTGCAGTAATGGCCAACGAAGGAGCGGCGGAAACGATCGCTGGACCAGTTTGTCTTGCTGCGGTGGAGCACATGACCGCCGAAGAAGACGACATCCCCGGCCCTGGCCGAAACCAGGAGCTGGGGGTACCGGTTGGCGATCCGGGCCAAGTCGTTCTCCGCGTCGTCCGGGTTGCTGACACCGTTGACGCCGCCGATATCGCCGAGTTGATGATCGCCGGAACCATACCCCGATACCGGGGGGTAGACCGGCTCGTGTTGGCTTCCCGAGGCGAACCACATCGCCCCGTTCAACTCGTCACAATCGTCGATTGCGATCCAGGCGCCGCACAGGGTATCCGGGATCGTCGGGATGTAGAACGTGTCCTGATGCCATCCCTGCCCCGGCTTTCCCGGACCCTTGATGAACAGCATCGTCTGCAGCGCCAGGACATCGGGACCGATCAACGCCTGGAGGACATCGAGGACGCCCGGGTGCAGCATGTACCGCTCGTGGAGCTCCAGTTGCCGGTGCAGCATGTGGATCCGGAGGAAGTACTCCGCCTTCTCAGCGGGAGAGAGATGGGCAGGCGGAGCAGCGAGCTGTTGCGTCGCCACGCCGCTGGCATGATCGCCACGATCCAACTCGTGCAGCGCTTGCTCCGGTAACCGGCCCTGCATCAGGTCCTCGGTGTGGTTCCGGAGCTCGGCAACCTCGTCGGGAGCGAGCAAGCCACGGACGACCAGGAAACCCTGGCGGCGGAACGCCGCGTATTCCTCAACAGAGACTCGATAGGGTTGGCGATCCTGTGCCTCGGTGCTGGCTATATCGATCCGTTCGGTGATGGTCATGGCAACTCCTGGCATCGCTTGATCGTTGGCCGCAGATTGTATGCCGGGATGGACGATCGGGGAACCGTCGTATGCGAAACCACAGAATCGTCGGGGAGTTCCCAAGATGAGCGGCTGCGTTGCTCCCACTGCCGCGACGAGCAAATCCTAGGGGCCGAAAAACTCAAGCTCGGCGCCGAATTGTACGGACCGGCCAGGGCGTCAACTCGTACGAGGCAGCACCGGGACCCTTATTCCATGAAGAAGACTTGGGCGAGCAGGTTCAGCGGTCGCTTGTTGTCGGGGTCGACGGGTGTGTCGAGATATTCGGACATCCATTCCTGCCAGCGCCGGTTGGCATCGCTCTCCGAAAGTGCCGTCTGGGCGGCGTCCCAGTCGTCACATTCGAGGTATCCGAACAGCTCGTTGCCGTCCGCGAAGATCGAGTAGTTGCGGTAACCGGCCGCCCGCAGATCCGCGAGCATCTCCGGCCAGACATTGGTGTGGATGGCGAGGTACTCGTCGAGCCGGTCCGGTTTGACGCGGAGTCGAAACGCGATCCGTTGCATTGTCCGGTTCCTCTTGCGTGCTCACGGCGTGACAGGTCAGGAGGTCGCGCCGGTGAGGAGCGATTCCCTGATCGCCATGACCTGGGAACGCAACTGGGTGTCGTTCTCCAGCGCGCGCTCGATCTTCTCGATGCCGTGCAGGACGGTCGTGTGGTCGCGGCCGCCAAGCTCGCGCCCGATGTCAACGAGGGAGCCGTCGGTTTCCTCGCGGAGGAGATACATGGCGACCTGCCGCGGGGCGACGATCTCGCGGGTACGCTGTCGCCCGATCAGGTCCTTCTTGCTCATGTTGTAGTAACGCACCACGGCGTCCACGACGTCAGCACTGGTGGTCTGCGCCCGACGGCGAGTGACCGAGGAATCGGTGAGCGCCTCCATCGCCAGCTGGAGATTGAGGGGACGATTGTAGAGCTGGGCCATCATCAGGATCTTGTTGAGCGCACCTTCGAGCTCGCGGATGTTGGTCTGGTCCTTGTGCGCGATGTACTCGATCACGTCGCTTCCGAGGGAGATGCCAAGATCCTCGGCCTTCTGCCCCAGAATGGCCGTCCGCATCTCGAAGTCGGGCGATTGGACATCGGCGATCAGGCCGCCAGCGAAACGCGAGCGCATCCGCTCTTCGAGCGCTGCGATCGCCCGCGGCGGCTTGTCGCTGGAAACGATCACCTGCTTCCCGTTCTGGTAGAGCGCGTTGAACGTATGGAAGAACTCCTCCTGGGTGCTTTCCTTGCCGGCGATGAACTGAATGTCATCGATCATCATGATGTCGATCAGGCGATACCGCGCCCGGAAGTCTTCCATCTTCTGGGACCGGATCGCGTTGATCACGTCGTTCGTGAATGTCTCGGACGTGACATACATGATGGTCAGGTCGGGATGGATTTCCAGGGCGCGATGCCCGATCGCGTGCAGCAGGTGGGTTTTGCCGAGACCCACCCCACCATGGACAAAGAGTGGGTTGAACTGGCGGCCCGGGTGCTCGGCGATCGCCAGCGATGCGGCATGCGCGAGCCGGTTCGAACTGCCAACGACATAGGTGTCGTAGGTCAGGCGGGGGTTGAGACCATGCGCGGTGGGTTGGAGCGCGAGTTGCTTGTTGCCGAGCCCGTGGTCGGGTCTGCGGGATGGTGCTCCACTCTCGCGGCGAGGTCGTGGCCGGGTAGGAAGGGGTTGGTTCGCTGACGCGTCCCTGGCTGGTTGACCTGCGGCCTGGGCTGCGTCCGGCTTCCGGGACTGCTCGATCGTCGTGCCGGCCGCATTGGCCCCGCTGACCGTGAAGAAGGCTCCAAGATCGCGACCGACGATCCCGGCGAGCGCCCGTTCCACCTGCGGCGCGTACCGCGCCTGCAGGGTGGACGCGCTGAAGGCGTTAGGTGCGGAGATGATGGCCGTGTCGTCCTCGACGCCAATGAGGGTCGTCTGACCGAACCAGTTGTC
>CADCWI010000097.1 GCA_902806355.1 uncultured Thermomicrobiales bacterium | reverse complement strand
TCGCCTCCGCCGCCCAGGTGGCGGAGCACCTCGACCTTGACTGGCGCCCGCTCCGGCTGGATGTCGGCACCGCACTGGCAAATCTTGACGATCTCATGCGGCTGCGCACATCGTTCGACCTCGGATTGCTGAACGACATCCCGATCATCGCCGGGCTGCGTCATGCCCGATCGCTGGGCGCGCGATCGTTCTGGACGGGCGACGATGCCGACACCCTGTTGGGCGGCTACCAGTTCCTGCGCACGGAAGCGGATTGGCCCGCGTTCCTGGCGACCAGGATTCCGGCGATCGATCCTCCCGCTCGCGCCATCGGCGAGCACCTGAGAATGGCACCGGGGTTCCCGTTTCTCGCGCCGGGCGTGATCGCGGTCGCGCGATCCCTCAGGTGGGATGACCTGCACGTATCGATCCCGGCGAGCGAGCGAACATCGCCGCCGTCCTTTGTCGACCAGTTCGACCCTGACTTGATGGCGGCGCCAACCCGTCCCTGGGGCAAGGTGATCCTGCGCAGGATCGCGGAAGACGTGCTTCCGGACGATATCGCATGGCGACCCAAGACCGACCTCGAGTTCGGATCCGGCATGTGCGCGCTGGAAGGTCCGCTCGCGGCGGAAGTCACATCCGTCAATCGAGACCGCCTCGATGCGATGGGCATCCGCTGGTTCAATGCCGCCCACCGGGGCGTCTATCTGCGGTTCGAGGCCCTCGGGCTCCGCATCCCGACGCCGGAAACGGGGGACTACCCGTGCATCTCCTGCGCGGGAGGAGTCCGCATTGGACGGCGGCACTGTCCGACATGCGGGGCCTGGCCCGCTGACCGGTAGCACATGTGGCACCGCTGATGGCACCGTATGCCCATCAAAAGCAGGATCAGGATCGGTCACTAAGCTCACACGAAACCCTACTCGACCCTCGCCGTGCCACACTGGCCATGCGACACAACTCGCGGCGCACCAGATCGCGGCGGCAACGCTCTCGCTGATCCCGGTCGTGCTGCTCTTCATCTTCCTGCAACGGTATTTTCTGGAAGGTGTCGCCGGCGCCGTGAAAGCGTAGACGGCGGCTCGATCGAAGGGAAAGGCATGGCGGATTCGCAACGACCCAACATCCTGTTCATCTGCACCGATCAGCAACGCTACGACGCGGCCGGGTGCTACAGAAATCCGCACATCCAGACGCCGACGATCGATCGCCTTGCGCGTGACGGCGTCCTGTTCGAGCAATGCTATGTCCAGAACCCGGTCTGCGCTCCCTCGCGCGCCAGTCTCGTTACGGGCCAGTACGTCCACACCCACGGTCTCTGGGCCAACGGGGTCGAGCTGCCACCGCATGCCCCCCTTGTCTCCCGCGCGCTGGCCGAGGGGGGATACGACTGCGGCATGATCGGCAAGATGCACCTTGCCTCCTGCTTCTCCGGCCGCACTGAGCCGCGTCGGGAGCACGACGGCTACGGCTTCTACCGGTGGGCGCACGACCCCTCCCATGCGTCATCCGAGAATGAGTACCATCAGTGGCTCGCCGAGCACCACCCGGTGCTCTACGAGCAGGCGAAAGCGGGCGGCGCCCGGCAACGGCACCAGGCGGCGGCGTTCGACACACTCCCGACGGAGGCGCACTACACCCGCTGGGCGAGCGAGATGGCGCTCGAGTTCCTGCACGACCATCGCGACCCGGAACAGCCGTTTTTCCTCTGGCTCAATTATTTCGACCCCCACCACCCGTTCGTGGCACCGCGGGAATACCTCGATCGCTACGATCCGGAGGCGCTTCCCGACCCGATCACCGCTCCGGACGAGCTGGCGACCAAGCCGGCGATCCAGACGGATGCCTCCCGGGAAAGCTATGCCGGCTATGCCCGTGGCTTCGCCGACCACACCTCCAGGGACATCAAGCAGATCATCGCCGCCTACTACGCGATGGCGACCTTGATCGACGATGAGATGGCCCGCGTCCTGGCCGCCCTCAACGAACTGGGGCTTGCCGAGGACACCGTCGTCATCTTCACCAGCGATCACGGCGAGATGCTCGGCGATCACCAACTCCTGCTCAAGGGGCCGTTACTGTACGAGAGCGCGGTGCGGGTGCCGCTGATCCTTCGCTGGCCCGGCCAGCTCCCGGCGGGCACGCGCCGAAGCGAGCTGGTCGAGTGGATCGACCTCACATCGACCTTTCTCGATGCTGCCGGGCTCGACCACATGCCCGGCGCCCAGGGCATGAGCCTGCTTCCGCTGGCGCGCGGGGACGCTGACGCCGAGGGTCGAGGCTGGGCACTCTGTGAGTACCGCGACAGCGGCCATGGCTATGACCCTCCCGTGCACCTGACAATGCTTCGGCGCGGTCATCACAAGCTCATCGTCCAGCATGGTCAGCCGGCAACCGCCCGTCCCCGCACCGGAGAGCTGTACGACCTGAAAGCCGACCCGCAAGAGCTGCGCAACCTCTGGGACGATCCGGCGGCGGCCGGGATCCAGATCGATCTCGAACGATTCCTGCTCGATGCCCTGGTCGCCACCGAGGACCGCTCCCAGCCGCGCGAGGCACATTGGTAGCCGCAATCCGGAACCCGCTCGTCGCATGCCGGGATAGGATTATGCCCGGGCAGCGCGATCATCACCGCCCGGCAGTCGGCAGACGGCGACATCGAGGTACACGTCGCAATCGAGCCGCGTCTCGGGATCGGTGAACTCGTCCCTGGCGGTCGCAAGGAATTCGGCGGTGGCGATGTTCCAGGACTTCGCGTCGATTGCGGGATAGAGCGCACGCAGGGCGGCGATCCCGTCCTGGGCTTCGGCGACGGTTCGCCCGATCGTCCAGATGTGCAACGTTCGCATGGAGACCGCCTCCGCCCGCGACCGGACCTCGCGCAGGAGGGTTTCGTCGTCCGGGTCCATCGGGGCGTGACGGTAGCCCGTGCCCTCGATCGCCTCCCGCCAGAGCGCACTCCACCGCGCCAGTGGTGGCCGCTCGGCCGACCGCTCTAATACCAGCACGATGTTCCCGCCCGGACGGACTACCCGCCAGATGTCATCGAGCGCCCAACGCCAGTCGTCGATCAGGTAGAGCAGGGATGCGACGATCGCCATATCGAACGTGGCGGCGACGAACGGGAGCGCACGCGCATCACCCTCGACCAGCGAGGCACGCAGCCGAGGCTCGGCCATGCACTGAAGCCTGACGTGCAGCTCCCGCAGCATGGCACGCGAACGATCCACGCCGACGACATGGTGCCCGCCGGCGAGGGCGGCGATCGCGACCCGGCCTGTTCCGATGCCGGGCTCGATCACGCGCAGCTTGCCGCCGTCCGCGAGGTCCCCAATCAGGTGGGCGAGCGCCGCGACTGCCGCTCCGGGAAGTCCCCGCTGTGCATCGAACGACGCCGCGAGCTCATCGAATGCGAGTTCGGTCATGAACAGGCCTTCCTCATTGTCGTCGTCACCGTATCACCCGACGATCACTCCACAGCGAAACCGTATGGTGACAGCCAACGCGTTTGGGGGGACACTGTGTCCCTGTTCCGGACGACGTGCGCCATCGCTGCAAGGCAAACATCCTTCGCTTTCGGGAGCGGCGTCGCGTCAATACACGAGGAGACATCCATGAGCATCATCGACATCGGCCATACCGCGTTCGCCTGCCATGACATGGACGCGGCTCTGGAGTTCTACGCCCTGCTCGGCATAACCGAGTCATTCCGCTTGACGAAGGAGGACGGCTCCATCCGCCTGATCTACCTGCACGTCTCCGGCGACCGCTTTCTCGAGCTCTTCCCGGGAGGACCAGGCCCGGAGCAGCGAGCGAGCAATGGCCCATCCAGCTTCAAGCACCTCTGCCTGATGACGGACGACATCGAAGCCGATGTCGAGCACCTGCGCAGTCATGGCGTGACGATCGACACCGAGATCAAGCTTGGGCTGGATACCAACCAGCAGGCGTGGGTCAAGGACCCGGACGGCAACCCGATCGAACTGATGCAGATCTCGGAAATCTCGCCCCAGCGCGCCGTCGCCGATGGCCGGGAGCCCATCGTTCCGGGCCCGCAAGGCTGAGCGTTCGACCCGAGCCGTGTACCTGGTGTAGACGGTTGTACGGTTTTACCGGTTTCTTCTCAGAATACCCATGGATTCAAAAGTTCGCGGACGGCACTGATGCCGTCCGCGAACCGCTGCGTATGAAGATGTCGCCGGTTTTCTCGCTCGTTGCTCGAAGCTTGGCAGGATGAGCGGTGCGTCATCGCGCAGATGCACTGCGGACCGGTCAGGCCGAGCCCACCATGGCAGGTGCACGGGCACGCATGTTCGGTGTCGATCATGTCGCGTCGTTCGGGGTCGCGGCCGGTGGCCTGGACGTCAGGTTCAGGTGCCCGAGAGATCCGCCGGTCGAGGGTCCCCCGCCCAGAATCGTGGTCCCGGGCCATGCGCCTCGACAACATCGTAGGGGTTCATCACCACACATCGTTCCATCGAGAGACAACCGCAGCCGATGCAGTCGGTGAGCGAGTCACGCAGTCGCTCCAGCTCTCGGATTCGCTCGTCGATCCGGGCGGTCCACGTACTCGTCAAGCGAACCCAGTCCCTGCTGTGGGGCACGCGGTCGGTTGGCAGCTTGTCCAGTTCCGTCCGTATCTCCTCCAGCGTTAGGCCGACGCGTTGCGCGAACACGATGAATGCCACACGCCGGATCGCCGGCCGGGGATACCGGCGATGACCGGCGGGACTCCGGCTGGCGGAGATGAGCCCGCGTTCCTCGTAGTACCGCAGTGCCGATGTCGCAACGCCGGTTCGTTTGGCGAGTTCCCCCACCGTTAACCACGCCGGAATCCTCGGCGACCATGATCCACGATCCAAAACCTGCCCTCCTGGCCTGTTGACTTCAAGTGAACTTGAAGTCTTATCGTGTGCCCATGGTACTCGAGGTTCGGGGCATTCGGGATCCGAACGCATGTCCAGGAAGGGACGAATCCATGCGCAACACGGCACACGATGACATCACGCGGGAGGTATCGGGCTGGCCCGGTGTCACCATCGGCACCAATGACCGGAACGGCCAAGTGTTTACCCATGGCCGCGTCGAACTGGGTCATCTTCACGGAAGCGCGGTCGCGCATCTCCCGTTTCCCCGGAAGGTGCGGGATCGGCTGCTCGCCGAGGGCCGGGTCACGCGCCACCCGGTCATGCCCGATTCCGGGTGGTCCGAGCGCCGGATCGCCGGGCCGGAGGACACCAGCGACGTCATCCGGCTCTTTCGGCTGAATTACGACCGGGTCCACGATCGCGCCAAGCGTCCCGCCGGGTCGAACGCCGCCGAAGGTAAAGCATGACCGTGCGAACGCCACGCATCGGCATGATCAGAACCATCTGCAATGGCCACTTCGGAGACACACCCGCCCGCTCGATCAACGAGCCCGGCGCCGCACCGGACGACCTCACATTCGAGATCGCGGACCTTCGGGATTATCCCATGCCCCTGTTCGGAGACCCGGAGAATGAGAACCGACCTAGGCTGCCGACTGATGCCGTCCAGCGCGGGCGGGCAAGGATGGGTGAACTCGATGGCTACAGCGTCGTCACCGGTGAGTACAGCCTCGACGTCCCCAGCACACTTGAGAACGCGCCCGACCATCTTTACGCCGAATACAGCAGGAATCCCGCGTCGTTCATCGGCTACGGCGGCGTTGGCGGCGCGCGGGCCGTGGAGCAGGTGCGACTGATCGCGGTCGAGCTCCAGATCGCATCACCCCGCAACGCCGTGCACATCCGCATGGACGCGCTTCTCGGCGTCGCCCAGCAGGGCAAGGGCCTGGCAGACCACGCAAAATTGACCAAGAGTGCCAACGCCATGCTCCACGAGCTTTTATGGTGGACACAACCTCTGACGGCGGCCCAGGAGCAGGGTGTGACCACGCGCGTCACGGCGGAGCGATCAGCGTCATGAGCACGCAAGCCGCAGCGCCGGTCAGCTCGAGTGACCATGGCGCTACCCAGGGCGGTGGCGTGACCAAAGTCCGAACGTCGGAGGGTGACCGGCTGTTCCTCGCCATCATCGCCACCGCCGTGTTCGTCTCGGTGCTGACCGGGTCGATGGTCAACGTCCTGCTCCCGCGGATCCGCGACGACCTCGCCGTCTCTCCCGCCCAGGTCGGCTGGGTGGTAACGTCGTACGCCCTGGTCTACGCGATCGGAATTCCACTCTATGGGCGAATTTCGGATGTGTTCGGAATTCGCCGGATTTTCACGATCGGCCTTCTCGCCTTTGCCATCGGGTGCCTGATCGGCGCGATCGCCCCGAACCTGCCATGGCTGGTGACCGGCCGGGTCATCCAGGCCTCAGGCGGTGCCGCTGTCGCCGCGCTCGCGCTGGTGGTGATCGCCAGGGTCATCCCGGACGGCAGGCGCGGAGCGGCGATGGGCCTGATCGGTGCCAGCGTCGGGATCGGCCAGGCGACCGGCCCGATCGCGGGCGGGCTCGTCGGTGATCTTCTTGGTTGGCGCGGGCTCTTCCTCGGTCCATTCGCGCTGATGCTGGTCATGATCCCGTTCGCCCGGAGGGTCCTTCCCGACCCTCCGGTCACCGGTGAACGACGCTTCGACCTGCTGGGTGGAAGCCTGTTCGGCCTTGGTGCCGGCGGGTTCCTGTTCGGAATCACGCATGGGCAAACCGTCGGCTTCGACCAGCCCCTCCCCCGGGCGAGTTTCCTGATTGCCGCGATCGCTACCATCGGCTTCGCCTGGCGTATCCGGACGACGGCGCATCCATTCGTGCCCGCCCGACTGTTCCGTAATCGAACCTACCGTTCGCTGCTGATCGCCGGTTTCCTTCTCATGCTTGGGAACATCGCGACACTGGTGCTGATCCCGTTGACCATGGTTGACGTGAACGGCCTCTCCATCCGCGAGGCCGGGCTCGTCCTGACGCCGGGAGCGATCGCGATCGCGATCGAGTCCCCATACATCGGTCGGATGTCCGACCGGATCGGCGTGTGGCGCCCGATGCTTGCCGGCCTCACGGTGATGACGCTGGCGGTGCTCTTTCTCTCGACGATAGCCTCCGGTGGCTCGGCTCTTGCCGCGACCGCCGGTGTCCTGTTCATGGGCATCGGATTCGGCCTGGTCAACTCCCCGCTCAACAGCGCGGCGGCCAGCACGCTGACCGCTGAGGATACGGGCGGCGGCATGGGCATGTTCGCTGGCATGACCTTTCTCGGCGGGGGCGCCGGCCCCGCGCTCGCCGGGACGCTCCTCGCGGCACGGCAGGGCGCGGGGAGTGACGCGTTCAATCCCCTGTACGACCTTAACGCGCCTGCCGTTGCCGGTGCGGCCGCCTATTCCGATGCATTCCTGGTCCCCTTCCTGGCGATCCTGGGCGCTCTTGTGATGATCGCTGTGCTGCGCACGCACTCCGGGGGCCGGATATCGATTCGTGGATGATAATGTGACGCAATCTACGCGGATGCGTCCGTGCACAGGAACCCGCATAAGGATCGCGGTGTTCTCGCTTGGTGCTCGTTGCTGGGTGCTTGAATCGTGAAACGGAGTATGCCGGCGCCGGCGCGGAAGAGGCACTGATACAATCGGTAGATGATCGAACCCACCTATCCGATCCGGACCGAGCGCCTGCGTCTGCGCCCCTATGCTGCCGGTGACTTCGATGATCTGTTCGCGATGCACAGCCGCGAGGATGTCGTTCGCCATCTCTACTGGGACGTCCGGGACCGCGAAGAGGTCGCCGCGATGCTCGAACGGCGGATGACGATGACCGTGCTCGACAAGGAGGGGGACGCCCTCGTCCTGGCCGTCGAGTTGCCGGAAACGGGCCAGGTGATCGGCGACGCCCTGCTCCATTGGACCAGCGAGGAGCACCGTCAGGGAGAGATCGGCTTTGTCTTTCACCCGGATTTCCATGGGCGGGGATACGCATCGGAAGCCGCGATGGTGATGCTCCGGCTCGGCTTCGAAGAGCTTGGTCTCCACCGCATCGCCGGCCGCTGCGAGGCGGGGAATGTGGCCTCGGCACGACTGATGGAGCGGCTCGGGATGCGGCGGGAAGCGCACTTTCGGGAGAACGAGTTCGTCAAGGGCAGGTGGGATGACGAACTGGTCTTCGCGATGCTCGAGCAGGAGTGGGCCGCGCACCACTGATCAGCACCACTCATTGCTCCGGTGTCAGCTCGTCATGAATCAGCTCCAGGAATTCGGCCGCACACCCCGATACTCGCCAACCCGAAGCAGTCCCCGGTCACCAGTCACCAGATAATCGGCGTTCGCCGCCACGGCCGTACCAAGCACATGGTCGTCCTCCGCATCGTCACAGACACCACTGACTGATGGATCCGGTTCCACGACGAGCGCGTCGGTGCGCATCAACCTCAGCGCGAGTTTCCGGTGGATCTCGACCGATCGCTCTGCGAAGAATGGTCTCCTCCAGACATCGATTACCTGGCTGACGATGTGATCGGACAAGCCCACGTCCAGGTTGCCTTGTTCCCAGTGTCCGGCAATGGTGACCGCAGATCCCTTGCCTCGGAAGAATCCGGAGACAATGATATTGACGTCCAACACGGCGCTCGGCATCAACGTCGTGCCGGCAATGGCGTAGTATCTCCCGAGGCTCGCTTCCGCTCCGCCTTGACTTCAGCTATCGCGGTATCAATCTCGCGTTCTAGCTCATCGTCCGGCACATCCGCAAACGCTGATCGCAGCTGCGCGACGGCTTCCCAACCTTGTGCCCGGATCCGATCCAGATGCTGAAGATCTCTGAGATCACGTGGTGAGATGATCGCCCCGACCTCGATTCCGCTCTTTTCGACAACCACTCGAGCTTCACCGCGATACACGCGGTTCAGCGTCTCACTGAACTGTTGACGTGCCTGCGACACCGACATCGTGTCGAGAACCGGCTGGGTTTTCACTGCCATGACCTGCTTCATCCCTCTCCCGCGTACCTAACATGGGGGGATGGGTCGGCCAACGTCGACCATCCTCCCATCGGCAAACCAGGCGCTCATCCCGAGCGTGCCACCGAGGGTCTCCAAGCATCCATGCGGGGCGTGAGATAGCCATCCCTTTCTCGTCCTCATCTTCGATCCGCTCGACGTTCGCCGGGTTCACTGCCAGCGCCTCGGCGGCTCCATGAGGGGTGACCTCTTGTAATCCGTGCCTGGCGGCGCGGCACTCTATCGGGGACTGCCCGCTTCCGGCTTACGCTTCTCCTCGCCGGCCAGATCCTGATCGCTGCGCCCCCCGAGACCGGAGAAAGGCTGGAGGGAAGGAGATCGCTCCCATGTCAGCGCACGACGAACCCCGGCGACCCGTTCGATCGATGGGCGAAGTATTCCCATAACGTGACCGAAGGTGGGATCATCCTTGGAACTGGCACCGGGTGGACACCGAGCGGGAGCCGGCACTGAAGCACCAACTATCTGGAGGGGATGAGCGAAGATGGGCGGAACGATGAAGAACGGGGGCTTGGAGCAACAGGCGTTCCGGCCGTTGCCGCTTGGCCAGGTCCGGCCAGAGGGATGGTTACTCGAACAGCTCCGGATCCAGGCCGATGGACTCTCGGGTCATCTGGACGAGTTCTGGCCGGATATCGCCGACAGCGCCTGGATCGGTGGTAAGTCGGACGGGTGGGAGCGCGGTCCCTACTGGCTGGACGGGATGGTCCCGCTCGCCTTCCTGCTGGACGACGCTCGGCTGAAAGCCAAGGTGCACCATTGGGCCGACTACATCCTGGCACATCAGCAGCCCGACGGCTGGTTCGGGACAGTGCGCGACAAGCGGATCAGCGGCCGCGGCGATCAGCGTCCGGGTCGCGCGCATTACAGCTACGAGCACGACTCGTGGCCGCGCTACATCCTGCTCAAGGCCCTCATCCAATATCACGAGGTGACAGGGGATAAGCGCGTGATCCCGGCGATGCTCCGGTTCCTGCGAAGGCTGGACGAGGTGCTCGAGGAGGGGCCGCCGCGGGCATGGGCACGGTTTCGCTGGGCCGATCTGGTAGTCAGCGTGCACTGGCTGTTCGAGCGCACCGGCGAGCCGTGGCTCCTGAACCTTGCGGATCGAGTTGCGGCGAGCGGGTTCGACTGGCGTGGCCTGTTCGAGCGGTACCCGTATCGCTGGCGAACCATCGGCGAGGAACAGGACCTCACGTCACACGTCGTCAACAACGCGATGGCCGTGAAAGCGGGAGGCGTTCGCTATCGCCAGACCGGTGATCCTGCCGATCGCGACGCCGTGGCGCAGATGATCGCCGAGCTGGATCGCTATCATGGCCAGGCGACCGGGATGTTCTCCGGCGATGAGCACCTGGCGGGCAGGAACCCCTCCCAGGGGACCGAACTGTGCGCCGTCGTAGAGTACATGTACTCGCTGGAGACCCTGATCTCGATCCTTGGCGAGCCGGCGCTGGCGGACCGGCTCGAGATGATCGCCTACAACGCCCTTCCGGCCACCTTCAGCCCGGACATGTGGACGCACCAGTACGTTCACCAGGTCAACCAGGCGATCTGTGTTGTCGCCGAGGACCGGGTCTACACGAGCAATGGACCGGATGCCAACACGTTCGGTGTGGAGCCGCATTTCGGGTGTTGCACCTCGGACATGCACCAGGGTTGGCCAAAATTTACGGCCAGTCTGTGGATGCACTCGGCGGATGACGGCTTGGCGGCAGTCGCGTACGCGCCGTGTTCGGTTCGTACCGATGTGCGAGGGGTTCCAGTCCGCATCGACGTTGCGACGGGCTATCCGTTCGACGAGACCATACGCATCTCGGTACACGCCGAAACGCCTGTCAGCTTCCCGCTCCATCTCCGGATTCCCGGTTGGGCCGACGAAGCACAAGTCCAGATCGAGGGTGGCGACCCCTCGCTTGCGGCAGCGAGTGGATTTCACCGAGTCGACCGCCAGTGGGAGGGGACCACGATCCTACGCCTGAGCCTTCCCATGCGGCCCCGGATCGAGCGGCGCGACCACGGGAGCGTCTCGCTCTACCGTGGGCCACTGCTGTTCGCGCTTCCGGTAGGAGAGGAGTGGCGAGAGATCGGAGGGCAGGCACCGCATGCCGACTGGGAAGTCCATCCGACGACGCCCTGGAACGTCGCGCTCGATGTGGAGGCGACCGACCCTGACGCCTCGGTGTCGCTCACCCAGGCTCCCGTCTCATCGATACCCTTTTCGCCCGATGGAGCACCACTAATGGCACACGTCAGGGGTGCTCATCTGCCGGGGTGGACACTGGAGCACAATGCGGCGGGTCCGGTGCCGCATTCTCCGGTGACGACTGGCGAGGAGATAGAGGAATTGACGCTCATCCCGTTCGGTGCGACGAACCTGCGGATCGCGGAGTTTCCAGTTCTCTCGCGAGGACCGGGCACCGGCGATGATCAGCCAGTCGGGATGAGCGGCGCGGACGAGAGCCAGCGCACGACTCCCGGACCCTGAAGCCAGGGTTTGCCCCGGGCCGACCCCCGAGCCGTCGGCCCGGCAGCCGCTCTTCCGCTCCTTGCGATCTATCGACCGCTCTATGTAGCGCCTCGAACCGCCCACGCCCGGGCGGTCAGTTGGATCGAGCCGTCCGATGCGAACGGCAACCGCGCACGGATGTGTTCCGCCATGTCCGCCCGTCGATCCTCGCCGAGGGACATCAGGTAATGGGGAGCCGCTCCCTGGCCGCCAAGAAACGGCGACCAGTAGTCCTCGAAATCGCGGAATACGGTCGGAACCTCGATCGCCCGCACCTCGACGCCACCGAGGCCGGCGGCCCGGAACAGTGCCGCAAGCGGTTCCGGCTGGCAGATCGGGAAGCGCCGCTGCTCGTCGACGGCCCCATCCGCCGGGTCGAGATCGATCGCCGCGTCCCAGAAAAAGCGCATCATCCGCATGCCGTCCGCGTAGTCCCAGACGTAGGCCGCGACGACCCCATCGTCCCTGGCGGCCCGGGACATCCTTTCGACCACCAGCCGCTGGTCGGCGGCCGGCACGAAGTTGAGGACAAGCCCCGACACGACGGCGTCGAATGTCCCTTCGTTGACCGGCAGCGCCCGGGCGTCGCCAACCTGAAACTTGGCCCGTGGGTCGGCGGTTCGCTCGCGCGCGGCAGCGACATAGGGTTCGGCCGGATCGACGCCGAGAACGGCCGACGGCTCGGCCAGGTCGAGGATCGTGCGGCTGAGCGCGCCGGTGCCGCAGCCAACGTCGAGCCACCGCGCCCCGGTCGGGACAGCCAGCCAACCGATGAACTCCCGCGCCACGAGACTGCTCCAGCGACCGACGTAACGTTCGTACGCCTCGCCATCGTTCCACGCTTCGGTCGCTGCCCCCTGGCGATCCCCATCACCCATCAGACACTCCCGTGAGGCGCGCCGGGATGACGGCTCGACGCCTCTGATCGAGCGCAGGCCGGCCGGCGGCGCGATACACCATTCCGGAGCTTGCGGGTCCCGCCGAGACACGCTCCGGCGACAACCGTCACCGCGAGCGACGACCTACGGCAGGCACGGGCGCTAGCGACGACGGCGCACCTCGAAGAGATCGCCAACGCGGACACGGAGGCCGGGAAGCACATCACCACCGTCGAGCTCTTCGTCCGGTCCGAGCTCGCGCTGCCCATCGCGGTCGTAGACCGTCACCGATGTCTGTTGCGGCCACAGCACCCAGACGAGCCGTGTGCCGGCGTCAACATAGGTAAGCACCCTTTCGTGGACGTCAGCCGCACGGTCGTGGGACGAGATCACTTCGACGGCCAGCGCTGGCGCACCCTCCCAGAACCCATCGGGGACGCCGTCATCGGGCACCTCGGTCCAGGCAACGAAGGAGACATCGAGGATGCGGACCTGATCGGGATCTCGGCGGAGCACGTAGGCGGCACCATCTGGAAAGACGAGCCCAAGATCGTGGTTCCGCGCGAAGTTCCGGATGAGCTCATACACCATCGCGGCAATCAGGCTGTGAAGCGCGGTAGCACCAGGCACTTCCCTCAACTCCCCATCGACCAGCTCAATCGTGTATCCGGGTCGTTCCGGGAGGTCCAACACATCCTCGGCGGTCATCAACTGTTTGACATTCATGTGCTCGCTCCCACTCACATCGGACGAGATTCATGATAGAGCGAACCCGCGGTCACGGATATGCTGGCGCAGGTGCGGTTGGAGGAGGAGCGCTGCAGGCGAGAAGGATGCCCGTCCCCCAGAAGCAACTCTGATCCGGGTAGAACGAACTCACCTCAGACGATCGGCCACGATTCACCTTCTTTGGGTGCTTCTCTTTCTATCCGAAGTGACACCTAGCCGACCTTGATGATCTCGCCATCCGGGAAGCGCGCACTGATATCAAGCGTACCGCCGAGGGCTTCGACGTATCCCCTAAGGGTCGAGAGATACAGATCATCTTCGTGTTCGATCCGCGAAATGTTCGCTTGACTGACACCGAGTGTGTCGGCCACTCCTTGCTGGGTGACTCCCCGGTGTGCCCGAATCTCGGCGAGTCGTTGCGCATCGAGCATAGCTCGTTTCATATCCACGACCCGCCGCCGCCGTTCCGGCTCCTGGTCGATGCGTTGCCGGAGATGAGAGAAAGACTTCGTGCGAGACATTACAGGACTCCTTCATCACGTAGTGCTTGCAGGTGCGCATCGTAGAGATCGTCGGCCACCGGAAGAATTTCGTCATACCATTCGTGCCAGCGACCAGTCTTGTCACCACCAATCAGGAGGATCGCGTGACGGCGTGGATCAAACGCGAAGAGCACCCAGAGGATTCCCGTTGTTCCAGGACGGAGCTCCTTCATGTTGCTATGCCGGGAGCCCTTGATCGTGTCACCCAGCGGTCGTCCAAGTGACGGGCCACTATCCTCGAGAATCTCTACGGCTGCCGCTACCGCATCCTGCTGCACGTCCTGTAGCGAGTGCCACCATTCTTCGAACTGGTCTGTATATTCGACTTCCCACATAGCATCTTCATCATAATGCAATCATTGTATATCGTCCAGATCACCGGGCTCATGGAGCCGTGTCAGACATACCCTCGATTCACTGGACTTTGAGCTATCCAAAAAGTGGAGTTGACACGATAGTCCTCATCTTCACAGTCCTTCGGCTCACGGATGACGTCGCGGGGCAATACCTCCGGACATCATGGCATGGCCGCAGACGATGTCGCACCAGAGGTCGTTGAAGCGCGGGGCGTCGACCGCGGTGACGACCGGGTACGTCGTCCCGGAGGAATCGACCGAGAGGTGGAGCAGCCCGTCGTGGACCTTCACAGCGAGAGTGGTGTCCTCGATCGTCACGCCGTCCCAGCCAACCGCGACCGCGCAGGCGAGCGGATCGTGCTGGAAATTCAGGATGTCGTCCGGCAAGCCGTCGTTCGTCCGGCCATGTGTCTCGGCGTTGTGGTGCTCCAGGTCGTGCAGCTCGCCGTGATGGGCCACGAGGGCCGCGAGCCCGCCCGCCCGTCGCAGGTCCGGAAGGTACGCCGCACGATAGGCGGTCCGCACCGTCACCTCCAGCGGGATCAGCGTCGGACGAGCGTGCTCCAGCACATGCGCGGCGGACGCGACATCGATCTGGACGTTGAAGTCGTCTTCCCGTCCCCATTGGGGGAACGCGAGCGGGACCGGGTGCACGTAGCCGCCCATCAGGAACAGCGGCGCGTCCCGTAACCGGCCGGGATATTCGCGGTCGAAGAGCGCAAGGTTGGTGACGGGTCCGATCCCGATGATCGTCGCGCCCTGGTCGATGCTCCGTCCGATCAGGTCTAGCGCGGTGTCGAGCGGTCCAGGTGCCGGGACGACGGGCTCCGGCCAGTAGGCCGCTTCGTCGGGCAGGCCGAGTTCATACGGATAGTAGCCACCCGCGTTGTCGGCACCAGCGGCAACGTGAATGCCGGACCGCCCCGCGATCCGGAGCGCCTGCTGGACTTGCCCGGCACGACGCCCACCGACCTCGGCGACCGTCGTGATCCCGGTGATCTCAATACCCGGCCAGCGGAGCAGCATCGCCAGGGCGCAGATGTCGTCCGTGTCCCCGCCGAAATCCGTATCGAGATGCACCTTCATTCGGCTCCTACCTTCGCCCGTGCCAGTATCGGCGACAGTTCCTCCGTGCGGAAAATCTCCCGGACAGCCTGCGCCACGTTCACCTCGCCTGCAATCCCGCCAGATGGCATGCGCACCAGGCTTCCCAACTGCTGACACCCTGCTGCAACGACGAATTGGGCCGTGCACCGTACCCTGTTGAGCCCTCATCAACGTGATACGTTTGTCACCATAGTGAGCCGAGCAGGCAGCGACGACCAGCACCTCAACAGGACGACGACTCGTGAAGATCTACTCGTGGAACGTCAACGGCATCCGGGCAGTCATCAAAAAGGGCGTCTTCCGGGAGTTCGTCGATGCCCACCAGCCCGACATCCTCTGCCTTCAGGAGACCAAGGCGAAGCAGGGGCAGGCCCAGCCCGATCTCCCCGATTATCGCGAATACTGGCACTCGGCGGACAAGGCGGGTTACAGCGGCACCGCGATCTTTACCCGCGCAGAGCCTATGACCGCGCTCACCGGCCTTCCCGATCCGATCGTCGAGCAGCACTTCCTGGCGGACGACCATTACGGCGACCCGAACGGTGAGGGCCGGGTCCTCGCCACCGAGTTCGACCGCTTCTGGCTCGTCACCGTTTACACCCCGAACAGCAAGGGGGATCTCTCCCGGCTCGACCTGCGCTACCGCTACTGGGACCCGGCGTTCCTGGCCTATCTCAGGCAGCTCGAAGGCGGGCAGTTCGGCAGTGGCACGCCGAAACCGGCTATCTTCTGCGGCGACCTGAACGTCGCCCATCAGCCCATCGACCTCGCCCATCCGGACCGAAACCGGCGGACGCATGGGTTCACCGACGAGGAGCGCGAGCGCTTCCAGGATTTCCTGGACCACGGCTTCGTCGACACCTTCCGGCAGCTGCACCCGGACGCGACCGGCGCCTACACGTGGTGGAACCAGATGTCGCGGGCGCGGGAGCGGAATGTCGGATGGCGGATCGACTACTTCCTCATGAGCGAGGCGTTGACCCCGCACCTTGCCGCGGCGGAGATCCATCCAGACATCATGGGCTCGGACCACTGTCCGGTTTCGATCACGCTGACGGGGCTGTAAAGCCCTGGAGCCTTCTCTACTTCACTTAATGACAGCGTCACCGACCTGTCGAGCCCACGTACACCCAGACCGGACATGGTCCTGGCCCTAGTCGCGGCGGCCTTGCCACCGGCTTACCGGGCGATCCGGGGAGTGACGCACACCCCCTCGAGCTGCGGCGGGCCCGCCCCGCGTATCGCGGACACAGCGCCTCGTTTTCGCCGAAGCCGCTGCGCTCCGAGTGCAAGCTCCTCCCTCTGGCGGCACCGTGAGACATCGATATCCGTCCTGCGCCTCGGCTTCTGAGACTCTTCGGCAGTGATGGGGCAGTACAGACGGCGAATCTTCCCCACCGGTCGGAAAAGATTGCCGTACTGGACCTCTGCTTCCGCCACGGCCGGGCAGAGGATCCGGATCGGATGTCACGTTCGATTCGTGGCCGGTGTCTCCATGCTGAGTGCAGGTAACCCAGAGGAGGACACATGACCAGCAACACCCGCGTTCCCAAGGCTGAGATCACCGGCGTCTACGGCGCCTTACTCAAGAAGATGTCCCGCAGGATGCTCGGCGAGGTACCGGATGGCGTCGCGGTGATGTGGCATTATCCAGCCGTGCTGAAGGACATGATGGGACTCGGTCGCAAGGTTGAGAAGTGGAACCGGCTCGACCCGAACCTGGCGTCGTTCGCGGGCATGGCCGCGGCCGGCGCGATCGGCTGCAGCTTCTGCGTGGATCTCGGCTATTTTATGGCCCACAACCGGGGTCTCGACGCGGCCAAAGCACGGGAGGTGCCGCGCTGGCGGGAGTCCGACGCCTTCACGCCCCTGGAGCGGAGAGTGATGGAGTACGCCGAGGCGATGTGCCAGACCCCGCCGACCGTGACCGACGAGATGGTGGCCGTGTTGCTCAAGGAACTGGGGGCGCCGGCGCTGATCGAGCTGACCGCCAGGGTCGGATTCATGAACTTCTCCGCCCGGGGCAACATCGCGCTCGGCATCCATTCGCAGGAGTTCGCGGCGGCCTGCGGCCTGCCTCCACTCGCGACCCCATTGGCGAGGGCGGTCTCCCCGGCATGAGCGATGACCCGTTCGTTATCCACCGCGGCCTGCTGTTCACCGTCGCCTATGAGATGCTCGGCTCCGCCGCGGACGCCGAGGATGTCGTTCAGGAGACCTGGCTGCGGTGGGCCGGTGTCGACCAAGCCGAGGTTCATAACCCGCGCGCCTATCTGGTCCGCATCGTCACCCGGCAGGCACTGAACCGGCTCCGGTCGGTGTCTCGCCGCCGCGAGGAGTACGTCGGGGAGTGGCTGCCGGAGCCGCTGCTGACCAGTCCCGACGTGGCCGAGGACGTCGAACTCGCCGAAAGCGTGTCGATCGCGATGCTCACCGTGCTGGAGACCCTCGGTCCGGCCGAGCGAGCGGTCTTCGTGCTGCACGAGGTGTTCGAGACGCCGTACCACGAGATTGCCGAAGCAGTGGGCAGGACCCCGGCCGCGGTTCGCCAGATCGCCCATCGTGCCCGCGAGCACGTCGCTGCACGGCGGCCGCGGATCCAGGTGGACCCAGCCCAGCAGCGGGCAGCCGTCGAGAAGTTCATGGCCGCCGTCACCTCCGGCGACGTACAGGGCCTGATGGAAGTGCTCGCACCGGAAGTGGTATTGATCTCCGACGGCGGCGGCCAGGTACCGGCTGCCCGGAAGCCAATCACCGGATCCGGCAAGGTGGTGACGCTCCTGGTTCGCGGCGCGGCGATGGCCCCGGACCTGGTGATGACCACCGCCTGGATCAACGGGCTGCCGGGCGCCCGGATCGACATCGGCGGCACAGTCTCCGCAGTCAGTCTGGTGGTCGAGGACGGCCGGATCACGCGAATCTACTCGATCCACAACCCGCACAAGCTGGGATGGCTAGACAGGGTGGCGGAACTGCGGCGGTGACCACTTTACGGTGTGCGGCATGGCAGCGGCCCCCCGCGAGCGCGGCCGGGTCGAGCCGGCCGCGCTCCCGCCACGTCACGGCGGAGATCCATGCCGACGCGATGACTCGGGACCATTGCCCTATCCCGATCGAGCTGGATGAGCTGTAGACCGGTTGTTCATTCACGCGCAGGGAAGACAAGGTTCTCCACTACATTGTCAGGTGAGCAGCCTTACCGGCGGCAACGCGGAACCTCGAACAGATCGTCCACCCGAACGGTAAAGCCGGGCAACACGTTGCCGCCGTCGAGCACGGAGTCCGGGCCGAGCTCACGTGTGTCGGCGCCCGAGCTGTAGACCGACACCGAGCGACGCCGTGGCCAGAGCACCCACACCTGTTGCGTCCTCGCCTCGAGATAGTCCTGCACCCGCTCCCGGATGTCGTTCGCCCGGTCGTTTGGAGAGACGATCTCGACAGCGAGGGTTGGT
>CADCWI010000096.1 GCA_902806355.1 uncultured Thermomicrobiales bacterium | reverse complement strand
CCGACGTCAACGCCCGAGCCTACGGCTACAGCTACGCCAACGCCTGAACCGACTCCTACCGAGCTCCCAACTGAGGAACCAACCGAAGCCCCCAACGAACAGATCATCGTGCCCATTGACGGAACCGTGGTCGACTCGAGTGACGACGAATCGACTGAAGAGGACTCGCCAGATGAGGTCACTCCGACGATTGGTTCCCTCGTCTTGGATGACATAACTCCCATTGCTTCGGAAGAGCCGGACAATGGGGGTGCGAGCGCCCCGGTTGACGGGCAGGCATCAGAGGACAATTCCGAGGACGAGAACGCTCCCGCCTCGGAGGCTGTAGGGGCCAGCGACGATGGATCCGAAGACGAAACGTTGTCGAGTGGCGGCACTCCTGATGCCAGTAGCGACACCGGCGACGATGGCAGCTCCGATGAGGGTAGCGGTATTGGCAACGATGATCCCTCCCAAGAGGAGGGCGTCATCGAGCCAGTCGACGGTGCTGAAGCCACGCAAGACATTGCCAGCGATCCCACCGAGGAAGCCGGTGATGAGGAGCAGGCTACTGAGGCTTCCGATGAGTCCGACGATGGCGGCTCTGGTGAAAGCGACGGCAGCGATGGCGCCATCGAACCAGATGACGGCGCCGAGGCCACGCAGGACGCCAATGGCGACGCAACCGAAGAACAGGTCATCGAACCAGCTGACGAGACCGGTGATGAGGATCAAGATACTTCTGGCGACGGCAATGGAGACGATGACAATTCCGGTCGTGGTAACGGAAATGACGACGAGTCCGACGAAAACGATGCACCCGATGATAACTCCGGCAGGGGCGGTACCAGCGGGGACGAGGAAATTCGCGACACCGGCCAGGATCTTGGATCCGCTCAGGAGATAGCGGGCGTCGCAGAGGTCCCGGGTGACCCAGGCACAAGGCTGGGAGCTGACGGCAACTCGATCGAGTTCAGAGTCAATCCGGGAGGCGTGTCGCTGGAGAGCAACGGGGTGACGCTTCAAACTGGTGAGACTGAGTCAGGGCAGGCAGTCTTGGCGTGCGATAGGCCCGACTCGTGTACCGACGTGACATCGGCAACGGCGGACGGATTCCACACGGATTATCCTCTGGGCTGGATCGACCCGGACATCATCTACGCGCGGATCGATGGAAACGGGGACGTCACCTTCCGCGCGGCCCAGATTGATAGCGAATCTCTGGAGATCATCGACGATCGTGAACTCGGCAGCGGATCCGAGACTCTGGTCCGGCCGTATCCACTCGATGGTGGCTTGCTCGTTCCGACATCGGACTCGTGGCTCTTTATCACGACCAATGGAGTCGATCAGATCGATGACAACCCGTTTGGAAGCGACATAAGTCTGTACAGGTTCAAACCCTCAAGCGGCACGATCGCCTATGTGGCCGGCGGCCAGATCGTCGTAGCGGCCTTGGATTCGCCGGGCAGTCCGATCACCCAGGTTCCCTTCACGGGAACTGACTATGACGTGTCGCCGGATGGCTCGCAAATCGCGGTCACCGATGGTTCCGGAATCCAAATTCTCGATCTGCAAGGAGATGTGGTTCAGGAGCTTCCAAACGATGAGGGCATCTCGATCGGCGGCATTGCCTGGATGGAGGGCCGTGGAATCGTCTACGTCGATGAGAGCAATGGCGTGATCAGGTCCATACAGCCCTGAACGAAAAGTCCACCCGGGTAGACTTTTCATCCCGTCATATCACGTAGAATCGTCTCCAGCGCACCGGAATGGGAAGATCCATCCTGGAGTAGCTGTCACATGTGTCTGTAGTTCCGGAGACGCGGATGGTCCAACCAGCAATTCCAATCGATGGTCAGGTCGGCGTCAGGTTCGGGCGAACCATGGTCGTTACATCGCATGCCGATGTCTTCAACCACCAAGTGGAGGCCATCGTGTGTCCCGCGAATCGGCGCGGTGTGATGGGAGCGGGAATCGCTGGCACACTTCGTCTCGCCGGCGGCATCGAGATCGAGCGTGAGGCGATGGCGCTGGCCCCTCTTACGATCGGCACCGCAATCGTGACGACCTCTGGGTCACTGTCGGGCCGGGGCGTCCGGTGCATCATCCATGCAATCGTTTCCGATGCCCTTGGTGCTCCGACTCGAAAGGACATCGTGGCGCATGCGACGGCCTCGGCATTGGAACAGGCGGATCGACAGCGCGTGAGGTCGGTTCTGATCCCTCGGCTCGGGTCAGGGCTTGGTCCGGGGCGATTGCCAGGGACCACGGTCACCGAGGTGATGCTCGAGGAGATCATCGCTCATCTGCGACGGTTTCGTTCGCGTATCGATACGATCGTGCTGCATCAGCCGGATCGGCGGGAGTCCGAGTTCGTGCGCGAAGCGCTGGAGGAAGCGCGCCGTCTCTTCTGGGAGGTCCGTGACTAGAGCTTGTGTCACTGAAGGTGGCACCGCTCGTTCTTAGAAATGCTGTCTCCAGCGGCATTTCTCAAGAAATAGCGGTCTACCTCTCTACAAGCCGCTGGAGACCGGTAATCCAGCGCATCGTAACCATACGACGCTGCACCCTGTCCGAGGAGCTCATGACCGACGATAGTACGACCGCCGAGAACGGAACACCGCGCGCGGGCGGAAGCGGTCGGGATGACGCGAATCCTCCATCGAACGCGGTGGATCGCGTGTCGATTCCTCAATGGCGCTATTCCCCGGACGCCTGGCGCTGGGTGCGGCGGTTCGATCGCAAGCGCGCACACTCCTTCCTTCGAGCCCGTTCGGCCCGAGGGTTGCCCCAAAGCATGCGTTCCCGGTTTCTCGTGATGGGCATCCCGGACGACACCCTCGTCGAAACCCTGAGCGTGATTCGGTCTCCGGATCACTGGGCAAACGCCTGGATCGAAACGGCTCAGCGCTATCTCGGAGATTACCGGCGCCAGGTTTCGTCTCGCAATCCGCTCGAAGCGGCCCAGGCCCGCCGCATGTCCGCCCTTTGCTACCACGCCGCGCAAATCTTCGTCCTGGACGATCAACGGACGGTTCGATTGTGCCGTGCGGCCGCGGCGACGTTGTTCGCGCAAGCGCAACCGATCGTCCATCCGCAGGTGCGCAGGGTCGACGTGCCATGGCGAAGTTCGACGCTGCCAGCGTATTTCCTGGTTCCGGGCGGGCAGAACCGGGCCGCCGGGTTGGTTGTGATCCTCAACGGCACCAGTACGGCGAAGGAAGAAACGTTCTCGTGGGCGCCGGAATTCCTGCGGGCCGGTCTCGCCGTCCTTGTCATGGACAGCCCGGGGACTGGCGAAGCGACCAGCCTTCGGGTTCCTCCCGCCGATGCCAATGACATTCTCGATGGCGTGTTCACCCTGTTTGCCGGAGAGCCGACGATTGACCTCGCCCAGGTATCCGTCGCCGGCGTCAGCCTCGGGGGTAATCAGGCGCTGCGCTGCGCTGTCTATGACCGCCGGATCATGTCCGTCGTCGCGGTTACACCACCGTACGACCCCGCACGATGGCTCCACCGCGCGAGCCCCCTCCTGCGCGGCGAGCTCGGAATGGTTTTCGGTGACGATAACCGCGACCCTAACGACCAGGCCGCAGAGCTCTCTCTGCACGATGACGCGGTCAGGGCTCGCTGCCCCGTGCTGGTCTTCGGCGGGGGCCGGGACCTTGTGGTCCCGCCCGCGGAATCGCAACTGCTCGCGGCGCGGCTCGGTGCCCTCGGCACGCTGAGCTGGTACCCGGACGGCGGGCATTGTCTCTACGGTCACCTTCGCGGGTGGACGTCGGACGCGGCAACATGGATCGCCTCTGTCGGAGCCGCCCGGGCCATCGAGTTACAGATGAACGGACGAGCCGATCCGGTCGCCGTTGCTGCCATGGCGCGGGAACAGCTCGACGCAACCGATGCGCTGGAGGACGACGTCTTCGGCGAAGAAGACGACAGCGCGGCTCACCTTGTCGATCCCGAGCGGGAAGATTTTGACGAACTCGGTGGATCCGCCCGAGTTATCTCCTCGCGAAGACCGAAGTAGTGGTAGGAATTCGGCCCTCCGGTCGTGCGGATCCTACATGGGCCCGGAAACGAACCGGCATCATCCTCGCACGTCGCCATCCAGAGCAGAGCGATGGATCTCCGCGCGAAGCGCATCCGACGTAGTCGGATCAATGCAGCCAGGGCGACAGGACAGTTTGGCGATACAGCAGCTCGGACCGGGTCTACAGACAATGGCCCAGCCATGAAGCGGCCCCGGAGCGATGCGGCGCATCGCTCAGGATGTCACTCAACGCAGGGCAGCGTACTGACGGCCCCGATCGCTCGAAGTCTCTCCAAAGCTGGTACCAGCCACTCCGACATCTATCCGATTCGCTCGCCGTGCTCAGAACCAGTCGCGCTTCTGGAAGAACAGAAAGAGTATCACACCAGATCCCAGCATCAGGAAGAGTGCTAGCGGGTATCCCAACGTCCAATGGAGTTCCGGCATGTGATCGAAGTTCATGCCGTAGATTGCGGCGATCAGGTTGGCCGCCATCAAAATGATCGAGGATGCCGTCAACTTGCGCACGATCAGATCGAGCCGTTGCGATTGCAGTCCGAGCTGAACCTCGAACAACGTGGTCATCAGGTCGCGATAGGCATCGAGCCAGTCCAGCACCCGCAGCAGGTGGTCCTGAACATCGGCGATATATACGACGATGTCTTCATCGATAATGGGTACATCCCGGCGAACCAGCGTGTTGAGAACCTCACGTTGCGGTCCAATCGCTCGTCGGAACATGAAAAGCTGCTTTCGCAAGGATTGGATCTCGTGGAGCGGCTGCTCGACTCGGTCGTTCATCAACCGGTCCTCGAGGTCCTCGACATGCTCCCCGAACGCGTCCACAACAGGAAAGTAGTCGTCGACGAGTTCATCTAGGAGTGTGTAGAGGAGGAGCGACGCTGACGGGTGCTGCAGTTTGCGATGACCGCCGGGTTGCCAGCGGTCGCCGATATGGTCGATCGCTGGCAGGTCGCTGCTTCGGACAGTGATGACGAACGTTTCTCCGACGAATATGCCGATTTCGTTGAGATCAACATGGGATGGGCCGTCGGTCGACCGGAGTCCGTAAAACTCGAGAAAGAGCAACTCGTCGTAGACGCTAATCTGTGCCCGTTCCTCGCTGAGCAACGCACTCTCGACTGCCAAAGGGTGCAGCTGGAACAGCATGGCACATCGATCCATCGCTTCGCGCTCAGATCGATCCAGATCGATCCAGATGAGTGAGGAGGACTCGATGAGCTCTGGTGTCACGTCATCGAAAGTCGGGTCCAATGTGGAGCTATCACTCCCCAGACAGAGCTTGATCGTTGCCACACGAACCTCTCGTACGCAATGTGGGTGAACACTCGCCCTTCCGGAAACTCATCAAGGCCGACCGCGCCTGCTATCCTCCAGGAGCGTTTTCACTCGCAAAGGGACCAGGCACCCACTCGGACCACACTGCATGGACTGGGAACACTCCACGTGTTCTATCCAATTCGGTGCTTGAGACGTCTGGACTGGCGTGTAAGACCCGTCAAGCCCGCTCGCGGTTCTTGAAGCGGTTGCCATCGAATCCGCCGGTCATCCTGAGTGCAATCTCGACGACGAACATCGACAACCCCAGGCCGAGTGGATACTGCCAGACCGGCTCCACCGACCCAGGTCCGCGCAGATCCGCCGAAAGCGCGTCGAACAGATCAGGTGTGGGAGGCTCATCCAGGGAACGCAGCTTGCCGCCGGTGCGCTGCGCAAGCTGGCCCAGCAATTCACCCGCGTTAGCCTGGGGCAACCACTCGGGTGATGTCGGGATCGCTCCGCCCAAGGTGACCGTGGCATCACCGAGCTCACCTCCCCGCACCGCGACCCGGTAGGCACCGGCCATCGGGTCGTCGAAAGTCGCACGTGAGAGACCCGGCCCAACTTCAACCGGCTCGAGCGTCCGCGTATCGCCCGATGGATCGGTGATGTCGACGCTCGCACCGGTCATGCTCAATGCATTGCCATCGGCCGTCTGAGTATCGAGCAATACGTTCCCCTGCCGACCCCCACGTGACATCTCGGCAACGACGGCCTGGTTCGCCGGATCGGGGAGCGTCCACCGCAACGTGTTGCCCCAGAACTCATCATATTCTCCCCACCCATCCCAGCCAGAAGCGAAATCGCTTCCGTCGTCGGCGGTCCAGGCGACGACCCGGCCCAACCCGAACTGCCATTTCGTCAGGAGTGGATCACCGCGATCGCTGGTCAGGACCGACTGCGCTCCGGAGCGACTATCCGCGAAGTTATACCCCTGAATTGCCGGCATCGAAGCGGTGTCGATGTCGTTCAGGATCGTGCTCGGCAGAAGCTGGACGGGTGTGAACGCGCCTCGCAGCACCGATTGGCTCCCAGCACTCTGCGCCTCTTCGAACGTGATCGTCGGGATCTCCTCCGGCGTGTTGGCTACGCGATACCGGCCGTCCCCCTCGACCGAAAGGTATTCCAGCAACTCGAGATCGGCGTCTGATCCCAGCGCCACGGTCGAGAGGGAGATGTCGTCATTCCCGATGTCATTGACCAGTTGAGCGTATGTCTCTCGGGTACCACCGCGCGATTTGCCATCGGACATCAGGATGATGTGGCGAACGTCCGCCTTCACGTTCCGCAGCGAATCGTATCCCACCTGCAGGGCAGGGTAGAGCTCTGTTCCACCGTCCGAGGTAAGTGGCGCGATTGCCTGCTCGACGCGTGCCTGATCACCCTGGCCGGTCAGCGTCGTCATCGGCATTGCCCACATTGGCTCGTCGTTGAAAGCAATCACGCCAAGTTGATCACCCTGCGCCAGTGCACTTGACGCGGTCACGACACCCGTTTTCGCGAGATCGATCTTGGACGTCGATCCATTCTTGGGGTCATAGCTCATGGAACCGGACTTGTCCATGACGATCAGCACGGCGACCGACGGGCGCTGCTGACCATCAACCACCTTGACCGTCACCGGCAGCGCGGCCTCCAGCTCCGTTCCAGCATATGAACCAGGCCCGAAACTGGCCGATCCCCCGACCACGATCAGTCCATGCCCATTGCGAGTGTGCGCCACGAGCGTGCGTTGTTGCTCACGGCTGAGATCCCAGGCAGAAACATTGTCCAGAAGCACCGCATCGTACCGCTCGAGCTCGGACGAGCGCGCTGGCACGGCATCCGGCGTCACGACGGTGACGTCCGCACCCTGCGCGCTCAGCGCCTGCTGGAGACGGGCGGGATCGGACCCCACGGGAGCGACCAGCAGAGCCGCCGGCTGCTCCCGCACCACCACACCGAGGTACGCCTCGTTGTTCTCGATCACCCGGTCCAGCCCATTGGCGGCGGACACCCGCACTGCCACCGCGTGAAAACCTGCGGCCAGATCCGGCGCCGACAAGGAAAGGACGGTTTGCCCGGGGTTAAGCGTCACGGGCTGCGAGGAGACGACGGCTCCGTCGATGACCAGCTCGACCGTCCCCGTACCGCCTCCGCCGGCGCCAATACTGGTCACGAGCGACAGGTCATCGCCGAGCCACAGCGTCGACGGACCGGAGAGCTGATCGATCCGGACATCCGCCGGATCGACACCCGCCAGGGACACGACATCGATGGGCACTCCGTCCAGTGCGGCCTGATCTGCCTGCTCAACGGCATGTCCGACGTTCTCGGCTCCGTCGGACATCACCACGATCCGCCGCTGCTCGCCAACCGGTATCGACCGCGCCAAGGTCAGTGCCGAAGAGAGATCAGTAACCTCACCGTAGCCGTCATCCGGCGTCTGGTCCGCCCAACTGTCCGCGATGGTGGACGCGGATTGCGGGGCCACGGTGAGATCAGGTTCGTCACCGAACGTGATAATCGCCGCTGAGTCATCGACATCGGCATTGGCCAGTGCCTCATTCACCCATGCCTGCGCGGCATCGGCGGACCCGTCCTGGATGCTCGTCGAGCGGTCGACGACAAAAACGGTCGTGACCTCACTCGCGCCCTGCGAGATCATCGGTCCGGCCAGGCTGGTCAACAGCAGGGCGAGCACGAGCGCCCGCAGAATCGCCGGCGCCCGCGAGACGCCACCCCAGCTGGCGGTGATCATCACGAGGATCACCACACCGGGGATCAACCAGAGAATCCACGAATGCGCGAAAAGGAATGACGGTACGTTCATGAGCGCATCCTCGCCGGCGGATGATCGGTCGAGCGCCGCACGGCGAAGCGTCCTCGCGGGACGTTCCGGACCCAGGCCAGCCACTCCGCCAGGATCAGCAATGTCCCCGCCGCCGCGAGGAACGGCCAAAGGTCGGCCGCGCTCGTGGCAGCACTCTGCGATATACCGCGAGGATTGCCGCCGACCAATGCCTCGTCCAGGCCGGGACGCGGCCGCACATCGGACTCGGCCGGATGCCCGGCATTGACCACGAACGTGCCCTCGGCAGCGACCCCACCGTCCACACGAAGCTCCCGGACCTGGTACGTGCCCGGCTGCCCGGTCGCGTCGAATGTGATCTGGGTCGACGTGCCGTTCGTGGCAGGCGCATGGGGAAGCCGTGTCATGGTGCCAGCGGGGGTCGTGAACTCCACGACCGCGGTGGCCGTTCCCGGTCGGTACACCAGCGGTTCACCGATCGTGACAGCGTCCGGCAATGGATCTTCCGTCAGCCCTCCCACGATCCGCGCGACAAGCACCGGAAAAGTGACCCGCTGGCTGATGTTGGACGAGGCGATATCGAATGCAAGACCGACATACGGTTGCCCGGACAGCGTTCCTCTCCACATGAGAGGCCCGCTCGTCCCACTGGCGCTTCCCTGAACCAGCGTCTGGCTGCCTTCCGGCAGACTGTAGACCGGCGTTTCGGCAAAGGTCACCCCGGCCAGGTCCACACCTTCGAGCATCGGGTCACCGATCACCACCTGCTCGATCCGTGGACCACCCATCACGCCGTCGAGGGCAAAGGCGCCCTCCATCGCCTGCGGCCGCACGAACACCATCGGGGTGTCCGGAACATCCGATGTCTCCGGCGTCGTTCCCTCAAATACCACGAGGTCGTATGGGGCTGCGAGTGCCTTGATCCCTGGGGTCGCCGTTTCCCAGACATCGACGCTTGCGCCTGGGATGACCGAGAGTGCCCGCTCGAGCGGTCCTGGCGCATCCGAAAGCAGGAGGATGTTGACGGCCGACAATCCGGCTTCGTCGAGAAGGACCGTCCCCCGGTTGTCGACCTCCATTCCGTCGCGGACCTGGATCGAGACCTGCGCGTCACTGGCCGCCGGTGGAAGGTTGACGTCGACCGTGCGGGACTGCCCACCAGCCAGCTCCAGCTCGTTCGCCACGATCTCGACTCCATCGGCAAGGACCCGATAGGGGATTCGCGCCGCCTCGGTGTCGAATGATGAAACCGTCATCGACAGCCGGAACTGGTCGCTCCGGGCCGAAACCGGCCTCGCGCCGACCTGCGTGATCGCGTAGTTCGGCAAAGCTTCTCCCGTCGCTCCAACCGTCCGGAGCTCGATGGGAGCGGCGACACTGGCGGCGATCGCCGGATCGACCCGCACCGCACCATCCGTCAACAGTACGACCCGGTTTGACCGGTTCGGAAGGAGCAGGCTGCGCGTGAGCTCAAGCGTGCCGTTGAGGTCCATCTGCCCCCCAGGGACGGTCGCTGCCTCAAGGCGATCGAGCGCGGCATCGACCTGAACCTGTGTCGACGCCGAGAAGGTGTCCAGCCGTCCGGCCGAGATCACGACCGTCGCGACATCCCCTTCCTGCCACTCTCCGAGCAGGTCGATTGCCTCGACCCGTGCCAGATCCCAGCGGGAACGACTGTCGCCCTCCGATGAAACTGCATTCATGCTGGTGGAGCCATCGAGCACCACAATCAGGTGCTGTGGCTCCGTCCGCTGTGCGACACCGCTCAGTACTCCATCGACCACCGGCCGCGCCAATCCAAGGGCGATCAGCGCCGCCGCGAGAAGCTGCAGGATCAGGGGGAGGCTCACGGGTGGCCGGCGCAACCGATTCCGATCGGCATGGTCCTCTTCAGCTGGGCGCCAGAAGCGCAGTGAGGGTAGGGTAATCGCCTGCGGGGTGCGACGCCGCATGTGGAGCACAAGGATAATGAGTACAGACATCAGGCCGAGCAATCCAAGCGGCGCGAGCAGCGCGAGTCCACCGTTCATCGCGTCACCAGCCCGAAATCGACCATCAGTCCAGTCATGATCTGCTCGACGGGTTCCGCGGTCGATACCGGCACGTACGTCACACGTAGTCCCCCGCCCAGCCGCTGCAGGTCTTCGATCCACGCTGCACGTTCCACACGATAATGCTCCAGGTTCCGGGTGTCACCGCGAAGCAGCATCCGGTCCCCAAGCTCGACATCGGCGCCCTGGCTCGTTTCCGCGTCGGAAAGCAGGACCGAAGGGTCACGCTCAGCGGGATCCTGGATGTGCAGGAGCACGGTGTCCCAGCCCCGGGTCGCCGCCCCGTGTGCAGCGGTCTCCAGCGCCGCCATGTCGTCCGACAGAAAATCTGAGATCACGAACAGGGATCCGGGCCGCTTTCGCATGAAGACGTACCGATTGATCGCGCTGACGAGATCGGACTCTGGCCCCGGTGTCAAGCGCTCCAGGTAACGTAACAACGCCAACACGCTGCGTCGCCCCTGGACCGGCCCGAACCGGTGAGACGCAGAGGAGGCGACGGGTGTCAAAGACATTCGATCGAAATGCCAGAGCGCGACGTATCCGATCGCCCCGGCCAGCCGCAACCCATGTCGCAGCTTCGTCGGTAGGGCATCCGAGCTCGTCCAATCCATCGACCGGCTCAGGTCGATCAGGACATGGACATCAAATTCGGTCGTCGTCTCGCTCTCGCGGATGAAGAGATCATCCAGGCGGGCGTACGCACTCCAGTCGATGCGGCGGTAATCATCGCCAGGCACGTACGACTTGAAGTCGGAGAACTCCGGCGAGAGGCCCTTGCGACGCGAGCGGTGCTCCCCGGACAGTCCGGACGATGGCGGTTGCTTCGCATGGAGCACGAGATGCCGGAACCGCGTCAACAGGTCCTCAGTGAAGAGAGGCGTCCGCTTCTCGACCTTGCCATCTCGGTCGGTCGGCTCCATAGCTTGGGTCAGCCGGGCTCGTCCCCGGATTCGCTGGATCATGGTCCCGTACCCGACTCCGTAAAGAAATCCTCGATGATGTCCTGCATACCGTCCGGAATCCGGTTGGCATCCGGCCCGGCAACCCCGACCTGTTGCTGGACCTGGTCCCCGCTGGCCGCACCGGACCCGGCTCCTGATCCCGAGCTCGAGGAACCGGACGTGCCACCGGTACGAACGCCTTGGTCGCTTGTCCCCTGGAGCGACAGGTCGTTTGCACCGCCGACATCCCCGATATTACCGGCCGCACCTTCGCCCCCGCCATTTCCCGGGGGAGGATCACCGACCTCACCGACCGCGGGCGGATCCACGGCCTCACCTCCGCCAGGTGGGGCGGGATCGCCTACGTCCTGATCGCCGGTGGTCTGGTCGTTCGCTCCGGATTGCCCTGTGCCGGCTCCGGACCCTTGGGAGGCGGATGTCTCATCCTCCGGTGCCCCGATCAACCCTTGCGATCCGGCCTCGGATGCCGGGTCGCCACCCTCCGAGCTCGCTCCTTCGCCGCTGGATGGCTGCTGCTCCGCCTGGTCAGACCCTGACCCACCGTCCGTCGCTTCCGGATCAGGAGCGCCACCTGCGCCAGACTGGGATTGCCCCGCGCTGGACGCACCGCTCATCTCGCCAGCCTCATCACCTCCTTCGGCCCCCTGCATCTCCTCGTTGGCGACGCCTGGTTCCGCGGCAACGCCTTCGCCCGGATCGCCCGCCGGTTGTTGCGGCTGACTGGAGGAACTCGAGGATTCCTGGTTCGCTCCGGGCCCCTGTTCCTGTTGAGCGTTTCCGCCGGCCCCCGATTCCTGACTGGACGCTCCGGGCTGCGCACCACCCGCGGCTCCTTGCTCTCCAACCTCCGGTCCTTGCTCCGTCTGGTCTTTCGGAGCGACGGCGGCAGCCGTCTGGTCGACGGTATCGGCAAGTCCTTCAAGCCCTTCCTCCGCCTCGGTGCCGCCTAGACGGAGATCATCGGCCGCTTCCCGGCTCGAGTCCGCCAGGTCAGGACTGGTGGGCGCGACCTGGTCTGCCGCCGCGTCGAGATCGTCCGCAAGCGCCTCGCGTTCCTCCTGTGATGCGCTCGGAGCCTGGGATGCGGCCGACCGGATCATTTCGGAAGCCGCACCGTAATCCCCGGCGGCAATCGCATCGGAGGCCGCTTGGGTGATCGGATGATCCTGGAGCGCTTCCCCGAGCACTCCCAGATCCTCCCGAGCTTGCTGCGCCGCCTGTGCCTGCTCCCGGACTTCGGACGCCGACGGCGCTGCCTGCTCGGGCGTATTCGTCAGCGGCTGCTCGTTGGCTGCAGGATCGGCGAGTCGCTCGCTCGCCGGGACGAACCGGGGTACCGGTGCATCGGAGAGGTTCGGCACCGGCTGATCGGGAACGTAGGCGAAGAGGGCGGTAAGCAACGCCATCGAAACGACGAGCAGGGCGATCACCTCCCGCACCGGAATGAACACCGCACGGGGAAGCTCGTGCATCACCTCGCCGAGCGAGTTCGCCGCGTCAGCAAGCTGAAGACGAGGCAGCATGGCCCCCTTCGCGCCTGTCCCATATTCTCCGGTCGTCTGTCCGTTCGCGGTGGTCAGCCGTTCATCGAGCCCGAACGTCCGGTCGAGCATCACCGCAACGGTAGATGGATCAATCGGATGCAGCAATCCGTAGATCCCGCCGGCGATGGCTCCAAAGCCAGCCAAGGCAACCATCGCGAGAACCGGGGGCAAGCCGACGAACCCGATCGTCGCCAGCAGCGCCCATGCACTCACCAACAGCAGGGCAAGCCACAGTCCCCGCAGGATCGATCCGGCAAGGAGCGATCGCGAGAGCCGGGAAGCAAGCCGATCCAGATGTGACTGGATGAACCTACCAGCTCCTGGGTCGTTCGCCGCCAGAGCGGAGCGGCTGGACGCCCCTCTCCATTGCCCGGGTCGTGGTGCCGGCCCATTGCTTCTCAGCCAGATCGGGCTCCAGCCCGCTTGCCAGAGAAAAAGTCGAGGGTCAGCCCTGAACCTGGCGCGTTCCCGATCGACGAGCGTGGCGAGGCGCCTTCGATATGCCGGCGACCACGACGACCTGTTTGGAGTGGAAAGGGGAGCGATGCGTTGTGCCACGATATCTGTCCCCTACACCGATTGCCCCGTACGGGATGTCCGGCGGCGCGGCGCCCAAGCGAGATTTGCCGGCGCCCGGAACCATACCCAGGCCACCAGCCATGCCGCCGTGAGCAGTGACACCGCCGCCAATCCCAGAACGAGTCGCTGGAGGCGTCGGTCGAGATCCTGCACCAACGCATTTGCCTCGCCAAGACGGTTGGCATCTCCGAGATAGGCGAATTCGCGTCCCGCCGCCAGGGCATCCGCTCGTGTCTGACGCACGCTCAGCCAGGAACCGGCGTGTTGATCGGCAATCGCCAATCGCGTGACGGCTCCCTGCCCACGGCCGGAGATCGATCGATACGATGCGATCGCTTCGTCTGATCGGTGAGCCTCGGGGAGTCGTCCATACAACCGTTCCGCTTCATCCAGTAGCGTCGCGGCCCTTGTGTAATCGTGAGCTTCCAGCGAGGCTTGAACATCGGTCATCGTCTGATCCGCCTGGAGCCCAACCGCGCTCTGGGCCAGCAACCCTTCCACACGACTGAGCATCGGCTGGTCGCCGAGATCGCTGAACAATTGTTGCGATCTGGACGCCTCAGCAGAGGCAGCTTCATACGCTCCACGCTCGAACAGCTCCTCGGCACCGGTGAGATCGAACGCACTGACGGCATTTTCTCGCCAGCCCGACCCGAACCAGCGTGGAAGGAACTCCGCCCAGGCCGCATCGAGTTCCTCGACGGATTGCCCGAGCACCGTGGGAAGGACGATGTCCCATTTCGGTTCTCCCGCGAATCCCTGGACCAGCGCCTGCAACGAGGCGACGCCGTAACGCTCGGTGATGAATGCGACGAGCGAATACTTCACGGCAATTGAAGTCTCCGCGTCGAACGGGAGCGGGGCAGTACCGAGCACATCCAGAATCGCGGGCCGTGTTCCCGCCTGGTCAAGGCCTTGCACAAGCGATCCGAGTCGAGCCTGCTGAGCCAGGACGGGCAGTTCAACATAACGGGCGATTCCGTCGGCGAGTGGAGGCGGAAGCCTGGCACCGGACGCCTGTCGCATGAAGCTTCGGCTCAGCATGTTCCTGAGTGCGTTGTCGGCTTCGAGCGGGCTCAACGCAAGAAATGGTTGGATCGCGACGACTCCGGACAGCCCGTCCGGAGCGGCCCAGGCAGCTTCCGAGATCCAGGCCATCCTGGCCGTAGCTGCCGGATCAGGCGCAACAAGAAAGCGCATTTGGAAAGGGTGCGCCGGTTCGCTCCCGAACAGGGCAGAAAACTGGTCCCACGCCGTCGTCACCCCGGTTCCGTAAAGCTCCACGAGCCCGTTTGCGTCGATCACGCCATTGGCTTCGACATCGAACCGGACACGTCCGACATCCGCGCTGGTGCCCTGCGGCGGATCCTGCGCGAGCACACGTGCATGTGCGCCTTGCGCTGTCACGAGCGTGATTGAAGACATGACCATCAGAACGGCCAAGAGCCCGATGGGACTCGCCATTTTTGTGAGTGCTGAATGCAAGGGTGGGTGCATCGAGCACCTCCGAAGATGGAATGCTGGAGTCAGGTGTGCAGGAATGAGCGCTATCACCAATTTGATAGGTGACTTCCATGGCCATACATAAAGAACGAAGTATAACGCAGTGCGCCCTGCCATCCGGCTTCACGACCTTCCGGCTGGCTTGGAGCAGGGATCTGCCCGCCGAGAGCCAGGTACTGGGGATCGGAGAGCGGTCTGGAGTCGTCCGCTACGATCCCCTTCTCGCCCGCATCCGGTCGAACCACGAACGCGTCCAGGTTCGAGCTGACCGAATCGCAAACCGGCACTAGCGACGCGCTGTCCCGGTGCGGTATTGTCCATAAGGACGCATTGTGCGTCTTCGTGGACGCGGCAAAGTCTGCAGCCGGGCAGTTTCGTGCTGGACGGTGCATGCCGTCTCCCGGCGGATGGACACGCCTGCGACCGCAGGGTGGGGGTATCTGGAATGGCGGCTCAGGGCCAATCCAACGTCGTGGTCCCATCGGATCGGATCGGTCAGGCGGAGGTCAGATCCGCTCAAGCGACCACCTCATGGACTTCCCGGATCGCCGCAAGTGCTCGCAATTCCACCCTCGAGCAGAAGTTCCTCGTCGTGCTCCTCATGCTCTTCCTCGTCAAGGGCGTCGTCATCGCCTTTGTCCATCCCCCGTTCTCCGGTCATGACGAGGTTGCACATTACGCCTATTTGCAATTCGTCGCAGAGGATCGGCGGCTCCCGATCATCCCGGACCTCGAACCGTGGCGAATAGAGCGCGAATTAACCGCCGGTACGGAACCTCACGACAAGATGCCGTCAGATCTATGGAAGTACTGTCGATTCGTGACCCAGGATTGGCAGCCAGGGTGCCAAGGAAGCGATCGGCAACTGAATGCTGTTTACGCGATCAATTATCCCACCATGGGAATCTTTCCTGGTGGCTGGGTTTACACCTCGAATCATCCTCCTCTCTACTACCTGATCATGACGCCAGTTTACTGGCTCACCGAAGGCGCCTCACCTGAAACCCAGCTCTACGCGCTCCGGCTCGCGGCCCTGCCTTTCGGGCTTTTGACCGTCCTGTTCGCTTATGGGACGGTTCGGACGCTGTTCCCCCGAGATCGGTTCCTGGCCCTGATGGTGCCGGCGTTTGTTGCCTTCCAGCCTCAGATAGCCTATGAAGCGGCGATGCTCAACAACGACATCGTCGCGATCGCCTTCACCAGTGCGGTGATCTACTTGCTGACGCTGGGTCTGAAACGGCGATTCCCATTCCGGCTGTGTCTCCTGACCGGATTCTGCTTCGGCCTCGCGATGCTCGCCAAGAACACCTCAGCGGTCTCCGGCATCGTGATCGCATTGGCGATGATCTTTGGCATTGGCGTGCGTAACTGGCGGCAGTGGTTGCCGAAGGGAGCGCTCACCGCAGGTGTCGCCGCCCTGATGGTGTGGCCGTGGTTCCTGTACATGTACAGCACCTACGGGGACTTCACGGCCCTTGGCCGGATCAGTGGACTTCAAGCCTGGTGGAACTATGGCGGTGAGACGCCCCCGACCGTATGGTCGCAACTGACTGACCGCGAATTCGTGTGGGATCGGTGGGCCGAGACCTGGGGACAATTCGGCTGGCGCCTGATCCCGCTGAGCAGCGATCTTGCGCGCATCCTCCTGTGGGTGACGGCAATCGGCACGGTCGGAATCGCGGTCTGGGCTCTCCGTTTCTGGCAGGTCCAGAAGCCCATCCTGCAGGAGGACGACCCGGCTGCGTCAGCCGCCTTACGATCACGGGCCGAATCGATCTTCGATCTCGAACGGTGGCAGGTTGTCGGTGTCGTCCTGATGGGCGTGACGTGCCTGGTCTCGTACTACGCGATCCTGCAGTTCGGCACGACCTTCTCGCTCACGCAGGCGCGCTACTACTTCCCGGCGATCGTGCCGGCCGCGATCCTACTGATGCTCGGGTTCCGATCGCTGTTCCCGAAGGGTTGGCTGCCCTACGTCCAGACCGTTCTCTTCCTCGGCATGATCGCCCTCACGATGGTCATCTACAGCGGGTACGTCATCCCGTATTGGGAATCCGCTGGCAAGACCTATCGCGAGATCGACCCCTTCTTCCGGTAGCGCGGGAACTCTCCCGGCTGTTCCGCTCCGCTGCTCGTCGAACCGGGACAGTGATTGTAGGAGCGGACCAGAATCGACGAAGAGAGACTACTTCCCAATAAACGTCGTCGATTCGTGTGTCCGCCCGTGAGCCCAGCTGATCAATGCCCAGCATTCCATAGCCTTTTTCCAGACTCCGTATTGGGATCAGCGCACAGAGGCCGTAGAGATGGTCGGTTTCTCCCACGCCTTCTACCGTGTACGGTGTCTTATGGCGGATGAACACGAGATTCATCCCTACAGAATCTCTTGCCTGCGGCCCACCCGCCGCAATCTCCGCATCCTCCATCCAAGTCCGTGTTACATCACGCGCTTGGCGGGGAGATCCTCGAACTCGTAGTTCCGCCAGACAGGAATGCCGCAGTACCGCTCCCCCTCCGGGCAGATCGGCTTCGCGCCGCTCCGCGAGCGCATCACGCACGGCGGGCCATCGACGTACCGACCAATCACTGGATGTACCTCGCGGACCTGCTGCACCTCCTGCCAGGCCGTTTCAGAGATCTCCCGCTGCGCGTCGAGACACAGGCGCTTGATCCACTTCCAGTAGTACCCAAGCAACGTGCCGCTCTCATGGAATCGCACCCGGTGTGCGTTTGGCAGCAGGTACAGCGCCACCTCGGGTGATGCCCCGCCATCCAGCAACGCGTTCTTCGCGTCCCACATCGCGCTCACCGCGGAGGTGTACTCCGCCAGCGCCTGCGGGTTGCGGCGAATCGCCCAGGGCACGATCACATCCGGGTCACGCCGCAAGTGCGCGGTCAGCAACGGACTCGAGGATGGCGTTCCGCGATGGCGCTGGTTCTGGGCATCCTCGGCGCCACTGATCCGCTTCTGGAACGTGAACGGCACATGGTTCATCGTCTGCATCAGCTTGGAATGCATGCCGAGGAACAGCGAATGCCCGAGATAGTGGTTCCGGGAGCCGTCCAGCACCGCCGCGATCGCGTCCACGTCGCTGATTGCCGCCGCTTCTGCGCCCATCACCGTGCGCACCGCCGACGCCATCGTCGCTTCCGCGTTGGCATCGAACGCGACCAGCCGGCTGTTCCGGTCACCCAGCTCGGCGTCGTACTCCTCGAAGAACCGCTCCGCCGTGTCCGGGTGTTGACCGAGATTCACCCGCCAGTCATGGTACGCGTCCGCTTCGAGCGTCTGGTCGGCGCTCAGGACCTGCAGGTTGAGGGGATGACCCGGCCCACCGAGGAAATACGGGTCGCCGGCCAGCACCTCCGAAACCATGCGATTGACGATGTAGCGGACTTCGCTGGGAGCATCCGGTCCGTTGGCAAGCACGTAGTACCGCAGCAGGGTGAGCCCGTTGACGGTGTGATAGAGGTGCGCGGGCGTCGCCAGCGGCAGGATGTACCGGGCGACTTCCTGCGATCGCTTCTGTACCTCATCGGCGACCCGCCGGACCGCGGATTCTCCCCTTGCCTTGGCCCGAGAAGGAAACACCTGCCCGTAGAGCTCCTGAAAATCGGGCGTGAGAATGTCCGTCAGCCGGCGGTAGCTTTCCAGGCTGCGTGCGATCGCCGCATCGTAGGTGCCCTGCAGTCGTTCCGGAAGGTCGGGGGACGCCATGGTCTCGCCGGACACCTCGCGATAGCGCTGGGACACCTGCTCCGAGTTGTAGAAGGGGTGTGAGTGGAAGAAGGACCAGATCGCGAGCCGGGAGACGTTGTCGAGCACGAAGCAGAATGTTGCATGCTGGAAGGTCGTATGGTGCCCAGCCGTGAACAGGTCAGCGTACAGCTTGATCGCGCGGTCACGGCGCTCCCGGCGAGCC
>CADCWI010000095.1 GCA_902806355.1 uncultured Thermomicrobiales bacterium | reverse complement strand
GTGCCCGGCGCATGCTGGGAATCCTCAACGCGATGCTTCGCGATGGGCTCAGTTGGCCGCATACGCAGGTCGGCCAGGGACGCTTTCTGCCCCACACCGCTTGACATCCAACACGGTTACTACGAATGTCCACGGTCCAAGCCGAATGGTGACACGATCTGTCCCTACAACGGTCATCGTCGACGATCCGGACAGGGCGGCGTGTATCATGAACCGCGAGCAACGACGCTCCAAATACCCAACTCCGGTGCCAACCTGACCATAACGCGACACGCCCCCCGACATTCGGTGATAATACCTGTCGACAGGCGCTCGTCGGGCGAGGACCCGATTCGTCATGCCCGTCGATCGGCGAACAGGAACGGAGACGACCAACGGATGACAGCACACGGTGACAGGCCACTTGTCTGCCGGGGTATCCGCGGAGCGACGACCGCCGCCGCCAATACCGCGGAAGACATCCTCGAAGCGACGGAGGAGTTGGTCAACGTCCTGATCAGGCTCAACGAGCTCGAGCCTGAAGACATCGCCAGCGCGATCTTCACCACCACTCCCGATCTCACCGCCTGGTTTCCAGCGCTTGCCGCCCGAACCTTCGGCTGGACGGAAGTGCCCATGCTTTGCACGCATGAGATGGCCGTTCCCGGGTCGCTCCAGAAGGCCGTCCGCGTGCTCGTCCACGTCAACACGGTCCGCAGTCCATCCGAGATCCGCCATGTCTACCTCAAGGGCGCGACACAGCTTCGGCCGGAGTGGGGAATCTCGGATACAGAACTCGCCTCTGTGCTGGATCACGCCGCGCCATCTCCCGGCGAAGCCGATGTGGCCGCGGTCCCGGTCACCAACCAGTCGTAGCGATACATACAGCCGATAAGGTACAGGGAGCTCGCGCCAGCGGGCGGACAATGTGGAGCACACCCCGATGATCATCATCATGAAGACCGGTATCCCGAATGAGACTATCCAGGCCGTCGTCGATCGGGTCGAGGAACTCGGGCTGACCGCGCACCTGAGCAAGGGCGAGGAGCGCACGATCGTCGGCGTCGTCGGCCTGCCGCTGCCGCCCGCGCTGGACGAGATGTTCGAGGTTCTGCCCGGCGTCGAGAACGTCGTCCGCGTCACCAAGAAATTCAAGCTCGCCGGGTGGGATTTCCACCCTGAGAAGACGGTGATCCAGACCGGCGATGTCGCGATCGGCGGTGACGAGATCACGATCATCGCCGGTCCGTGCTCGGTCGAGACGGAAGAGCAGACGATGGAGACCGCCCGCGCGGTCGTTGCCGCCGGGGCGAAGGTCATGCGAGGTGGCGCGTACAAGCCGCGCACTTCACCATACGAGTTCCGCGGCCTTGGCGAGCGCGGGCTGGAGATCCTGGCGCGGGTGCGGGAGGAGACCGGGCTCCGAATCATCACCGAGGTGATGACCCCCGGCGATGTTGAAGTCGTTGGCAAGTACACCGATATCTTCCAGATCGGGGCCCGAAATTGCCAGAACTACCTCCTGCTGGAGGAGGTCGGCAAGGCTCGGAAGCCGGTCATGCTCAAGCGCGGGCTGTCGCTCCTGATCGAGGAATGGCTGCTTGCCGCCGAATACGTGATGGCCCAGGGCAACCCGGATGTGATGCTCTGCGAACGCGGCATCCGCACGTTCGAGAACGCTACCCGCAACACCCTGGATGTCAGCGCCGTGCCGGTCGTGCAGAGCCTGTCCCACCTCCCGGTGCTGATTGATCCAAGCCATGCCGCCGGCAAGCGCGCGTTCGTCGATTCGCTCGCCTTGGCGGGCATCGCCGCCGGGGCGGACGGACTGATGATCGAGGTTCACCCGAGCCCGGATCACGCCCTGTCGGACGGGGCGCAGTCGCTCAACTTCGCGGAGTTCGACGCGCTGATGCCACGGATGAGCGCCGTTGCCGAGGCGGTCGGACGCACCTTGCCCGTACCTGCGGGTGTCGTCGGCGGCCGGTAAGGACACCGCCTCCCGTCAGCGCGTCAATGCGGAACGGCGCGTGACCCTGAGCGAGCAGCACATCAACGCGGTTGTCGGAACGCCGGAGGCGATGTGCCTCCGGCGTTGTCATGAAAGCATCACGGGAAGCATCACAAAGCACATGTCGAAGAGCCGCATCGCCGCCAACCTGACTATTCTCATCGCCCTGATCTCGTTCGTGAGCATCGGCTTGCCTGATGCCGTCCTTGGCGTCGCCTGGCCCTCGATGCAGGATACGTTCGGTCGGTCGCGTGAGGAGCTGGGGGCGATTCTGTTCTCCTCCGGAGCGGGGTACATCGCCTCGGGGCTGGTGTCCGGCCGGGCGATCGAGCAGCTTGGGGTCGGGCGCCTGCTGATCGTCTCCACCGCATTGGTGACGACCGGATTACTCGGTTATGCTCTTGCTCCAGTGTTCGGAATGGTCCTTGCCCTGGCGGTACTGATTGGTCTCGGATCCGGTGCGGTCGATTCGGGCCTCAACTTCTACGCCGCCGAGAACTTCTCCAACCGGATCATGAACCTCCTTCATGCCTTCTTCGGCCTCGGCGCGATGGCCGGTCCGATCGTGATGGCAGGAGTGCTGTCGACCGGAATCAGCTGGCGGTGGGGATATGTCGTGGTCGGCGCGGCTACCCTCTCGATGACCGTCCTGTTCGTCTTCACCCGCGGTATCTGGCGGATCGACCGCCATGCGTCCCAGCCGGGTACGGATGGCGCGACACCGGCGTCGGCATCGGTCAGCACGGTCGTCCGCCAACCACTCGTCTGGCTTCAGGTCGCGGTCTTCCTGTTTACGACCGGGGTGGAGTTCACGGCCGGCCAGTGGGCCTATACCCTGCTCGTCGAGCGGCTGGGTCTGGGCACTGGCGCGGCCGGGATTTGGGTCGGCCTCTACTGGGGCTCGATGGCCTTCGGTCGCCTGCTGCTCGGGGGCTTGTCCCGCGCGATCGGGGACCGCCGCCTGATCCTCTTCGGAAGCTGGGGGATGCTGGTCGCGGCGCTGCTGGTCACCTCCACCAGCCCGGCGATCGCGATCGCTGGGCTGGTCCTGTTCGGGCTGAGCGAGGGGCCGCTGTTCCCAACCCTGATGTCGCTCACGCCGATCCGGCTCGGCTCACCGATCGCCCTGCATGCGATCGGGTTCCAGGTCAGTGCCGCGGTGCTCGGTGGAGCGATCCTGCCGACGGTCGCCGGGCTGCTCGCCCGGCAATTCGGGCTGGGCGCAATCGGCTGGACGCTTGTCGTGGGCGTCCTCGTGCTGATCGGACTGGTCGGGGTGCTGCACATCAAGACCGTGCCCGTCGCGCCCGCGCCAGTCCGCGCCTGACGGCGATTCGGCCGACAGCATGCGACGAACGCAGCGGTGAGCCGCGGAGTGGACGACATGTCGGACGCGATACCGCCAACGGACAAGAAGGATCGTGGTCCGCTCCTTGCCCTGTTGACGGCAAACGTGATCTCCCAGATCGGCAACACGATGGCGATGCTGGCCATCCCGTGGTTTGTGCTCACCACGACCGGAAGCGCGTCATCGACCGCCATCACCGTCGCCGTTGGCACGCTTCCGGTTGTCATCTCGGGGGTCTTCGGCGGCGCGATCGTCGATCGCCTCGGCTACAAGCCGTCAAGCATCGTCTCGGACCTGGCGAGCGGAACGACGATGATCCTGATTCCGATCCTGCATGGGACGATCGGGATCTCGCTGGGGCAGTTGCTGGTCCTCGTCTTCCTCGGTGCCCTGCTCGACGCCCCCGGAAGCTCCGCTCGCCGCAGTCTCTACCCGGAACTGGCAGGCCGGGCGGGAATCACCCTGGAGCGGGCCAACGCCGGGTACTCGATGTCGAACCGGCTCGCCAGCATGCTCGCCGCACCCGCCGGAGGCATCATCATCGCCGTGCTCGGGGCGCCCAACCTGCTCTATCTCGATGCGGCGACGTTCTTTGTGTCAGCCGGTATCGTCGCGACACGGGTTCCTTCCGCAATCGACGTTCCGTCCGAGCAAACGTCAGGAGGCATTCGACGCTACCTCCGGGACGTGAGAGAGGGTTTCCTGTTTCTCCATCGCGACCGGATCTTGTCATGGCTGGTCATCAGCTTTGCCGCCGGATCGTTGCTGGCGGAACCGGTCTACGGGGTGATCCTGCCCGTCTACACCCAGGAGCGCTACGGTGACGCCGTCAATCTCGGCCTCATCTTCGGCGCGCTGGCGATAGGATCACTGATCGGGAACGTGATCTACGCCACGCTGAGTCATCGCATTACCCGGCGGCGGATGTTTTTGGGCGGGTTCCTGGTGCGGGGGCTCGCCTTCACCGTCCTGGTCTTCGTGCCACCCTGGTGGGTGATCGCGCTGGCGATCTTCGTTGGCGCGATCGCGCTGGAGCCGATCAATCCACTGTCAATGACGATGATGCAGGAACGCGTGCCGCCTGGCATGCGGGGCCGCGCCTTCAGCGCCGGCGCGGCGGTCCAGGCCTGCGCGCTTCCGATTGGACTGGTCGTCTACGGTTCGCTCCTCGACGGGATCGGCACCTCGGCCACGCTCGCGCTGTTCGTGGTCGTAAACCTGGCGTTCCCGGCCTGGCTGTGCGTTGTCCCGGCGCTTCGCTCCCTCGATGATCAGCCAGCATGACATCTCCGTGACGCGGCCACCGCATTGACAGGTTGAGCAACCACTCCTATTATGTCGAAAAGGTCCATTTTTCAACCCCAATGGAGGCTGACATGGCGAAGACACCGGCCAAACGAACATTCACCATCCTCGGCAGGACCATCACTATCACGGTCCCGTCGTTCCTGCGACGCTAGCGAACCGATCGGTGCGACTGCGGCGGCTTGCTCATTTGACCTCAACCGAGAAGCCATCGAAGTCGTAACCGGTGCGGGTCGCGTCAGTCCATGATGGCTCGCGACCCGCACCGATCCCGTCCAGAGCATCCGCCATCCGAGGCAGCATGGCCGGTGGTATTGGGCTGTCCCCGTGGGATGGGTACACGGCCCGGAGGCCAGGCACGAGGGTGGCAAGCCGGCGCAACGACCTCGCGTAGACCGGCAGATCATCGGTTCCGTAGACGTAGAGCGCCCCCGCATACGCCACGTCGGTGCTGAACAATGCGCCATTCGCGTGGTCGGCGAGCACAATTCCCCCGACCGAGTGCCCAGGGCAGTGCAGCACCTCCAGCGCCCGGCCGCCGAGTTCGATCACCTGTCCATCGGTGACGAGTGCGGTCGGCGTGCTTGGCGGAATCGTGATCGTCTCCGCCGTCACCCCATCCGGAAGTTGTCCCGTCAGGTGCTCCGGTCCGAACCACGGGCGCAGGACATCGTTGCCGACCCCCGCCTGCAGATATCCACTTTCCGCTTCATGAATCCAGATCGTGTCGAATCGGTGGTTGCTCCCGATGTGATCCCAGTGCGCATGGCTGTTGACGACGATGATCGGCACATCCGTGAGCGCATCGACGACCGTGCGGATGTCGGCGACACCCATCCCGGTATCGAGCAGGACCGCGCGTTGCTCGCCCACGATCAGGAACGACTTGACGCGCTCGTCGTGAAGCGGCTCCTCGATCACGAAGATACCCCCTTCCGGTTCGGTGATCGCGAACCAGGGGTGATCCCGAATCACGGTCATCGTTCGTCTCCATAGTGCGCCTTCAGGCGATGGAGCTCCGCCGTCAGCCCGGTAACGATCTCCGCGTAGGCGGGGTCGTCGTAGACGTCGCGCAGCTCCCGTGGATCGGTCACGAGGTCGAACAGCTCCCACTCCGGCGGCGTCGGCTGGTCGATCGAATTCGTTGTGCCAAGCGCCTCGCCATAGTAGTGGATGAGCTTGTGGGTTGCGGTGCGGACGCCGTAATGCGCGGGGACACCGTGGTCGGAAAGGTGCATCCAGTACCGGTAGTAGAGGGCGGTCGGCCAGGCGTCGCCGGGCTGCTCCCCGGACGCGAACCGCCGGAAGCTGCCGCCCTGCATGCGATCTGCTCGATCCAGCCCGGCGTAGTCGAGGAAGGTCGGAGCGAAGTCCAGGTTGCTAACCATGGCGTCCACGACGGTACCGGCCGCAATCTCGCGCGGATAGCGCATCACAAATGGCATCCGCAGCGATTCCTCGTACATGAAGCGCTTGTCGTACCAGCCGTGATCGCCGAGAAAAAACCCCTGGTCGGACGTGTAGACGACGATGGTATCGCTGGCGATGCCGTCCTCGTCGAGATAGTCGAGCACCCGGCCGACATTGTCATCGACGGACGCAACGCAGCGCAGGTAATCCTTGATGTATCGCTGGTACTTCCAGAGCTTGGCCTCGCGCGGTGACAGACCATCCGGCACCCCCTCCTTGAGATCGTCCGGGGCAAGGTCGCGCTCGATCCGCATCGTGGCGTTGCGCGCGGCGTTCGACCGGTTGCTGTAATCGTCGTCGAATGTTTCGGGGATGGGGATATCGACATCGTCGTAGAGATGCGCGTGCGCCTCGTCGGGATGCCATGGCCGATGAGGTGCCTTGTGGTGAACCATCAGCAGAAACGGGCGGGCACGATCGCGCTGGCGCAGCCAGTCGAGCGAGACATCGGTAATGAGATCGGTGGCGTAACCCTGGAACGGTGTGCGCTGGCCCATCACGAAAAAGTCCGGATCGTGATACAGCCCCTGCCCCGGCAGCACCGCCCAGCGATCGAAACCGGTTGGGTCGGCGTTGCCGCCGTGACCGAGATGCCATTTGCCGAAGATCGCCGTCTGGTAGCCGGCCTCCTGCAGGGACTTCGGGAAAGTCTGCTGCCGCCCATCGAACGGATCAGCAAGGGTGAGCACCCCGTTAAGATGGCTGTGGACGCCGGATAGGATCGTCGCCCGGCTCGGCGCGCAGATCGAATTGGTGCAGAAGCAATTATCCAGCCGCACCCCTTCGTTGGCGATCCGATCGATCTGGGGCGTCTCGTTGATCACGCTGCCATAGGCACCGATCGCGTGCGCGGCATGGTCGTCGCTCATGATGAAGATGATGTTCGGTGAGGTTGCGCTCGCCATGATCCCTCCCATGTCAGTCCCGGCAACCGGCTCGATACCGGGACCCTGCTGACGTTCGGGTGAGGATACGACGGACGCGAAGTCGTCGCACCCCCGGGCAGGGAGTGGAGCCGCCAGGCGACTGCCAGTGGAGGCACGTTTTTGGCCCGCGGGCGCCCGAATTCAAAATGTGGGTGTGCCCGGCCTCATGGAATCCGCGCGGCCAGGATGCGATCGACGGTCTGCGCCACGGTGAGCGTGGACGAGTCAAGCCAGAGCCCGATGCGAGGAGTGTGCTCTCGCAACTCGCGATCGAAGGCTTCGGGATCCCATCCGTCGCCGTATCCCGATTTCGGGCGAGCCGCCTCGCGCGCGGCCAGCACCTCCGCCGACGGACAGAGCACGACGACCTGCCGGAGCGCGGGGCCGAGCCCATCTGCCACCCGCTGCAGATCATCACCCATGATGATGTCCTGGTAGACGACGTCGAACCCCGCCTCGGCGTAACGCAGGCTGGTCCGGACGCCCAGGTCGTACCGGAGGCGGAGCTGGGCAATCGCCTCCGGGGACGGGTCGGCCGTCATCTCGGCGCGCCCCGACACGACTATCCGGCGGAAGAGATCGCCGCGCACGTGTACGCTGCGTGACAGGCGCTCGGCGAGTGCCTGCGCCACCGTCGACTTGCCCGCCGCCATCGCGCCGGTGATCAGGGTCACGGACCCTTCCAGCCACTCGCCGGTCACGGTGTGACCTGGTGTGGTGTCACCAGCAACTCCTCCAGTCCGCGCAAGGCAAGCCCTGGCCGCCAGCGATGCGTTCCAGGCGCCAGTGCAAGCTCTGGTGCCAGCCGTGCCAGCGCCCCGAACGCAATCTCACCCTCGAGTCGCGCGAGCGCCGCTCCGAGACAGAAGTGGATCCCCTGCCCGAACGACATGAGCCGGCCGACGTCGCGCTGGATATCCAGCCGGTCGGGATCCCTGAATACTCGGGGATCCCGGTTCGCCGACCCGAGCACGAGCTGGACGTTCGTGCCGCGCGGGACCGTCTCGCCGGCAATCGTGACATCCTCGTGGGCCAGTCGATCCGTCATCTGCACCGGGCTATCGAATCGCAGCAGCTCCTCGGTCGCGTTCATCGCGAGCCCGGGATTCTCGACCAGCATCGTCCACTGATTGGGATGCGAGAGGAGCGCGAGCATCCCGTTCGTGATCAGGTTGACCGTGGTTTCGTGCCCGGCGACGAGCAGCAGGATGCACGTGGAGATGAGCTCCCCGGTCGTGATCCTACCCTCCGTGGTTTCAGCATGGATCAGGGATGAGATGAGGTCCGCACGCGGCTGGACGCGGCGTTCCTCGACGATGCCCGTCAGGTACTCAACGAGCTCGGCGGCGCTGCGGTCCGCCCGCGCGGCGAAGTCCTCGATCCTGGCTGGCGGGATGTCGATCGCGGCGGCGATCACCATCGACCAGTCACGGAAACGTGGGAAATCCTCGCGCGGGATTCCGAGCATCTCGGAGATGACCATGATCGGCAGCGGATAGGCGAATGCACGGATCAGGTCCTTCGGCTCGTCGGACGCGACCAGCCCGTCAACGAGGTCATTGGCGAGCGCGGTGATGGCTGGACGCATCGCCTCAACCCGTCGCGGGGTGAACGCCAGATTGGCGGCCGATCGGAGACGCGTGTGGTCGGGAGGATCGCGAAAGAGCATGAACCCAGAGAATACATCCGCGATCGTGCTTCGCGGTGCCGCTTCCGGTTGCCACCCATCGGGCATCAACGGACGGATCTCTCGCCGGAGCCGCCCATCTCGTAGCCCGGCATGGACATCCTCGAAGCGGAGAATCGCGACTCCAGGCAGGCCGATCGGCCATGTCGCCGCCGTTCGTGCGATCGGACCACGTTCGCGAAACTCGCGATAGTAGTCGTAGATTCCTTCGCCAGGGGCATCCCACGCGGGTGCGTAGATCTCCGGATGCATCGTTGCTGCCTCTGTCATAGGCTGCTCCTCGCAACATGTTCGGTCTCGTACCACAGCCGCGGCTCGATCCAGCAAGTGCACTGCACCTCAATGGCGCCTATCCGCTGATCAATTTGTACGTTTCATCCCCTGACAACTCACGCAGTGATCGATGCGCCGCTTCGCTCCATTCCGTCGGGATGGCCTGTGTGCGGATGCGGTCGGGCGAGTTGCCTGTGAGCACCGCAGTCGTACCCAACCATACCGCGGTGGTCTGTGGCCGGCAGACCATAAGGGAATGAAACTCCTGCAAGGACCGAAGTGCATGGTAATTGCGGGGGACAGGTGTTTCTACGGCAGCGGGCAAGCGTATGCATGTCTATGGGCCGACCTCAAGGCGATGAAGCTTCGAAATCGCGCCGACGCGGGAACAAGTGAAGCTTCGCTTCACAGGGACCGGTGCAGCTGCAGATACGCGATCGTCCCCTACGATGCCGTGCGCGACAGGCGTGATCTGCCGACCCCCAGCCGGTCAACGGCGACCGGTGATCCACTCGGGCCAGTTGATGGTCGCACCATCCGCACCACTCGCAAAGAGGCGATCGACATCGCCCGGTTCGCGAACACCCCACACCCGGACGACCAGCCCCGTGTCATGCGCCTGCCGCACGAGTGTCCGCTCCAGCAATCCGGCTGGAGGGCAGATCTGGGCCAGACCTTGCGCGATGCAGCGTCCGATCACCTCGCTATTAAAGGCGGTAGAGAGAAACTCATATGTGAGGCGGGGGTTCCGCTGTGACGCCCGCACCAACGCGGACCAGGAAAACGAGGTGACGTGCAGCGAGCCAGAATCGCCCCATGGCTCGATTGCATCGAGCAACGGCTCGACGGCGAGCGGGTCCTTGATCTCCAGGCAAGCCCCGATGCATAGCAGATACTCCTCGGCGAATTCGTCCAGCGTCAGGATCCGCTCACCAGCGAATGCCGGCCCGAACCAGCTTCCCAGATCGAGTGCTCGCAGTTCCGCCAACGTATGATCGGCGAGTAGTCCCCGGCCATTCCTGCTTCGATTGACGAGGTCATCGTGGAACAATACGAGCTCGCCATCGCAAGTGACCTAGACATCGGTCTCGACCATGTCCGCGCCCATCTCGATCGCGAGATCGAATGCCACCCGTGTATTCTCCGGCGCGTGCCCGGATGCCCGCCGACCGCGATTCCCAGCACCCACATCCTCCTTGTCGCTCATCGGCAGCCCCCGGTATGGTCTCACGGAACGCATCAGCCCGATGACATCGGATCGACCAGGATACCGATCATGCCAAACCCCTCCACGATCGATGACCTTCTCTCGTGGCGAGACCGGATCGTGGCTGCTTTGATCGAGGTGCCCGGGATCACGGACGTCACGGTCTTCGGCTCCTGCGCCGATGGCCGGTGCGACCAATTCTCGGATATCGATATCCATGCGACATCAGCGGACATCAATCTGACGATTCCGACGCTCTATGGGGCGCTGTTCACTGTCGACGCCGTCGAGTTTGAATGGCCCATCGCGGACGCTCCGGAGGACTGGGCCGCTGCCATCGTCTTCACGCACCTGAGTCCACTGCAGAAGCTCGACCTGAGTATCGGGTCGGCTCCAAAAGCGCAGCCAGGCAACGATCCAACGCGGACGAACACTGCACCGGTCCCGGATCATCTCACCCGAAGGCCGTCGACCGTGTACCGTCCCAACATCGGGAGCCTCGAGCACTACGTGGTCTCCCAGCTCCTTGGCACCACCCGCTATGCCAAGGCTCGGCGGCGAGGTCATCAGCTGTCGTGCTGGCGGTTCGCTTCCGCCCTGGTCGATGCGGCTATCGCGATCGAATATGCCGGTATCGCCGATGAGGGATGGATGCTGACCACATTGACAACCCAGCAGTATCGAGACGCCGATTCCCGGTTCGACCCGCGGTCGCGAAGTGCCCTGATGGACGGGCTGCATTTTTCCGGCCCGGATGCCATGGACAAGACTGTGGTGAGCCTGGTGGACCATCTCATCGCCAGTTATCGGGCGCGCGAATCACCGACCCCCGTCCCGGACCGCTTATTACGCAGGCTGCGCGACTGCACGGTGGAACTCCTTGCATGAGGTGATGTCAATCAAAACACGTTTGCAATGTCCGCGCTGACCGAGAACGTCTTTCCGGGCCATGCATGCAAAGGCTCGACGCTCTCCAGCCAGCTGGCACGAGGCATGCAGGCCATCGTCCATACTGCCTTCGAAGGAGGAAGAACATGCGGTTTCGCCGCTCTTCGAGGGACCATCCGTTTCACGACAGGACGCACGCCGGACAGCAGATCGCGGCGCTCCTCGCGCAGCTCTTCATCGACGTTCAGGCTTCGGACCTGATCGTCCTCGGGCTCGCACGGGGCGGCGTACCGGTCGCGGCGGAGGCCGCGGACCGGCTGGGTTGTGCCCTTGATGCCTGCGTTGTCCGGAAGATCGGCGCGCCAGATCAGCCGGAGCTGGCGGTCGGGGCGATCGCGCCGGGGGACATTCGCGTGCTGAACCGGTCCCTGATCCTCGACCTGGGGTTATCCGATGCCGCCGTGGAGCAGTTGTCATGGTCGGCGTCGCAGGAGCGCACCCGGATCGACGAGCAGATCCGTAGTAGCGCTCCCTTGCCCCGCCTACGGGACAGGATCGTGGTGCTCGTCGACGACGGTCTGGCCACCGGAGCATCAATGCAGGCGGCTGTCGCCTGGGCAAAGGCATCGGATCCTCGCCAGATCGTCGTCGCCGTCCCGGTCGCTCCTCCCCGGCTTATCGATGACTTCCGGCGCGGTGGAGTGGACGCCATCAGCATCCTCGCGCCGGAGACGTTCGGATCGGTCGGTCAGTTCTACGACGACTTCGCCGAGGTGACGACCGATACGGTACGGCGCCTCCTGGCGGAGCACCGTTAACGGGCAACCCCCCTGACTGGTGAGGTCAGGAGGGTTGCTGGAGGGACCATTCGTTCGCGATCCCTCACCTTGGGGGAGATGGGTGACCTACGTTAGTCGACGATGAACGGTGTCGCGATCTCGAGCACTTCTTCCGGCGTCAAGGACGGGTTGAAGGCTTCCGGGAACGGGTTCGCTTCGTTCAGGAGAGCCAGGTACGCAGCGTGACGTGCTTCCACGCCATGGATCGTCAGTGCCGCGGTGAGAAGATCATCCTCCTCGATCAGGTACTGGGCAGCACCCTGATAAGCGGCGACGCCTGTATCTTCAAGAGCCAATGCGACTTCCAGGAACCCGGCTGCATCTTCGTAACCGAAGTCGTACTCGGCCTCTTCAACCGGCTCGCCACCGAGATCGGTGATCGTTGCGGTCAAGGTTTCGACATGGGCGGCTTCGTGAGCGGCGATCTCGGTCAGGTTGTCGTAGACACTGGACTGGAAGCCCAATTCCTCGAACGCTGCCGAATCGAACTCCTCCAGGCCATCGCGATAGAAAGCGGTCTCGAGGTGCTCTAGGGTCAATGCATAGTTGAGCACATCGACCGGTCCCTCGAAGGGGCTCTCGCCGGTTACCGGAGTAGCCTCGTCGCCGACTTCCGGCGTCGCATCGTCCTGCGCGGCGGCAAATCCGACTGTTCCGAGAGCCGCCACACCTCCGGTAATACCAGCGTTGCGAAGCAAGCGGCGACGTGAGATATCCGACATTCGGGTGTCGAGGGCCTTTTGAAGCAGGGCCTCGTACATATCACGGTTTGGGGTTGACATCGATCTTTCTCCTGTTGGAACTGAGAACACGTGGGTTCTATCGTGAAGCAGAGATCCGAGACGGGCTCGGACCGCGCTCGGCTAGTTGGCCGGTGTCGCTTCCACCTCTTCGGGCTCTGCGGCTTCATCGGCGACGATAAACCCGCCAGCGGCCTCAAGCACTTCTTCCGGTGTCAGCGGTGTCTCGAATGCCGACGGGAACGGAAGCTCACCAGTTACCAGGCGAAGATACGCCGCATGTCGCGCTTCTACAGCGACGATCGAGCCTGCGGCCGTTAGCAGCCCTGGGTCTTCGATCGCGGATGCCGCGCCGTCATAGGCGGAGACGCCCGTGTCCTCAAGAACCACTGCAGTAGCAAGGAAGGAAGCGGCGTCCGTGACACCGAAGTCATATTCCGCCGCTTCGACCGGCTCGCCACCCAGGTCGGTGATGGTTTGCGTCAACGTCTCGACATGAGCCGTCTCGTGCTCGCCGATCGTCGTCAGGTTTTCGGTAATCGAGTTTCCAAAGCCATCTTCGCCGAACTCGAAGTCCGGAACCAATTCATAGAACGCCGCCTCAAGATGCTCGAGCGTCAGCGCGTAATTGAGCACGTCGACATCGCTTTCGAACTCGGCCTGGGCCGCCAGCAGGCGAACGGTCGCCGGCCCAGCGACGATTCCACGGCCGGAGCCCGCTAGACTTCGCTGTTCCGAAATGCTGTCAAGAAACAGTTGGTGCAATGACCGCATGTTGTCTTCCCTTCCTCTTCCTGTATTGTCGAACCTGATTCGTGCCGCACACCGCTTCCGATGACGACGGCAGAGAATCAAACTTGCCCCGCGGCAAGTCTTCTGCCTACCTGTACCGCCAGATTCGGGCCACCGCCTTCGGCCCGACATACGTTCAGGACTCTAGTCGGCTTAACGGACGTCCACTCGATCTGGATCACTCCAGGGCCATGCGCATTCGGCAGCCGTGTTCCGCCGAGCGGGCGTGTTGTCCTGACGATGCCGGCACGCCCGCGTTTGCCTGTATCATTGCTGGCAGGAAAACCGCCCGGCATCTACGCGATAGAGCCCATGTCTCGTCCATGACGACGGCGAAGGATCATTCCCGATGCAGACCGCAGGTACCCACCAGCGTTCATTAAAAGGAAGTCGTGCAAACGTGCATGCGGCGCAAGCGGCATCTGACGCCACGGATATCGTCGCCATGGGCGAGCAGTTCGCGGTCGGACCCTGGCGGCTCACCGTCGCCGAGGTGCGGACAGGTGCGGAAGCCGCCGCGCAGGTCCAGGAAGCCAACGCGTACAACGCTGCCGCTCCAGACGGCCTCGGATACCTCACCGCCCGGGTGACCGCCGAATCCATGTCGGACAGACCGCTCGTCATCAACCTCTCGGATTTTGCCGCCACCGGCGCCGATGGCGTGCTCCGGCGGCCGCCGACGATCGACATGCCGGAACCGGCCTTGCAGGGTGTAGTTGAGCCAGGCAAATCGCTCGAGGGATGGATCCCGCTCCTCGTGGACGATCCGGCCCCGGCGACACTCTGGTTCGACAGCCCGTTCACGGGCGGCAACTGGGCGGATGCGATCTTCGCGCTTTCGGAGACGGCTGCAATGCCCTCCGCGCCCACCGGTAATGCCTCGGACACGGACGCTGGTGCCGATCCATCGCGGCCGGTCGCGATCGGCGAAACCGTCCGGACCGGTGGCTGGGACGTCACCGTCGAGGAGGTCATCTTCGATCAACAGGTCATCGACCTTGCGGACTTCCGGCTCCAGGCACTTGGCCTGGACGGAGTGCTCCCAGGCGGTTCAATGATCGGTGTCCGCCTCTCCGTCACCAACCGCTGCCCATACCCCGCGTTCTTCTCGACGAGCGCACTCGCGATCGCCGACCCGGGCGGCGACCCGTGGGACCACACCATCACGCTAACGCCCCCGAATCCGGATGTTAGCCAGGAGTACCTGCCGGGCGGATCCGGCAACGGATGGGCCGCGTTCGAGATCGCGGATTTTGCTTCAGCAGACCTGATTCGGATTCTGCCCTTTCATATAAATGGCTCCCCCCGGTACGTCTCCTTCACCGGTGGCGTGTCGGCGGCTGAGGCGGATACCGACTATGCCACGGCCGTACCCCAGAATCTGGCGGAGGGCGACACGGTGGTGATTGCCGAAGCGTCGGTCAACCTTCGGGCCGAACCGTCGGCAACAGGCGAGATTGTGGCCGAACTGACGAACGGCACGGAACTTGAGATTACGGGGGATGCGCAGGAAGCGGACGGCTATGTCTGGTACCCGGTCGAAGTTACCGGCACGGGCGAAACCGGGTTCGTGGCGCAGGACTTCATCACACCGGGCGAGTAGCCTGAGCAACATCCCGCGCGCCACGGCTTTCCACCTTTCCTCTCTTCCGATGTCCTTCCGATCGAGACAGAGGACGGTAGATCACTTGTTCGGGTGGTACGATAGAGTCTTGGGTTCAACGTTGCCGGTCCTGCTGACCTGGCGTGGCACCAGCATCCACGTCAGCCCGTTCTCGCCAGAGTTGGGAAGAGCGAGTTTCCATGACCCTCGAAACGCTCCTGATTGCCACGGTGATAACCGGGTTTGGAGCGGCCCAGTATGCACTGATGATCCACGCGATGCGGGACCTCATCCGTCGCCCCCGCGTTCGCGGCGGGAACAAGGTGTTGTGGGGGTTGGCCATCCTCTGCATCCCCATCGGCGGCGCGCTTGTGTATGGCTGGATGGGTCCGACCAGTTTCATGCGACGCCCTTCGCGAGCGACCAGCCTCCCAGAACTGCTCAATGGGATTACGAGCGATCGCTCCGTGGTCTCTGCATCGCGCAAGATTACCCCGATCCGCCCAGGGACCATTTCACCTGCCCGCCGCCGCGCTCCCTACCACGTCGCCACGGAACGATCCGAGTCAGAACCCCGCCCGGCGCCGGAGCAGACGCGCTTTCGTCGGACCGGTTCCTGACCGGATCTCCCTGTCCTGGATCCTCGCGAGACGTGCGACTCACCCTACCCTGGCACCTCCCGCTCTCCCGGCCATCGTCCCGAACGAACCCTCGCGAAGGAAGTCCCTGACATGCCTTCCACGAGTTCCCGAGCTCCCCGCGACACGGTCATCTTCCGTTCCGAGGCGTTCACCGGGCACGACACTGGGGCACACCCGGAGAATCCTCGACGAATGCTGGCGATCGATCGGGAGCTGGTCAGGCGCGATCTGCTCTCCGACCGGCCAGTCGTCCCGTTCGGGATGGCAATTCCGGAAGAGGTCGGCCGCGTCCACGACCCTGAACTGCTGGGGGCGCTGGGAACGATCGCCAGCCAGGGAGGTGGCTGGATCGATTCGGACACCGTCGTGCGGCAGGAGTCTGTCGATGTCGCCCGTCTCGCGGCCGGCGCCGGAATCGCCGCGGTCAACACGGTGCTCGCAGGGAAGGCATCGCGTGCGTTCGTGATCGCCCGTCCCCCCGGTCATCACGCCACTCCGACACGGTCGATGGGATTTTGCCTGCTCAACACCATCGCGATCGCCGCCGCTCATGCAGTCGTGATGGGAGCATCCAGAGTCGCGATTCTCGACTGGGATGTGCATCACGGCAACGGCACGCAGGACATCTTCTATGAAAGAGCTGATGTGCTGTATTGCTCCCTGCACCAGTTTCCGTTCTACCCAGGTACGGGATCGCGCCAGGAAACAGGCCGGGGCGCTGGGAGGGGAACGACTGTCAATGTCCCCCTTCCCGCCGGGACCGGCGACGCGGTTTTCCAGCGGCATCTGGAAGAGACGATCGCTCCCGCGATCACGGCCTTCGCTCCCGAGCTGCTCCTCATCTCGGCCGGGTACGATGCCCATGCGGACGACCCCCTTGGCGGCATGAGGGTGACCGATGCGGGATTCCGCGAGGTCGCAACGTTCGCCGTCGAGCTCGCCACGAGCGTGTGCGACGGCAGAATCGTCGCGGTTCTCGAGGGCGGCTACGACCCTGAGGCGCTCGCGCGGTGCGTCGCTGATACGATCGAGGTGTTCGATCGGCCCGATCAGGAGGAGAAACACGCCGTCCCGAACCGATCGTGACCAGCATCCTGGCTCGAACTCTCGTATGCTTTGCGGGAACGGAAGACGGGAACACCACATGCCCGGCGTGCGACAACATGACTTCGGCCCGGCTCGGGGTGTTCGGACGGTCCCGGCAAAAGGTCGGGCGTTTCCTTCCGGAGTGATCAGATCGTGATGGCCGAAATCAACGCTTTTCATGAAGTGGCCGTTCTTGAACCGCGGCCCACTTCCATCCGGCACCCGCATCTCCCGCTGATGTGTTGACGCTCGAGCGGTACCGCATATCGCGACACCGCACAAGTCATGAGGACCCAGCATCGATGGCCAACTCATCTCCTCAGTCCAACACCACCGGATCAGGGAACCAGCCTGGTTCGGGTATCTCGGCGTATCGCCAGGATGACGAGCGGCGGCGCGACGAAGTGCGCGCAAGTGGACTCCAGAGCCAGGTTGATGAGATCCGGATGGCGCTGCGCGAGCTGGCAAGTCGCCAGACGCGCGATCAGGAGCGTCTCAAGCACCAGGAAGGGAGCGTCGCCCAGATCAAGCTCATGATCGAGCAGATTCGCAAGGAGGCGCAGCAGAGTGCCCAGGCCCGCGCGATCGACGAGAACCGCACCCGGCAACTGATGCAGGATCTCGAAGGGCACATCGATGATGGCCTCCGGCCAATCCGCTCGTTGCAAGCGCACGTCACCGAACTACTCGAGGCATCACGGCGCAAGGTCGACGACACAAGCCAGAATCAGCAAAAATTCGACGAGCTCGTAACCATGATCGAGCATCTTTCGGCGCTCGGTGACCGGACGAGTGCGGTGACGCACGGACTCCGGGACGGGATCGAAAGCGTCCGCTCGGAGATCGACGGTTTTCGCCGGGACATCATCCGGGCCGAGGACGCGATCAAGATCGTCGATCAGGAAGGACGCCGGCGGACGGCCAGTGTACAGGAGATCGCGGAGAGCTACAGCGTCCGGATCGATGAGCTTCGTGCCGATCTCGCCCACATCTACGACTCCCTGGAAGATACCCGCCGTGGTTTGGTCCACGTCGACCCGACGCTCGATGAGCTGAGAGCCGGTGAGCTTTCCCTGAGGGAGGATGTCGCCCGTCTCGTCTCTCAGGTAACCGAGCGGCACGATCAGCTCGCCGACCTGTACGACGACGCCCGGCAGGAAACCGATGGCCGCTTCGAGCAGCTTCGCCAGACGTTCGAGGAGCGGATAGAGCGACTCAACGAGCGCATGGACGAGGCAAGCGAGCTGCACCGCGATATCTCCTATCGCGTCTCCGACCTCAACACGTACCTCGACGAGCTACGCCAGGCCGACGCCTCGCTGCATCGCGATATCTGGTACCTGCACGAACAACGGGTTCGTATCCGGCTCGAACAAGTGCAGGAAGAGCTCGACACGGCTACGGCCCAGCGACGCGATGCCGAGTCCGAAGCGCAGACCGGAGCAAGCACCCGATTTCGCCGGCGCCGTCAGAGCAGTGAAACCGCCGAATAGCAGCCTGATCCATCATCTGTGCCACGGTCTCTCCGAAATGTACCGCGCATACACCATCCGGCCACGCGTCGCTAGGCATTGTGCATGAATGCCTCACTTTCTGGTCGTGACTTGCCACGCGGGCACTGTTAGTCCCGAGCCCCTGCAAAACAGGATGTTTGTTCATGAGGAACGGTGACTCTCTAACCACGCTTCGAAGGCGTTCGAGGTCATAGCAGTCCGCCACTGGCTCTGTCATGGGAAAAAACAGGGCGGCGCGATGGCACTATGTCTGCATATATCGACTGGCAGACACCGGCTCGTCGGATGGCGCTCCCCGGCGCCTGACGAACCCCGAAAGTCGTGACACCCTGTCGCAACAGACCATCTGGAGCCTCTCGCCAGAGGTCTCTTTGTGTCTTCCAAGCTTGACATCGTTCCCACCACTTTGCTACGGTCGCAATTGTCCTGAGGCTGCGATGAACCCGGAAGCTGTGATCCATGGCTGGATGACTCAAGCTTACTGGCATCGACGGGGGCGATTCACGAGATATTGTGAGGGCGGATACGGTCTGAATCTCCGAGCACGGCAATCGCCACATACATCGGCTGGGTGGCAAGGCGCTCCGGACTCAGCACCCGTATTTCACAATGTCTGCATCTCCCGTTTCTCAACCTGGGCAGCAGGGGCTGTGGCAGCGCGCCGGACGGGCATAGTGATCATCACGCGCGAGACATGAATCTCTTTCATGCGCTGGTGGCGGTGCCTGGCGTTGGCGCGAACATGACGATCCAGATGATCCCCGATCCGGGACCTGGCCGCATGATCCATGGTCTCTATGGGCAAACATGGCGTAACTCTCTGACGCATCTGTTGTCAGGGTCGGCGAAGGGAAGGGCCTTCGCACCTGTTGGATGAATATGCAAACCGGGCAATATCCGGTTTCTGCCGCTGGCTAGCGGGGGCGTCATATTCAGGATCGATCCGGATTCGGGGTCATCACCCCAATCCTCTGGCAGCTTCGGTGATGCTGAGGGGCTGCTCAGCTGAACGACATTACCTGGAGGGAAGGGTTGTCTACCTTACGACACCATGCGCAGCGCACGGTTCTGATCGTGATCGTTGGGCTCATGAGCTCGTTACTCTTCGCTCCCATGGTCGCACTCGCCGACGAAGGACTTGTTCCTGGGCAACCGGCAACCGTCCAGACCGATGGCGGCGATGCCTCTCTGAGAAGCGTTCCATCCTTTGACGCCCAAGTGGTATCAACGGTTTCGGACGGCACGCCCGTGTCGATCCTCGAAGGTCCGGTCACTGGCGTCGATGGCTCTCTGTGGTACTCCGCCAGTGCCAACGGACTGGCCGGTTACATCCCTGTCGACCTCGTGACAGGCGCGACAGATTCCACCTCCCCGGAAACACCTGTATCCATTGATGATCCGGCCGCCGAAAGCGAAAGCCCGGACATCGCCGAGACCGGGAGCGCCGATATCGCCGCCCCGTCACGGCCCTGGCAAGAGCCGATCGACACTGGAGTTGTTGTCGACAACGACGATGGTCCGCTTCCGGCGGACGGGCTCGCGTGCCGCGTCGATGCGCGCACTGACGCCGAGGTCGTCGTCCGGCTTTCCCTGGGCGGTTCACTGGAAGTCACCGGTGAAGAGCTCTGGGCCGAGGGCGTCGCCTTCCTGCCCGTCAACTGTGCGGGCGTTGGTGGCTTCGTTCGCAGTGATTACGTCCAGCTCGCCATCGAAGCCGCAGTGGTCGACGAGCCGGAAGACGTCGCCGCCGACGAACCGGTGACTGAAGAACCGGCTGATGAGGTCTTCACCGGCGAGGTCGCAACTGAGGAGTTAACTGAAGACATCGCTACAGGCGAAGTCGCGGCCGCCGACGAGGCCGAGGCTGCCGAGGAAGTCGCCGCCGACGAGGCCGAGGCTGCCGAGGCCGAGGTTGCTGCTGCCGAGGAAGTCGCCGCCGACGAGGCCGAGGCTGCCGAGGCCGAGGTTGCTGCTGCCGAGGAAGTCGCCGCCGACGAGGCCGAGGCTGCCGAGGCCGAGGTTGCTGCTGCCGAGGAAGTCGCCG